>NZ_JBVKDV010000003.1:1635539-1968994 GCF_055633615.1 Amycolatopsis sp. NPDC114505 | reverse complement strand
GTCGAGCTGTTTCCCCATGCTGACCACCGCGTTCAAGTGCACGGTGGGACCGCTTTGGTACCCGGCTACGTCGAAACCTTGGTCCGGTGGATCACTGGGCGGCGCGACACCGGTTCGCAGAGCTAAACGCACGCTCGTCGACACGACAGTGCGTTATGTGTCAGGTTGCCGACGCCATGTATGCCGCCAGGATGTAGTCGGGGTGTCGGTCGAGGTTCTTGCGGGCGCGGTCGCAGCATTGAGCCGGACTGGGCCGTGATTGCGGTCGCCAACAGCTCGGTCGATCGCCCGTCCGACCGCCGGCGGCAAGGGCACCAGCACGACCTTGCTGCCCTTGCCGACCACCCGCAGCACCCGGTGTCCATGTTCCTCGCCGACGTCGTTGATGTTCGCACCGCAGGCCTCGAACACCCGGAGGCCGAGTAGACCGAGCATCGCCACCAGTGCGAAGTCGAACAGGTTGACCGACTCTTGCGCCGCCGTGAGCAGCGCCTTGAGCTGAGACGAGTCGTGACGTGGCCGTTGATCAGACGGACTTGGCTGCCCAACCTTCACCTCAGTTGTCGTATCCAACTCACTCGGCCACGATGGGCGACGATGGCGGCGCCGCCGATCATCGGACGTGATTGAGGGTGGTGGTGTCCTGCTCGTCGAACGACAGCGGACGTCGTGGCAAAGGTGCTGCCGTCCATGTTGCGACGCAAGACTCCCGCTCATGCGCCCGATCCAGCTGATCCATCACCTCGTCGTCCACTACCAGATGACCTAACACACGCATGCCGAGTGTCGTTGCAATACTAGTGCTGCAGCACGATTTTTCCGCGTGCGTGGCGGCTTTCGCTGAGTTCGTGCGCCGCGGCGACCTCGGCGAGCGGGAACGTCGCGGCGACCGGAATCCGCAACCGTCCTTCGGCGGCCAGCGCGACCGCGGCCGAAAGCGCGTGCAACGCCAAGGGATCCGCGCCGGAGCCGGCCGGGGAACCGTGCGACATGTGTACGCCGTGCTCTGCCGCCGCGAAGTCGGCGATCGTCACCACGTGCGCCGGGTCGCCGGTCAGCTCGATGAGGTCCGGCAACGCGCCGCCTGCGCAGTCGAATACCGCGTCCACTCCGGACGGGGCCAAGGCGCGGACCCGCTCGACCAGCCCCGGGCCGTACGTCGTCGCTTCCGCGCCCAGCGAACGCAGGAAGCCGTGGTTTCCCGGGCTCGCCGTGCCGATCACCCGCGCGCCGCGGGCGGTGGCGAACTGGACCGCGACCGTGCCCGTCCCGCCCGCCGCGCCCTGCACCAGCACCGTCTGCCCGGCGCGGACCGCGAGGCGGTCGAGCACCCGGGTGGCCGTCTCGGCCGCTCCCGCCGCGCCGGCCGCTTCCGCCCAGCTCCACTCCGCCGGCTTCGGCGCCCACGCCACCAGCACCGCGAAGTCGGCGTTCGCCCCACGCGTGGCCGCGGGAGCCATGCCGAACACCGGGTCGCTGATCCGCACATCCGTGACGCCGGAGCCGATCTCGTCGACCACGCCCGCCGCGTCGAAGCCGGTGCGGAACGGGAACTTCACCGGCACGACGTCCCGCAGCTCCCCGGACCGGAGCCGGATCTCGCCGGGCGAGATCGCGGAAGTCCTTACGGCGACGCGGATTTCACCCGGGCCGGCGTGCGGCGCCGGCACCTCGGTGACCTCCACCACGCTCGGCGGGCCGTAGGAGGAAAACTGGACAGCTCTCATACGGGCGAACGTAACGGAACACCCCGTCCGGTTGGCTAAAGTGAGAGCGGTGACGGCCGAAGTGAGAGCACCGCTGCGCTCCGACGCCCGCGACAACCGCGGGCGCATCCTCGTGGTCGCCCGCGCGGCCTTCGCCGCCGAAGGCCTGGACGTGCCGATCCGCGAGATCGCCCGGCGCGCCGGAGTCGGTGTCGCGACCGTCTACCGGCACTTCCGGACCAAAGAAGCCCTGCTGGCCGAGGCCTTCGCCGACCAGCTGGCCTCGTGCCGGGCCATCGTCGAGGAAGGCCTCGCGGCCGACGATCCGTGGCGCGGGTTCTGCCTGGTCATCGAGCGGCTCATGGAGGTGCACGCCCTCGACCGCGGCTTCGCCCGCGCGTTCACCTCGCAGGTGCCCGGCATCGCCCACTTCGCCGCGGACCGTGACCGGACGCTGCGGCTGCTGCTCCGGTTGGTGCGGCTCGCGAAGGAAGCAGGCGAGCTGCGGGACGACTTCGTGCTGGAGGACATCAGCCTCGCGCTGATGGCGAACGAAGGCATCCGCGCCGAGACGCCCGACCTGCGGGTGGCGGCCTCCCGCCGGTTCGCGGCCCTGATGCTCCAGTCGTTCCGGGCGGACCCCGTCCGGACGCCGTTGCCGCCCGCCGTCCGGTTGCCGCTGTCCCGGGCCGAGCTCGGCCGGGCCCGGAGCAGCGGCACCCGACCAGCGCCCTGAGGCCGCCGGTTCAATAGTTGGCCCGGCCCCCGGAGGCGTCGAACACCGCACCGGTCGTGAAACTGCACGACTCGCTCACCATGAAACAGAGGACGTCGGCGATCTCCCGCGCGGCCGCGATGCGTCCCATCGGCACCATGCGCTTCATCATCTCGATCGCCTCGGCCGGCACGTCGTTCACCATGGCCGTCTCGGTGGGACCCGGCGTGATGGTGTTGACCGTCACGCCGAACGGGGCGAGCTCCTTGCCGAGTGTCTTCGTCAAACTGATGACACCGGCTTTCGAAGCTCCGTAAGCGGCGCCTCCGGGAACTCCCTCCTTGCCGGCTATCGACGAAACCGTCGCGATGCGCCCGTAGCCGCGCTCACGCATGGCCGGCACGACTGCCGTGCAGCACAGGAACGTCCCGTCCAGGTTCACGGCGTTGATGCGGCGCCAGTCCTCATAGGACAGCTCACCGACCGGCCGCATGGGCCCGATGATGCCCGCGGAAGTGACCAGGACGTCGACCGGGCCCAGTTCCTCGACGGTCGCCGCGTGCGCTTCGCCGACACCGGACGCATCGGTCACGTCGACCGCGTGCACGTAGGCGGCGCCGCTGTGGTCCCGGGCGTCCTTCAGCTTGCCGGCGTCGAGATCCCACAGGGCGACCCGGCCTCCCTCGGCCGCGATCTGCCGCGCGACGGCGAGGCCGATCCCCGAAGCGCCGCCCGTGACGACGGCTACGCGGTTGGCGAATCTATCGGTCATGGTCATCTCTCACCGTCAGGCGACGACGTGGGTGTGCTGGACGGCGGCGGGCCCGGCGGGGTACGGGCTGATCGCCTTGCGCCATTGGGCGTACTGCTCGGTTTCGCGGTAGCGCTCGTGGGCCGCGAGATCGGACCATTCCACGAGCAGCACGAAGTTCGTCGGGGTCTCGACCCCCTGGGTGAGGCGGACCGAAAGCACTCCCTCGGTGGCCTCGAACCCCTGGCTGGCGGCGATGTGCGCTTCCGTGAATTCTTTCTCGGTGCCCGGCTTCACGGTGATCTGGGCGATTTCGATGATCATGTCAGTACTCTCCATTGTGGTGGGTGCGGCGGCGTTCCAGCAGGTAGCCGGCGAGGACGAAGCCGAGGCTGGGCAGGGTGGTCATGAGCTGCGGCCAGGTGTTCTTACCGGGCGGGTCGACGCTGGAGATGCCCGGGTAGAACGCGACGGACAGCTGGGTGAGGCCGTACATGCTCGCGATGACGGCGGCCGCGTCCAGCGACGCGCGCGTCTGGTTCGGTTTCCACAGGTAGTGGAGGACCGCCGCCCCCAGCGCGACGCCCATGCTCATGGTCTGCGCGTTGTGGAACTTCGCGTGCGGTGGCCAAGACGGGTTGTGAATGTGCGTTTCGTTCCAGTCGGCCACATAAACGCCGACCGCGGTTCCCGCCGCGGAAATCGAGATGAGCACCTTTCCCCACGGGAACTTCGTGCGGTTGCGATCTGACATTTCGGCCCCTTTGAATGTGATGTCGCGCCGTGACATCATGCTAGTGATGTCTCGGCGCGACGTCAACCCGTTGGGGCAGGTGGTCAGGGGTGCCGGGTGGCCGGAGTCCGGCGCCGCGGAGACCGGGTCGCGGGCACGATGGTGGTGAGCAGGGACAGCACGGTTTCGGTGATGGTCGTCAGGTCGGTGTCGTCCTGACCTTCCAGCCACTTCCGGTAGGCCGTGCGGAAGATCTGGCTGCCCGTGCTGGCGGCGAGCTCCGCGATGTCGGGGTCGATTCCACGCTCGCAGAGGGCCTGGCGGAACCCTTCGGCCATCTGGTGCTGCTTGATCAGGTCGCGTTCCAGCAGCCGGGGGTTCTCGGTGATCATCCGGCTCCGCCGGTACAGGGTTTCCCGCGATCCGAGGGATTCCCAGTCGTACCTGGTCAAGGTCCGGACCACCGCCTGGAGCGGCTGCGTGAGGTCCGGGGTCTGCAGGAGCTCCCCGACGAGCACCTCCTTGAGGAGGTCCGCGTCGGCGAAGATGATCTCTTCCTTGTCCGGGAAGTACCGGAAGAAGGTCCGGGTGGTGACGCGGGCGCGTTCGGCGATCTGGACCGCGCTGGTGGCCTCGAAACCCTGCTCTTCGAACAGCTCCATGGCGGCCTGTTTCATCCGCGTCTCGCTGCCTTCTTCCCATCGGGGCATGGCGGGAGTGTACCTCCCGTGATGACTCGTCGTGACAACGCGGCCGGAGCCTCAGTGCAGGTGCTGGGACAGGAACAGCGCCGCGCGGTCGAGGGCGTGGCCGGCTTCCTCGAGGACGCCGGCGAAGCTCTGGAAGACGTGGGGGACCTCGGCGGTGACGTCGAGGACGACGTCGACGCCGGCGTCGATCGCGCGGGCCGCCAGGCGGGCCGAGTCGTCGAGCAGGACCTCGTGGGTACCCGCTTGCAGCAGCGTCGCCGGGAATCCGGTGAGGTCCGCCGACAGGGCGGGGCTCAGGTGCGGATGCCGCAGGTCCTGGCCGGCGCAGTACAGGCCGACCACCGGTCCGAGCATCTCCCGCGTGAAGATCGGGTCGATGCCCGCCTTGGTGTCCATGCTCTCGCCGCTCAGGGTCACGTCGAAGGCGCCGGAGAAGGCGACGACCGCCGCGGGCGCGGGCAGGCCGGATTCCCGGGCCCGCAGCGCGGTCGTGACGGCCAGCGAGCCGCCGGCCGAGTCTCCGGCCAGCGCGACGCGTGCGGGGTCCTCGCCGTTCTCCAGCAGGGCGCGGTAGGCGTTCGCGCCGTCGTCGACCGCCGCCGGGTACGGGTGCTCCGGAGCCAGGCGGTAGTCCACGGACAGCGCTCGCACCCTCGTGCGGCTGACGAGGGCCCCGGTCAGCGAAAGCGCTGTCTCCGGCGAGCCGAGGCTCCAGGCGCCGCCGTGGAAGTACAGGATCGTTCCCGGGCGGGTGCCTCCGGTCGGCTCGATGAGGAGGGCGCGGCGGTCGCCGAGCGTCGTCTCCGAGGTGCGGATCCCGTCCGGGACCACCATCCGGGCTTGCGTCGCGGCGTAGCCGGCGCGCATTTCTTCCAGGTTCCGCGGTGCGGGCCGCGGCTGTCGCAGGATCGCGTCGACCTGCGCACGTTGTGCCTTGCTCATGGGGTGACCTGCCTTCTCGACGGTGGCCGGATCGCGGTGTCGGATGTCACGCCGCGACATCGAACGTAGCATGATGTCGCGCCGCGACATCGCGTGCTAGTGTGATGTCACGGCGCGACAACGCGAGGAGAGGGACCGCCATGAGCGACAGCAGTGACCGGAGAGCTTCCGGCGAGTTCGATCCCGCGCGGCTCCGGCAGAAGTACCGCCAGGAGCGGGACAAACGGCTGCGGCCCGACGGCAACGAGCAGTACCTGGACGTCAGCGGGGACTACGCGAAGTTCGCGGCCGACCCGTACCTGGAGTCGAGTCCCGGAGGTCAGCCGCGCGAGGCCCGGTCCGTCGAGGTGGACGCCCTCGTCCTCGGCGGAGGCTGGGCCGGGCTGTCGATGGCGGCGCGACTGGACGAGGCCGGGGTGCGCGATTTCCTGATCGTGGACCAGGCCGGTGACTTCGGCGGCGTCTGGTACTGGAACCGGTATCCGGGCGTGCGCTGCGACATGGAGTCCTATGTCTACATGCCGTTGCTCGAAGAGATCGGGACGGTACCGAGCGAGAAGTACGCCGGTGGCCCGGAGATGCTCGAGCACGCCCGGGCGATCGGACGGCACTACGACCTCTACTCGCGGGCGCTGCTCGGCACGACGGTCACCCAGGTCGTCTGGAGCGAGCAGTCGTCCCGGTGGGTGGTCTCCACCGATCGGGGGGATGTGCTGCGCGCGCGGTTCGTGATGGTCGGCACCGGCCCGCTGAGCCGGCCCAAGCTCCCGGGCATCAAGGGGATCGAGAACTTCCGGGGAAAGGCGTTCCACTCCAGCCGGTGGGACTACGGGGTCACCGGTGGCGGCTGGGACGGCCGGCTGGCCAAGCTCGCGGACCAGCGGGTCGCGGTGATCGGCACCGGCGCGAGCACCATCCAGATCCTGCCGCACCTCGCCGAGAGCGCACAGCGGGTGTACGTCTTCCAGCGCACTCCCGCGATCGTCAACGCCCGGGGCAACCGGCCAACCGACCCGGAGTGGTACCGCGCGCAGGAGCCCGGCTGGCAGCGCAAGCGCATGGACAACTTCGTCGAGCTCATGGCGGGCCTGCCGGTGCCGGACCTTGTCGACGACGAGGGCACCCGGATGGCCCGGCGGGTCGCGGCGGCGGTCCACAGTGGACCGGGCGCGGCGCCGGACTTCGCCGCGATGCAGGCCGTCGACTTCGCCAAGATGGAGGAGATCCGTGCGCGGGTGACCGAGACCGTCCGTGATCCGGCCACGGCGAAGTCGCTGCAGCCCTGGTACGACTACTTCTGCAAGCGCCCGCTGTTCAGCGACGACTACTACCCGGCGTTCAACCACGACAACGTCACCCTGGTCGACACCGACGGCCGCGGGGTGGACCACATCACCGAACGCGGGGTCGTGGTCGACGGGGGCGAGCACGAGGTCGATCTGATCATCTATTCCACCGGGTTCGACTCCGGCGCCTACACCTACGAAGCCGGCGGGTACCGGCTCATCGGGCGGGGCGGGGTGACCCTGGCCCAGCACTGGCAGGACGGGATGCGCAGCCTGCACGGCATGATGACCAGCTCCTTCCCGAACTTCTTCCTCCTCGGCGGCATCGAGCAGGCCGCCATCTCGATCAACTTCCCGCACGTCACCTCCCGCCAGGCCGAGCACGTCGCGGCGCTGACCGCGCGTTTCCTGCGGGCCGGCGTCACCGTCGCCGAGGTGACCGCCGACGCCGAGCGGCGCTGGGCCGACGAACTGGCCCGGGTGCACGTCGACCGCACCCGGTACGACGCGGAATGCACCCCGAGCTACTACAACAACGAGGGCAAGCTCGACGACCCGAAACCGACCGTGATGGGCGGCCAGTACGGCCCCGGGCCCCTCGGCTACCTCGCCGTCGTGCGGGAGTGGGCCGCGACCGGCGTGGACCGCGACGTCGCCATCACCAAGGCCTCGCTGTGAAGCGACTCCAGTATCACCGGTACGGCGGCCCGGACGTCCTGAAGCTGGAGGATTTCGAGCCGGCCCGCCCGGGCCCGGGCGAGGTGCTCGTGCGGGTGAAGGCCGCGGCCGCCAACGCGATGGACTGGAAGATGCGCAGCGGCGAGCTGCGCCTGATGACCGGCCGTGCCTTCCCACGAGGGTTCGGCAACGACTTCGCGGGCGTGGTGGAGGCGATCGGTGCGGACGTCACCAGGTTACGGGTCGGCGAAGCGGTCGTCGGCGGGACGAGCCTCAAGGGGGCGGGGGCGTTCGGCGAGATGGTCATCGCCGAGGAAAAGGCGGTGGTGCCCAAGCCCGCGGAGCTGTCCTACGAGCGGGCCGCGGCGATCCCGGTCGTCGGCATCACCGCGTTCCAGGCCATCCTCGGCAAGGGGAACCTCCGAGCCGGGCAGGCCGTCTTCGTCAACGGCTGCCTCGGCGGCGTCGGCCGGGCCGCCGCCCAGATCGCGGTGCTGTCCGGCGCCTCGGTGGGCGGGAGCTGCCGGGCCACCGCCGTGGCGGAAGCGCACGAGCTCGGCATCGACCCGATCGTCGAGCCCGGCTTCGACCCGGCGCGGCTGCGAGGACGGTTCGACCTCGTCCTCGACACGCCCGGCACGCTCTCGGCCTCGTCAGCGCGGACGCTGCTGAGGCCCGGCGGCCGCATCATCGACATCGTCCCCACGCCGGCGAAGTTCGCCAGGAGTGTCCTACCGGGACCGTACCGGGTGATGATGGGCCGGCCCAGCACGGAGGACCTCGACGAGGTGGTCCGCATGGCCGCGCGGGGACAGCTGCTGATCCCGGTCGCCCGGACCGTGCCGCTCGCCGACGCGATCCCGGCGCTCACCGAGCTCGAACGCCACGGCACCCCCAAGGGCGGCAAGCTGATCATCACCACGGGCTGAATCCCGACGGCGGCGACCACCACGTCGTCCGGCGTGGTGATCAGCCGGCGTGCTCGGCGATGAGGTCGTCGATCCAGGCGTGGAGGATCGGTTCGGCGCCCGGGTTGCCCATGTGGCCGAGATTGGCGCGCAGGACGAGGTCCTTGTCGCGGCCGGGTGCGGCGACGAGGAGGGTGTCCTCGACCGGGAAGATGGAGTCCTCCATGCCGTTGATGGCCAGCAGCCGGCAGGTGGGGACCCGACGAGGCCGGCGGAGACGAGGCTGAAGCGGTGCGCCTCCGCGGCGTAGCGTTCGCGGGCGGTGTCGGGGTCCGGGTCGCGGTAGCCGAACTTGTAGGCCAGCGCGTCGGCGAGGGCGAAGGGGACCGGCGCGTGTTCCTGTACGCCGACCAGTACCGGCCCCTGCTCATCCAACGGGCCTCGTGGTGGGTTTCTCACCCGGGCACCCCTGGACCCCGACGTGGCCGGGCTGCACTACCGCGCGCTGCGCGCCGGCCATCCCGACCCCGACCTGACCGCGCGGCTGCTCCGGTACATCCCGATCTCGTGTCCGGGTCGCCGGCGGATTGCGGAGCCGGATCCCCGACGCCGACGTGGTCGAGTACCCGGCCACTGTCCACACATCGAGGCTCCCGGGCGAGTGGCCGCGGACATCCTCGCTCGCGCGTAGCCCGTCGGAGAACGGAGCGCACGTCCGGCCGGGGGTCACACCGCGGCGAGCCGGCGGAAGCGGCTGCCGTGGAAGACCAAGGGAGGGTTCTCGGCCGCGCGCAGGCCGTGGATGCGCAGCAACGCGATCAGGTGGTCCCCGGCCGGGACCTCCTCGTGCACCGAGCACTCCAGCCAGGCGCTCGAGCCGCTGATGAACACGCTGCCGTGCGGGCCGGGCTCCCACTCGACGTCACGGAAGCGGTCGCCGCGGCGGGCGGACAGGCGGAGGCAGGCGTCGTCCTGGCCCTCGGCCAGGACGCTCAGGCCGAGACGTCGGCCGCGCAGCCGCGGCCAGGTCGACGACGTGTGCTGGATGCAGATCGAGACCAGCGGGGGAGCCAGCGAGACGGAAGTGAAGGAGCTGGCGGCCAGTCCGTGGGGGACGCCGTCGATGAGGCCGCACACGGCGGTGACCCCGGACGGGAAGCAGCCGAAGGCTTCGCGCAGCCGGCTTTCGGAGGACACGGGGTGCAGCTCGATCATCGGTTCCCGCTTTCGATCGGTGGCCGCCAGGCCCGTACTTCCGGCACCGGGCCGGTGAATCGTTCGATCTCGACCAGGGCGTGCTGGCCGGCGCAGCCCTGCGACAGGCGGGACGAGGGGATGTCCGCGGTCAGGACGTTCGGGTTGCCGTGCGCGCACAGCGGGCCCGACGGGTGGTCGTCGACCGGGTCGAACCAGGCGCCCGTCGGCAGCTGGGCCACGCCCGGGCGGAGCGCGTCGTCGAGGACGGCGCCCGCGAGGCAGGCGCCGCGGGCGTTGAACACCCGGACGACGTCGCCGGTCGCGATGCCGCGGGCCGCCGCGTCGGCCGGGTTGAGGCGGACCGGTTCGCGGCCCGCCACCTTGCCTGCCCGGCTGACGTCGCCGGCGTCGAGCTGGCTGTGCAGCCGGGTGCGTGGCTGGTTGGCGATCAGCCACAGCGGCCCGGTTTCGGTGGGGGGCAGCCAGACCGGGTGACCGGGGCAGTCCGGATAGCCGAACCCCGCGACGGTCGCCGACGTGATCTCGATGCGGCCGCTCGGGGTGCGCAGGGGATGGGCGTCCGGGTCGGCGCGGAAGTTCGCGAACAGCGTGTGGTGCTCGCGGCCGGGTGGGAGCCGCAGCTCGCCGTCCGCCCAGAACTGCTCGAACGTCGGCGCGGCGCGCCATCCGCCGTAGAGGTGTTCCAGCCACTGCCTCGGGGTCCGGCCTTCGGCGAAGGCGTCGAGAACGCCGAGCCGGGAGGCCAAAGCCGCGAAGATCTCGTAGTCGTCCCGCGCTTCCCCCACGGGAGCGGCGATCCGGTGCATCGCGATGACGTGCGTGTCGCGGCGGCCGGAGCCGAGGTCCTCGCGTTCCAGGGCGGTGGTCGCCGGGAGCACGATGTCGGCGTGCCGGGCGGTGGCCGTCCAGTGGGGTTCGTGGACGATGATCGTGTCCGGCCGGGTGAACGCGCGGCGCAGGCGGTTGAGGTCCTGGTGGTGGTGGAACGGGTTGCCGCCGGCCCAGTACACGAGCCGGATGTCGGGGTAGCTGCGGAGTTCGCCGTTGTAGTCGTAGGGGTCGCCGGGGTGCAGCAGCAGGTCGGCGATCCGCGCGACCGGGATGAACTCGCCGACGGGGTTGCGGCCTTGGGGCAGGTACGGGATCCGCAGCTCGGGGCCGGTGTCGCCGACGTCGCCCATCGAGCCGTAGCCGTGGCCGAACCCGCCACCGGGCAGGCCGATCTGCCCCAGCATCGCGGCCAGCGCGATGCCCGCCCACACCGGCTGCTCCCCGTGTTCGGCGCGCTGCAGCGACCACGTCACCGTGACCAGGGTCCGGTGCGCGGCCATCTCCCTGGCCAGCGCGACGATGTCGGCCGCCGGGATGCCGGTGATCCCGGAGGCCCACGAGGCGTCCTTCGCACCTTCGAGCAGGTACCGCTCGAACTCGTCGTAGCCGACGCAGTAGCGGTGGAGGAACGCCCGGTCGTGCCGGTTCTCGACGACGAGCGTGTGGGCCAGCGCCAGCATCAGCGCGGTGTCGGTCGCGGGCCGGATCGGGTACCACCGGGAATCCACGGTGGACGGGACGTCGTCGCGCAGCGGGCTGACGAGCGCGACGCGGCCGCCGAACCGCGCGAGGTGCCCGGGCGTGCCGTGGGCCGTGACGCCGCCGGGGGTGACGAAGACGTTCTTCTCCGGCACCCCGCCGAACGCGACGATCAGCTCGGTGTGCTCGGCGATCGTCGGCCAGGTCGACGCCTGCCGCAGCACCGCGTGCGCGTCGCCCACGACGTGCGGCAGCAGCACCGAGGACGTGCCGTTGCTGTAGCTGTTGCGCGACGAGGTGAAGCCGCCGATGGTGTTCAGGAACCGGTGCAGCTGGCTTTGCGCGTGGTGGAACCGGCCCGCGCTGGCCCAGCCGTAGGAGCCGCCGAAGATGGCCTGGTTGCCGTGCTCGGTCCGGACGCGGTCCAGTTCGGCGGTCAGCCGGTCGAGGACCTCGTCCCACAGCACTTCGACGAACTCGTCGCGGCCGCGCCGCTCGTCCGGGCCGTGGCCGTCTTCGAGCCAGCCGCGGCGGACCGCCGGCCGGGCTACCCGGGTGGGGTGGTCCAGCGCGGCGGCCAGGTTGCCCAGCAGCGGAGACGGCGCGGGGTCCGCCGGGTGCGGCTCGACCCGCAGCCGGCCGTCGGCGTCGACCTCGGCGGAGAAGGCTCCCCAGTGCGATGTGCTCGGCTTCATGCCCCGACGGTAACCGCGTCGGCCTGCTCCCGGACGAGCTTCACCAGCGTGCCGTAGTCGCGGGCGTCGGCCAGCGGCGAGAAGCCGCGGATCAGCAGCGTGCCCACGCCGAGGCGGACGTAGTCGAGCAGCGAGTCCGCGACCTGCTCGTAGCTGCCGACCAGCGCGGTCGAGTTCCCGGCGGCGCCGGTCGTCTTCGCCACCGCCGTCCACAGCCGTTCGTCGACCACGTCGCCGGTCGCGGCCGCCTCCAGCAGCCGTTGCGACCCGACCGCTTCGCTGGAGTCGCGGCGGCCCTTGAACTCGCCGACGCGGTCCTGGGTGAGCCGCAGGATGTCGCGGGCCCGCTCCCACGCCTCGGCTTCGGTCGCCGCGGGGATGGGCCGGAGGCTGACGCTGAACGCGATGTCCCGGTCGGCGGCCGCGCGGACCTGTTCGATCCGCTCGGCGATCCCGGCCAGGGGCTCACCCCAGAAGGCGTAGACGTCGGCGTGCTTCGCCCCGACCCGGATCGCGTCGGCGGACGCGCCGCCGAAGTACACCGGGATCCCGCGCGAGGGCCGGACGTCCGAGCGCGCGCCCCGGACCCGGTAGAACTCGCCTTCGTGGTCGAACGGCTCGGCCGACTCCCACGTCCGCCGCACCACCGAGAGGAAGTCGTCGGTGCGGCGGTAGCGGGTGGGCTTGTCGGTGAAGTCGCCGTCGCGCGCCTGGTCGGCGTCGTCGCCGCCGGTGATCACGTGCAGCGCGATCCGGCCGGGGTGGAACGCGTCGAGCGTGGCGAACTTGCGGGCCAGCTGCGTCGGCGCGACGAACCCGGGGCGGTGGGCGAGCAGCACGCCGAGCCGCTCGGTGGCGGCGAGGACCTGGTCGGCGAGCACGAACCCGTCCGGGCTGCTCGCCGACTGGGCGATCAGCACGCGGTCGAACCCGGCTTCTTCGTGCGTGCGGGCGACCTCGCGCAGGTAGCCGGGCTGGATGATCGGGCCTTCCGGCGCGACGATCTCGCTGGCCTGGCGGCCGGCGGCGTAGCCGATGAACTCGAGCGTCACGGGGTCTCCTGTCCCAGGGCGCGGGCGGCGGCGAAGATGTCGCTCATCCGCCAGCTTTCGTTGGCGTGGGTGCGGCGCGCCCGGCCCCAGCCGGAGTCGCGCCGGTACTGCGCGGGCCAGTCGCCCGCCCGCACGGCGGTTTCGTCGACGGTGACGGCGGTGCGGCAGTCGGGGTCGACGAACAGCGCGTCGACCGGGCAGTACAGCTCGCAGAGGAAGCAGGTCTGGCAGTCGGCCTGCCGGGCGACGACCGGTGGGGCGTCCGGGACGGCGTCGAAGACGTCGCTGGGACACACCTGGACGCACTTGTCGCAGGCGATGCACCGGTCGGCGAGGACGAGCTCGATCATGCGGCCTCCTGCCCGTCGGTCCGCCAGTGCATCCCCAAGGTCTCCCGCCGTCGCAGAGCCGCGGTCTTGACCCAGCGGCCCATGGCGACCAGTGACGCCGTTTCGCGCGCGGTCACGGCGTCCCGGCCGGTGCCGGTCAGGCCCGCTTCGACGTCCGTCCACAAGGAATCCAATGTAGACAAAGAACCTCGGAGACCGGCGTCGTCGCGGAACATGTTCTTGTCATAGGCGTTCAGCTCCTCGCGGACGACGTCGACCACGGCGGTGGTGTCGACCGCCGCGCGACGTCCGCTCGGCCGGATCCCCGCCCGGCCGGCCGGGCGCAGGGGAGCCGCGACGGAGCCGCGCGCGTGCCGGACCGCGGCCCGCCCGGCCCACGTGCCCGAGGAGACCGCCCACGCCGAGTTCGGCGAGCCGCCGCCGGAGATGGCGCCGACGACCGGCACCCGGCTCGCGACGTCCCCGGCGGCGAACAGGCCCTGGACGTCGGTGGCGCAGTCCGTACCTCGGACGACCAGCCCGCCGACGCCGCGGATCGTGCCCTCGCCGAGCAGCGTGACCTCGAACCGGTCCCGGTAGGGGTCGAGGCCGCGGCGGGTGAACGGAAGCAGGAAGTTCGGCTGTACCACGGGCATCTTCCGGCGTACCCACTCCGGCGCCCGGTCGAGTGTGGTGAACACCGGCCCGCGCAGCAGCGCCGCGCCGAGGACGCGGTTGCGCTCCGGGCCGGACGGCAGGTCGAGCACGTGGCCGTCGGCATCGGTGTAGGTGCCGAACAGGTACGTCATCGACCGCGCCATCGTGGAGAACGCCGGGGCCAGGGTGTAGTAGTTGGAGAACTCCATGCCGGAGAGCGTCGCGCCGGCTTCGACGGCCATGAGGTGGCCGTCGCCGGTGTTGCCGCGGGAGCCGAGCAGGTGCGAGCGGAACGCCGTGCCGCCGGTGGCCAGCACGACCGCACCCGCGCGGACCTGCCAGTTCCCGCCCGCCTGCCGCCGGACGCCGGCCGCGCCGCCGACCGAGCCGTCCGGGCGCAGCAGCAGTTCGAGGGCCGGGTGGTGGTCGAGGATCCGGACGCCGGCGCGGTGGACGAGGCCGCGCATCGCGCGCAGGTACTCCGGTCCGCGCACGTTGTTCGTCCGGTCGGGTTGCCCGTCCCGGAGCGGAAACGGGTAGTACCGGTCCAACGTGGGCAGTCGCTCCCACGTCGTGCGCAGCACCCGCAGCGCCTGCTCGGGATCGGCGAGCCCGCCCGCGTGCGCGTGCCGCTCGGTCACCGCCTGCTCGTGCCGCGAAGGCGGGACGAACCAGTGGGTGACCCCGGCCGTGGCGGTGACGCCGCTGGTGCCGCAGTAGCCCTTGTCCACCAGCACGACGTCGCCGCCGGCCTGGGCCGCGGCCAAGGCGGTCCAGGTCGCGGCGAGGCCGCCGCCGATGACGAGCACGTCGGCGTTCACCGGGTCTCGGCCAGTTCGGCGACGCCGAGCTCGGCCAGCAGCCGGTACCGCAGCTCCTCGAACTCCGGGTTGCGGCGGCTGCGCTCGCCCTCGAAGCCGACGCGGTGTTCGGCGGCGAGCCGGCCGGACCGCATCGCCACCACCCGGTCGGCGAGGAGGATGGCCTCGTCGACGTCGTGGGTGACCAGCAGGACGGCCGGGCGGTGCACGGCGACGAGCTGCCGCACGAGGGCGTGCATCTTGATCCGGGTCAGCGCGTCGAGGGCGGCGAACGGTTCGTCGAGCAGCAGCAGCCGGGGTTCGCGGACGAGCGCCCGGGCGAGGGCAACGCGCTGGGCCTCGCCGCCGGACAGTGTGACCGGCCAGGCGTCGAGGTGCCCGGAGAGGCCGACTTCGGTCAACGCCCGGGCGGCGGCCTCGCGGGGGAGGCCGACGGCGACGTTCTGCCAGACCCGCCGCCACGGCAGCAGCCGGTGTTCCTGGAACACCACCATCCGCTCGGCCGGGGCGTCGAGATCACCGCTGTCCGGCGCCTCGAGCCCGGCGAGCAGGCGCAGCAACGTGGTTTTGCCGCAGCCGCTTTCGCCGATGAGCGCGACGAACTCGCCGGACGCGATGTCGAGATCGAGTCCACTCAGGACGGTCCGCGGCCCGAAGCTCTTGGTCAGCGCGCGCACGCGCACGGCGGTGCTCACAGCTTCACGGCGTGGTCGGCGATGGTGATCGGCCCGCTGAGGATCTTGCGCTGGGTCAGCCAGTCGGCGCCGCGCTGCAGCTGCGCGATCCCGTCGTCGTTGATGAGCGCCAGCTTCGTCTGGACGTTCTTCGCGGCCATCTTGTCCAGCACCGCCTGCGGGTAGTGGGAGACGGCGTTGCCGATGTCGAGGGACTCCTTGTAGTGCTGGTTCTGCCACTCGTAGTCGGCCTGGAACGCGGCGATCACCTTCCGGATCGTGTCGGCGTTCTGTTCGGCGTAGTCGCGGCGGACGAGGTAGCTGGTGAAGTCGATCTGGAAGTCCAGCTCGTCGCCGTCGACGAAGATGGGCTTGGCGCCGTACTGGACCTCGGCGATCTCGCGGAAGCCCTGCCAGATGGCCCAGGCGTCGATCTTCCCGGCGCCGAAGGCCGCGGACGCCTCGGGCGGGTTGAGGTAGGTGACCTTCACCGACTCGCGCGGCACGTGGTACTTCTCCAGCGCGGCCACCAGCAGGAACTCGCCGAGCCCGGCCTTGTTGACCGCGACCGTCTTGCCCGCCAGGTCGGTGACCTTCTCGATGCCGGTGTGCGCGCCGGCGACGATCGCGGTGGTCCGCGGGGCCGACGCCGCCCAGGCGACGTAGACGAGGTCCGCGCCCGAGAGGATCGCCTGGTCGGCCGGGGTGGTGCTGCCGCCGAAGCTGAAGTCGGCGGTGCCGCCGACGACGGCCTGCAGCGTCGGCGCGTGGTTGGGGAACGGGCCCACCCACTCGACGGTGATGCCCTGGTCCTTGAGCGTTCTTTCGAGCACACCCCGGGACTTGGGGACGGAGATGGTGCTGTAGGTCAGCCGCACCTTGCCCTCGGTGGCGCCGCCGGCCGAGCCGGTGGCGCACGCGGCGAGCGGGGCGGCGAGGGCGGTGAGCCCGGCTGCGGTCAGGAACGTGCGACGGGAGAGTGTCATGGGGGTTCCTCAGGCGGTCAGGCGGGCGTAGGTGGGGTGCCAGCGCAGCAGGCGGCGCTCGAGCAGGCGGGTGACCAGGTCGCAGAGGATCCCGATCACGGCGTAGATGAGCACGACGAGCACGATCACGTCGGTCTGCAGGAACTCGCGGGCGTTGGTGGCCATGAACCCGAGGCCCGCGTCGGCGCCGAGGGTTTCGGCGATGACGAGCGCGAGCCAGGCCGCCGTCAGCGACAGCCGAAGCCCGCCGAGGATCGACGGCAGCGCACCCGGTAGCACGACCCAGCGGATGCGCGCGACGCGGCCGAGGCCGACGATGTCGGTCATTTCCAGGAGCTTCGGATCGATCTGGCGGATGCCGAGCACGGTGGTCAAGTACAGCGGGACGGCGGTGCCGAGCGCGATGAGGAAGATCTTCCCGGCCTCGCCGATCCCGAACCAGACGATCACCAGCGGCAGGATCGCGAGGAACGGCACCGCGCGGACCATCTGGATGCTGCGGTCCAGCAGCGCTTCGGCCACTTTGGACAGTCCGACGAGCAGCCCGAGCCCGAGGCCGAGGCTCGCGCCGATGGCGAACCCGGTCGCCGACCGCCGCAGGCTG
This sequence comes from Amycolatopsis sp. NPDC114505, assembly GCF_055633615.1. Lineage (NCBI taxonomy): Bacteria > Bacillati > Actinomycetota > Actinomycetes > Pseudonocardiales > Pseudonocardiaceae > Amycolatopsis > Amycolatopsis sp. NPDC114505. The sequence continues at coordinate 1,951,999 of NZ_JBVKDV010000003.1, read as the reverse complement.
GCCAGCAGGTTCGACGGCAGCTCGCCGTCGGCGACCAGGTCGCTCGCCTTGGCCAGCACGCTGCTCGGCGCCGGCAGCACCTGCCGGGGCAAGATCCCGGTCCGGGCCAGGAGCTCCCAGAGCGCGAGCACGGCGATCGGGGTCAGCCAGGAGACGGCCCGGTACGGGAAGCGGACGACCACGGGCCGGGCGGCAGCGCGGGTCATCGCGGATCGAGCCCGGAGTCGACGTACTCGCTCAGCTTCTTGCCACCGGGGAACAGACCCTGCTGGACCCACGTGTCGTAGGTCTTCTGCAGCTGGGCGGCGAGCGCGGCGTCGACCGGGATGCGCTGGTAGGTCGTCTCGTCCGGGCGGACCTGGGCGGCGACTTCCAGAGGCTGGTGCGCGAACCCGGCGTACCACTTGTCGAAGGCGTCGGGGTTGTCCTTCGACCACGTGTAGCTCTTGTCGACGCGGCTCGCGAAGTCCTGGATGGCCGTGCGCTTGCGCGGGTCGCCCAAGGCCTTGTCGGTGGCGGACAACACGTTGAGGCCGGAGTTGATGCCCGCGCCGTCGGACAGCACGCGGGCGCCGAGTTCGCCGCGAGCGCGGGCGGCGTAGACGCTCCAGGTGGCCCAGGCGTCGATGTTGCCGGTCGAGAACGCGCCGTTCGCCTCGGAAGGCGCGAGGAAGTTGAGCGTGACGTCCTTGTCCGTGAGGCCGGCCTGCTTCAGCGCGCCGATCACCAGGTAGTGCGCGACGCTGCCGCGGGTGGTGGGGGAGATCCGCTTGCCCTTGAGGTCGGCGACCGTGCGGGCGGGGCTGTCCTTCGGCACCAGGAGGTAGGTGCCCTTGCCGCCGTTGCTCCAGGCCGCGGCGACCTTGATCTTGGAGCCGCCGGCGATCGCGGTGACCGTGGGGGAGTCGTTGGCGCCGCCGATGTCGATGGCGTCCGCGCGCAGGGCTTCGTGCAGGTTGACCGCCGCGGCGAACTGGGACCACTCGATCTTGTACGGCAGGTTGTCGAGCAGCTCGGCGGCCTTGAGCCGGGACTGCGTGGCACCGGTCTGGTCGCCGACGCGCAGCACGACCTCGCCGGAAGCGTCCGAAGTGGACGACCCGCACGCCGTGAGCGTGGTGAGGCCGAGCAGGGCGGCCACGAGCAGGGCGAGCCGGGGTTTCGAGGGCATGCGGGAACTCCCCAATGCGGTGTCGGGTCGCGGAGAATCGGTGGCGGTGCCGGGCTGAATGGTCACCGGCGTGTGTCTATTTTCCCCCGCGGCCGGGGAGAGTCAACGCCCGCGGCCGGGTTCCCACGAACCGGGAAGAGATCCACTGTGGACCGTCGCGGCGCGCGCGGCGTCGAAGTACTCGCGCAGCGGACGCCAGCCGGGAACGACGAACCGGCCGCCGGGCCCGGTGAACTTCAGCGTCGGCAGGGCGTAACGGACGTGGTGTTCGAGGTGCTTCGCGCGGCCGGTGTGCGGTCCGGGCGCGGTGATGTCGAGGACTTCCGGGCACGGGTCGCGCGTCTCACGCCAGTCGTCGCGCACGGCCTGGCGGACTTCGTCGCTCGCCATGGTTGCTTTCAGAAGCTCGACGTCGAGGCCCGGCACGCCTTCGACGGCGTCGAGCACGCGCTCGGTGTCATCGGCCGGGGTGCCGTGCAGGAACGTCGTTTCCCGCAGCCGGGTCAAGACGAGCTCGGCGACGGCTTTCCCTTGCGCCTCAGCGGCTTTCGCGGCGAGGGAAGCGGGCCAGCTCGTGCGGGCCACCCAGGACAGGTGGGTGGGCTTCGGGGCGCCGGTGTGCTCGGTGACGCCGTCGATGAACTTCGCGTACCAGGCGGCTTCCGCGGCCGGGTCCGGCGCGGGGTCCTCGTCGTCGTCGAAGAGGATGCCGAAGACCCGGCGCCACCGGGCCTCCGGCAGCTCCGCCCGCAGCCGGCGGAACTTCGGCTCCGATCCCCACGCCCAGGGGCAGGCGGGATCGGTGTATTCGACGACGTCGAGCGGCACGCCTCAGTCCTCGGGCACGTCGACCGGGGACCACAGGCTGGGCAGGTTGACCACGATGCCCTCCTGGCTGCTGCGCGCGATGATGACCACGGCCTCTTCGTCGGTCGGGTTCTCCTCGCGGTGCGGCACGTACGGCGGCACGAAGATGTAGTCGCCCGGCCCCGCTTCGATGCGCACCTCCTCCTCGCCGTCGGCGAAGACGAACACCGGGTGGCCGGACTTGACGTAGATCGCGGTCTCGGCCTCGCCGTGGTGGTGGTCGCCGGAGTTGGTGACCGGGGCGACGTGCGTCTCGCCCATCCAGACCTTCGAGGAGCCGACGGTCTTGCCGGAGATCGCCTCGAGCCGGGTCATCCCGGTGGTCTGGTTGGTGTCGCCGGTCAGGTCGGCGCCGCGGATGTGGCGCAGCGGCTGGTGCCAGAGGTCGGTCATGGGAAGTCCCTTCAGGTCGCGACGCGGGCCGGGGCCGCGTCGGTCAGTAAGTCGGCGATCGTCCTCGCGCGCAGGAGCGCGTCGAGCCCGGCCTCGACGTCCGACCAGAACGGCGTCAGGCCGGCGGCGGTGCCGTGGTAGCTCAGCGCGGGCCGGGGCTCGCCGCGGACGGAGAGGAACTCGCCGTCGGCCGCCACGACGGCGTCCCGCACGGTGATCTCGCCGGCGGGCCTGGCCAGCCAGTAGCCGCCCTCGCAGCCGCGCTGGCTGCGGACCAGCCCGGCCTGGCGCAGGTCGCGGATGACCGCCTTGATGAACCGGGCCGGGATGTCCTGCGTCGACGCGACGGCTTCGCAGGTGATCGGCCGCGTGGTGTCCGCGGCGAGCTCGAGCAGCACCCTGATCGCGTAGTCCGCCCTGGCCGAGATGCGCATGCCCGCCATCATCCCCGGACCAGCGCCGGCGCGCGCTTTCCGGCGCGCAGCCATTCCAGGAACTGGACGATCTCGGCGGCGACGCTGCGGTGGTCGACGTCGTTGAGCACGTCGTGCCGCCCGCCGCCGACCAGCACGAACCGGCCGGCCGGGAGCGATTCGGCGAACGCGCGGGAGGCTTTCGGCGACGCCACGCGGTCGGCTTCGCCGTGCAGCACCAGGACGGGCACGCCCGGCTCGGCGGCCCGGTCCGGCACCGGTTCCCGCAGCTCACCGGGTGTGAACCGGTCGTCGCCGTCGAGCAGGGCGCGGTGGACCGGGCACGCGGTCCGCGCGTCCAGCTCGTCGGTCCAGCCGCCCGGCTCGCCGAGCGGCAGCCCGCTGGCGACCACCGCGGCGACCGGGCGTTCGGTGGCCAGCTCGAGGGCGCGGAGCGCGCCGGTGTCGTGGCCGAGCACCACCACCGGTTCGGGCCCGATGTCCGTTTCGGTCGTGGTCACCCGGTACCCGTCGAAGGCGAGCCGGGCGGCGAGGCGGTGGTACAACGCCGGGTGTTCGCCGCGACCGGGCAGCAGCACGACCGTGCCGCGGACGGGCACCCCGCCGGCGAGAGCCGCGAGCGTCATACGGCGGCCGCCGTGGCGGGCTGCCGCTCGCGGCGGGCCAGCTCGGAGCGCACCAGCGGCAGCAGGTGCCTGCCGTAGTCGATGGCGTCGTCGAGCGGGTCGTAGCCGCGGATCAGCAGGGTGGTGACGCCGATGTCGACGTAGTCCAGCAGCGCCTGGGCGACCGTTTCGGGCGTGCCGACCAGCGCGGTGGAGTTGCCGGCGGCGCCGGTCGCGGTGGCCAGGGGAGTCCACAGTGCACGGTCGTGGCGATCGGCCTTCGCCGCCGCGGCCAGCAGACGGACGCTGCCGACGTTGCTCGGCGGACCGCCGTCACGCCACTCGCGCGCCGCCTTCGCCGCGCCGGTGGCGGTGATCTTGTCGAGGATCCGCTCGGCGCGTTCCCAGGCCAGCTCCTCGGTCGGGGCGAGGATGGGCCGGAAGGACACGCTGATCCCGGGCGGGGTGAGCCGTCCGGCCGCCTTCGCCGCCGCCCGGACGGACGCGATCTGTTCCGCCGTTTCCTTCAGCGGTTCGCCCCACAGCGCGAAGACGTCAGCGTGCTTGCCGCCGACGCGGTACGCCGCTTCCGACGAACCGCCGAAGTAGAGCGGGATCCGCGGGTTCTGCACCGGCCGCACCTGCGGGGTGTAGTCGTCGAGCCGGTAGTGCTTGCCGTGGTGGGAAAACGCGGACCCGGACGTCCAGGAGCGCTTGAGGATCTCCAGGTATTCGTCGGTGCGCTCGTACCGCTCGTCCTTGGGCAGGTAGTCGCCGTCGCGGGCCTGCTCGACGTCGCTGCCGCCGGTGATGGTGTGCACCGCGACGCGGCCGCCGCTGAAGTGGTCGAGGGTGGCGAACGCGCGCGCCGCCAGCGTCGGCGCGACGAACCCGGGGCGGTGCGCGACCAGCACGCCGAGGCGCTCGGTGTGGGCCGCGGTGTAGGCGGCGACCTGCTGGCCTTCCGGCCAGCCCGCGCCGTAACCGATCAGCACGCGGTCGAACCCGCCGTCCTCGTGCGCCCGGGCGAACCGGCGGACGTAGGCCGGGTCGACGACCGGGCCTCTGGCCGGCCGGGTCTCACTCGCGTCCTGGGTGCCGATCATGCCGACGAACTCGACGGGCATCTGCTTTCCTTTCGCCGCAAGACAAACGCGGACTCAGGGAACGGCATCCGCGGACGCCATGTCAATTGGGCATCTCCAGGTGTCCATTTGCTGGACGCCTCTGGTCCCCGGTGGTCCGGGCGGCTTATCGTCGGCCCGACCCTCCGGGAGGATTTCGTGACCACGACCGTCGCCACCGTGCCGCAGCCGGACCTCGCCGCGCTGCCGTCGATCGTCGCCGCGCTGGCTTCGCGGGCGGGCGAGCACGATCGCGAGGCGACCTTCCCACACGAGGGCGTCGAGCTCGTGCACGCGGCCGGGTTGCTGACGACGACCGTGCACCCGCGCTACGGCGGTCCCGGCGCCGGCGTGCTCGATACCGCACGGCTGCTTTCCGAGCTGGGCCGCGGTGATCCCTCGGTCGCGCTGGTGACGGCGATGACGCTGTTCGTCCACGCCGGGCAGGGGGTCGACCCGGCCTGGCCCGACGAGGTCTACCGCGAGGTGCTGGCGGAATCGGCCGAGCGGCCGGTGCTGATCAACGCGTTGCGCGTCGAACCGGAGCTGGGCTCGCCGACGCGTGGCGGCCTGCCGGCGACGATCGCCCGCCGGAGCGCGGACGGCTGGCGCCTGTCCGGCCGCAAGATCTACTCGACGGGTTCGGTCGGCCTGCGGTGGCTGGTCGTCTGGGCCCGGACCGACGAACCCGAGCCGCGCGTGGGCGGGTTCCTGGTCCGCGCCGACGCGCCGGGCATCACGATCGAGCCGACCTGGGACCACCTCGGCCTGCGGGCCAGTGCGAGCCACGACGTCGTGTTCGACGATGTCCCGGTCGCCGAGGGTGCCACCGCCGGACTGTCCACACCGGACAAGCAACGGCCGCCGGTGCTCACGTTCCCGTTGGCGCTGCCCGCGTTGTACCTCGGCGTGGCTCGCAACGCTCTGGACTGGCTGACGGGGTTCTTGCGCGAGCGCGTCCCGAGCGGGCTGGGCAAGCCCTTGTCGACGCTCCCGCGGTTCCAGACCGGCGCAGGGGAGATCGCCGCGCGCATCACCGGTGCGCAGGAGATCTTGTTCGGGCTGGCCCGCCGGGTCGACGAGGGCGACGCGGCCGCGCCGGCGCACGCGGGCGTCGCGAAGGTGCTCGCCACCAGGCTGCTCATCGAGGCCGTCGAACAGGCGGTCGCGCTGGCCGGGAACCCGGGGCTGACGCACGGGAACCCGCTGCAGCGCCACTACCGGGACGTGCTGTGCAGCCGCGTCCACACCCCGCAGGACGACGCCGTGCTGACCGGGCTGGGACGCTCGCTCCTGGCTTGAGCCGGCTCGCGGGCCCGCCCGCCGGCACCGATCGGCCGCCGTCGACCCGCGGCGTGGTCCCGGTCGCCGCGTGCGGCGGGGCCGTGCAGGTCAGGCCGAGATTTGCGCCGCGGCCTCGGCGACGAGTTCGCGGAGGTAGCGGTGCTCGGGGTCGTCGTCGTGGATCGGGTGCCACCACATCGCTTCCAGCAACGGGCTCACCTCGAACGGGCAGGGCAGCGCCCGGACGCCGAGGGCTGCCGGGATCCGGTCGGCCAGGCGCCGCTGCAGCAGGGCGACGCGGCGTGAGCCGGCGACCAGGCCGGGAACGGCCAGAAAGGACTCGGTGACGATCTGCACGCGCGGTTCGATGCCCAGCATGCGCATCTGCCGTGCGGCCGGAGTCGACGCGGTCGGTCCGTGGTAGGTGACCACCCAGGGCATCGTCCGGAGCTGCTCGGTCGTCAGGGTGTCGCCGACATCCGGGTTGTCGGCGGCGACGAGGCACCCCCACTCGTCGGTGTAGAGGTCCTGGTGCCGCAGGCCCTGGACGAATCCGTGCGGCAGCAACAACAAGTCGACTCCCGCCAGTACCTGTTCGGCCGCGTCGACCAGGTGCGGGGTGTTCGCGAGCAGCCGCAGCTGTGCCCCGGGAGCCTGCTCGTCGAGCAACGCCGCCAGAGCCGGACCGAGCACCGCCGCGCCGTAGTCGCTGACCACGAAGGAAAATTCGCGGGTGGTGGCCGCGGGATCGAAGTCGGCCGCGGCGGTGAAGACCCGGTCCACGCCCGCCAGAGCGACCCGGACGCGCTCCTTCAACTGGACGGCCAGCGGCGTCAGACGGGAGGCGTTGCCCACCCGCGTGAGCAGCTCGTCGTGGAAGTGCCGGCGCAGCCTGCCGAGCTGCGCGGAGACCGCCGGCTGGCTCAAGCCCACCTGCTCGGCGGCGCGGGTGACGCTGCGCCGCTGCAGCAGCGCATCCAGCGTGACCAGGAGGTTCAGGTCCAGCGTGCCGAGGTTCATCGCGGCAGGATATCCACCACGCTGATGTGGCGCATCAGCTGATTCGTCTTCCCGGATGGCCGGCCGGACTTCACCCTGGACGTCGTGGAACGAAACGATCCCGAAGGCGCGATCGCGGCAGCGGCGAAGCGCTGTTCGAACCAAGGCCGGTGGGGCCCGGACGACGTGCTCGGCACGCTGAACCACCTCGACGCCGCGAAACGCGTGGAAGGCGCCGCACTGGTCCGGCGCGGCGCGAGCTTCTCCCTGGCACAGAGCTTCGACGCCAACGGCCCGCAGAAGGGCTGGCGCCGCCGGACCAACCCCGTGCACACGATGCTCGACACCGGCGTCGACGCCGAACGCGGCACGCAGGGCTTCCCGCACGGGATCGGCGGCGCCGACGACGTCGTGTTCATGCCGCTGCAGGCCTCGACCCAGTGGGACGGCCTCGGCCACATCTTCGACCACGGACTCGCCTACAACGGCCGCCGCGCGGGCGACGTCGTCACCAGCGAAGGCGACCAGGTCACCGGCATCGAAACGACCGCCGGGCTGATCGCCGGCCGCGGAGTGCTCCTCGACGTCGGCCGCGTGGTCGGCGACGGCGAACTGCCCGACGGGTTCGCGATCACCGTCGAACACCTCGAAGCCACGATCGCCGCCCACGGCGACACGGCCCGGGTCGGCCGCGGCGACCTCGTCCTCGTCCGGACCGGCCGGCTCACCCGGGCCCGGCGAGAAGGCTGGGGCGACTACGCGGCAGGCGATTCCCCCGGCCTGTCGTTCACGACCGCGGAGTGGCTGCACGGGACCGACATCGCCGGGATCGCCACCGACACCTGGGGGGTGGAGGTGCGGCCGAACGAGTTCGACAACGCGTTCCAGCCGCTGCACCAGGTCGCCATCCCGCACATCGGCCTGTTCCTCGGCGAGATGTGGGACCTCGACGCGCTCGCCGAGGACTGCGCGGCCGATGGCGTCTTCGAGTTCTGGCTCACCGCCGCACCCCTGCCCGTGACCGGCGCGGTCGGCGCCCCGGTCGCCCCGATCGCCGTCAAATGACAGTCCACATCGGACGAAGGAGTTCGGTTTGCCAGCCGTGAACACCGTCCTCGTGGTCGGCGGGGGACTGGCCGGATCGGCCACGGCCATCCAGCTCGCCGCCCACGGAGCCGCCGTCGACCTGATCGACGTCATGACCGACGTCGCCGCCCTCGGCTCCGGCATCACCCTGCAGGGCAACGCGCTGCGCGAGCTGCGCCGCCTCGGCGTCTGGGACCAGGTGCGGCGAGAGGGCTATAGCTTCGACAGCGTGGGGCTGCGCGCTCCGGACGGCCGGCTGCTCGTGGAGATGCCGGACTTCCGCACCGGCGGCCCGGATCTGCCCGCCACCGTGGGCATGACCCGCCCCGCGCTCGCCCGGATCCTGCTGAGCCGGGCCGCCGACGCCGGCGCCAAGGCGCGCTTCGGACTTGCCGTCACCGCGCTGCGCTCCGACGACCTCGGCGTCGACGTCACCTTCTCCGACGGCTCGACCGGCCGGTACGACCTGGTCGTCGGCGCGGACGGCATCCGCTCGACGGTCCGGCGGCTGCTCGGCATCGAGATCGACACGCGGCCCACCGGGATGGGCATCTGGCGCGCGTTCGGCCCGCGCCCGGCGTCGATCACGCGGACCGACCTCTGCTACGGCGGCCCGTGCTACATCGCCGGGTACTGCCCGACCGGGGAAGACTCGCTCTACGCCTACCTCGTCGAGGACGCGCAGAACCGCGGCGTGCTCAGTCCCGAAGAGCGCTTGAAGAAGATGCGACAGCTCGCGTCGGCCTATTACGGGCCGTGGGAGGAGATCCGCGCTTCGCTCGACGACCCGGAGCGCATCCACTACACCTGGTTCGAGACCCATGTTCTCCCGCCGCCCTGGCACCGCGGCCGGGTCGTGCTGATCGGCGACGCGGCGCACTCCTGCCCGCCCACCCTCGCCCAAGGCGGTGCGCAAGCCCTGGAAGACGCGGCGGTCCTGGCCGAGCTGCTCACCGAGCACGACGTCGTCGACGAGCGGCTGTGGACGGCGTTCACCGACCGCCGCTACGTCCGCGCCAAGGCCGTCGTCGACGCGTCCAACCAGCTGGGCCAGTGGCTCCTCGACCGCGAGCAGGGCGACGTCCCCGGGCTCATGCGCCGGATCGCCGAACTCGTCTCCCAGCCCGCCTGACCACCTCGGAGGATTCCGTGACCGACCGCCTGATCACCCACCTGCGGCACGTCGACCTCGCCGTGCCCGACTTCGCCCGGCAACGGGACTTCTTCACCGGCGCCTGGGGCTTGCGCACCGAGCACACCGACACCGGCATCGCGTTCCTCGCCGCGGAGGGCTCGCCCGAGCAGTACGTCGTCCGGCTGCGCCGGGCCGGGGACAAGCGGATCGACCTGATCGCGTTCGGCGCCGCCACCCCGGCCGACGTCGACACCCTCGCCGCCCGGCTGGCCGCTTCCGGCGTCACCCTCGTCCACGAGCCCCGGACGCTCCTGACGCCCGGTGGCGGTTACGGTTTCCGGTTCTTCGACAACGAGGGCCGCACGATCGAGGTCAGCGCCGACGTCACGATCCGCGCGCACCGCAAGATCGAAGCCGGGGAATCCGTCCCGGTGCGACTGTCGCATGTGGTCATCAACTCCGCCGACCCCGAGGGCACGCGCGCCTTCTACGAACGCCACCTGGGGTTCCGGCTCTCGGACACGCTCATGCACCCGCGGATGGGCGAGATGATGTGGTTCCTGCGGATCAACGCCTGGCACCACAGCGTCGCCATCGCCCGCGGCCCGCACCCGTCGCTGCACCACGCGTCCTTCGAGCTGCGCGGGCTGGACGAGTACATGCGCGGCACCGGCCGCCTGCTGCGGGCCGGGGTGGAGAAGATCTGGGGGCCGGGCCGGCACCTGGCCGGGAACAACACCTTCTCCTACTTCCTCGACCCGCACGGCAACACCCTCGAGTACACGACCGAGCTGGACGAGGTCGACGAGGACGCCTGGCACCCGCACCTCTACGACTTCAGCAAGCCGGAGGTCTCCGACCAGTGGGGGACGGCGAACGCGATGAACGAGTTCGTCGCGCAAAAATCTTTCAACGACCCGGACAAGGGTCTCTTCGTCGCCCCGCCGGTGTAGCCATGCGGTTCGCCACCTATAAGAGGGACAGCGAAATCCGCGCCGGAGTCGTCGGCGACGACGGGCTGCACCCGTTGCCGGACAAGACCACCGTGCTCGACCTCGTGCGCACCGGGCTGCCCGCCGCGCTCGAAGCGGGCGCCGCGGCCCTGCGCGGACCGGCGATCCCGCCGGCCGAGGTGCGGTTGCTCCCCCCACTGGACCCGCCTGCGGTGCGGGACTTCGTCGCCTTCGAGGAGCACGTGGAAGGGGTCGTCGCGAGCGTGTCCGGCGGGGCCGGTGTGCCCGTCGAGTGGTACGAGGCCCCGACGTTCTACTTCACCAACCCCTACGCGCTGCTGGGCGCCCACGACGACGTTCCGATCCCGCCCGGCTGCGAGCTGTTCGACTTCGAGCTGGAGGTCGCCGCCGTCATCGGCCGCGACGGCGCGTCCCTGGATCCTTCGCGGGCCCGGGAGGCGATCTTCGGGTACACGATCCTCAACGACTGGTCGGCCCGCGACCTGCAGCGGCGCGAGATGAAGGTCCAGCTCGGGCCGGCGAAGGGCAAGGACTCCGCCACGACTCTCGGGCCGTGGCTGGTCACGGCCGACGAGCTGGAAGCCTGCCACGACGAGGACGGCTTCCTCGCGCTGGAGATGAGCGTCGCGGTCAACGGCGAGCGGATCGGGCACGACCTGCTGTCGAACATGGGCTGGCCGTTCGCCGAGCTGGTCGCCTACGCCTCGCGAGGGACCCGGGTGCGAGCCGGTGATGTGCTCGGGTCGGGAACCTGCGGCAACGGCGGCTGCCTGGCCGAGCTGTGGGGCCGCGGGCGGGACATCCCGCCGCTGGCGCCCGGTGACGTCGTCGAGATGACGGTCGAAGGGCTCGGGACGATCCGCAACACCGTGGTCGCCGGTACCGCCCTGCCGCCGGTGCCTCCCGCCCGTCCGCGTCCCCGCCGGCGTTTCCGGTGACCGGGCGCCTCGCCGGGAAGGTCGTGGTCGTCACCGGCGCCGGACGCGGGCAGGGTGCTGCCGAGGCGCGCCGGCTGATCACGGAGGGCGCCGACGTCGTCGCCGTGGACGTCGCGCCCGAACCCGAAGACGAGGTGGCCGGATCTCGTTACCGGCGGCTCGACGTGACCGACACCCGCGGCTGGCACGTCGTCGCCGAGGAGATCCGGCACGACCATGGCCGGGTCGACGGGCTCGTCGCGAACGCCGGCATCACCTGGCGAGCTCGGCTGGCGGAGCTGGATCCGGCCGATCTGGCCCGGGTCCACGACGTCAACGTCGGCGGCACGGTGCGCGCGATGCAGGCCGTGCTGCCGCTCATGGGTGACGGTGGGTCGATCGTCGTGGTCGGCTCTGCCGCCGCCTTGACCGGGCACTACCCGGTCGCCTACACCGCCAGCAAGTGGGCGTTGCGGGGCCTGGTCAAGGCGGCAAGCCTCGAACTGGGTTCCCGCGGGATCCGGGTGAACGCCGTTCACCCGGGGTACATCGAGACCCCAATGACCGCCTCGGCTCCGGCCGCCTTCCGGGACGCGAACCTCCGGGAGACCCCGCTCGGCCGGGCCGGCACGCCCGCGGAGATCGCTCCCCTCGTCGCCTTCCTGCTCAGCGACGAAGCCTCCTTCATCTCCGGCGCGGAGATCCCCGTCGACGGCGGGATGACCGCGCACGGCGGCGTCAAATCGATCAGCGACGCCCTGCGGCCGCCGGCCACCGCCACCACCTGAGAGGACGAACGTGTTCGAATACTTTCCCGAGAACTACCCGTGGAGCCTGGGGGTCGTGGCGACCCTCAACAGCGGCGGGCTCATCGACGAGGTCGACCGCGCCTGCCGCCCCATCCGGGAGGCGGCCACCCGCGGCGAGGACGCGGGGACGCCGGACTTCCTGCGCGCCTGGACGGCGTTGACCGACCAGCTCGTCGCGCAGGCCGAGGAAGCCGAGAAGGCCGGCCACCGCCGGACCGCCGGGCAGCTCTACGCCCGTGCCACCAACTACCTCGCCCAGGCCGAACGCCTGCAGAGCGCTTCCGCCGACGGCCGGCTCGACAGCTACCGGCGCGTCCTGGAGCTGCAGCAGAAGGCGTTCGACCTCAAGGACCCGGCCATCACCCGCGTCGAGGTCCCCTACGAAGGCACCACGTTGCCTGCGTACTTCAGCTCCGCCGGCGCCAACGCCCCGGTCATGATCATGTGGAACGGGCTGGACTCGACCAAAGAGCACATGTACGCCTCCGGGCACTGGGAAGAGCTGGCCGCGCGCGGCATCTCGTGCCTGATGGTCGACTGCCCGGGATCCGGTGAAGCGCTGCGGGTGCGGGGCCTCACCGCCCGCGTCGACACCGAGGCGTGGGCGAGCGCCTGCGTCGACTACCTCGAGACCCGCGACGACGTCGACACCGCCCGGATCGGGCTGGTGGGCTGGTCGCTCGGCGGCTACTACGCCCCGCGCGCCGCCGCGTTCGAGAAGCGGCTCGCCTTGGTCGTCGCGTGGGGCGCCAACCACGACTGGGGCGCCGTGCAGCGACGGCGTCTGGAGCGCGAGGGCGAGCGGCCGGTGCCGCACTACTGGGAGCACGTCCTGTGGGTCTGGGGTCACGAGAACCTCGACGAGTTCATCGCCTTCGCCGACCAGGTCAACCTCGACGGCGTGGTCGAGCGGATCACCGTGCCGTTCCTCATCTGCCACGGCGAACGCGACCGGCAGATCCCGCTGGAGTACGCACACCGCTCCTACGGGCAAGCGGTGCACAGCCCCCGGCGGGACCTGCGGATCTTCACGGCCGAGGAAGGCGCCAGCGAGCACATCGGGCTGGACCACCTCGGCCACGTCAGCACTTACATCGCCGACTGGGTCAGCGACGTGTTCGGCCACGGCAGCGACCAGGAGTAGCGACCGGAGGTGACCTCGACCGGGCTCCGGCCGGGGAGCTGGACGGTCGAGCCGCTCGTCGTCGATCCGCCGGCCGATGGCGGCCGGCCCGAACGGCGTCTCGTGCCCGGCGGCGGCGTGGGTGAGGCCGTCCTCGCCCAGCTGGATCACCGGCGGCCGGACAAGGTTCGGCTGACCCCGCGAGCAGCGGCCAGGAGGGCGGGGATGCCCGACCGGGCATGCTCGTCGTTGGGCACGATGATCGACATCGCCGCGACGACCTCGGTGAGGGCATTGCGGACCGGGACCGCGATGCCGGTCGCGTCCTCGTGGACGTGCCCGGGCAGCAGTGCGTAGCCCTGCTTCCGGACGGCCGCCCACGCGAGCTCCAGCCGGCCGGGGGTGGTGATCGTCGCCGCGGTGCTGGCCTCCATCGGGCGCTTCAGCACTCGCTCGCGGGCCTCGGCCGGTGCGTAGGCCAGCAGCACGTGCCCGCTCGAGGAGAGGTGCACCGGCAGGCGGCCGGCGATCTGCGAGTAGTTGATCACTGCGTCGCGCGCCGAGAGCCGTTCGACGAACAGGACGTCGTCGCCGTCGAGGACGGCGAGCTGGGCGTGGTGGCCGACGACCGCGTGCAGGTCCTCCAGGTACGGCATCGCCGCGTCCCGCAGCGACGTCGTGGGGGAGGCCCGGGCGGCGAGCTCCCACAGCCGGACGCCGACGCGGACCTCGCGGCCCGGCCCGCGGGCCAGCAGCCCGTGCGTGGTCAGCTCCGCGATCAGCCTCGACGCGGTGGCGATGTGCAAACCGGTCCGCCGCGCGATCTCGGACACGGTCAACGACGTCTCGGCGGCGGTGAAGGCGGCGATGATCCGCGCCGCGCGGGCGATGGACGACTCGCCGGTGGGTGCCCGTGGCATGAATCCGAGTATCACCACCCCGGACTCTCTCGTCCATTGAGAGTTCGTTTCGCGGCCGAAGCGGATTCGGCGATGGTCTTCCGAGGAGGATCGACGATGAACACTTCCTTGCGCGTCCGCCGCAAGACCCTCGCGGCGGACGGCGTGGTGACGCTCGACCTGGCCGGTGACGGCCGGGTGAAGGACTGGACACCCGGCTCGCACATCGACCTCGTCCTGCCGAACGGGCTGACCCGGCAGTACTCGCTGTGCGGCGACCGCTGGGACCCCGGGCACTACCGGATCGGGATCCTGCGCGAGCCCGGCGGCCGCGGCGGCTCAGCGTACGTGCACGATGAGCTGGACGTCGGCGACGAGGTCGGCGTGGGCGGCCCGCGGAACAACTTCCCGCTGGTGCCGTCGCCGGAGTACCTGTTCGTCGCCGGCGGTATCGGGATCACGCCGCTGCTGCCGATGGTGCACCAGGCCGAGCTGCTCGGCGCGCGTTGGCGGCTGCTCTACGGCGGACGGCGCCGCGCGTCGATGGCCTTCCTCGGCGAACTCGACGCCTACGGTGATCGTGTCCTGGTTCGGCCCCAGGACGAGTACGGCCTGCTCGACCTGGCGGACTTCCTCGGTGAACCGCGGCCGGACGTGAAGATTTACGCGTGCGGCCCGGCGCCGCTGCTGGACGCGATCGAGCGGGTCTGCGCACCGTGGCCGCCGTACGCTCTGCGCACCGAACGGTTCGTCGCCGACGCCGGGGAACCTTCCCGGACCACGCCGTTCGAGATCGAGCTGGCTCGCAGCGGAGGCCGCGTGATCGTGCCGCCCGGCACGAGTGTGCTCGACGCCGTCGCTTCGGCCGGCGTCGAGGTTCTGTCCTCCTGCCGTCAGGGCACCTGCGGCACCTGCGAAACCACCGTGCTCGCGGGCTGTCCCGAACACCGCGACGCGATCCTCGAAGACCACGAACGGACCGCGGCCGACTGCATGTTCGTCTGCGTGTCCCGCTCGCTGTCCGACCGTCTCGTCCTCGACCTGTGATCCCTCGGAGGTCCGGCATGACCACACTCGAAACCCGCTGCCCGGTCCACGACGGCGACCCGTTCGGCCACGGCGTCCTGGAAGATCCGCTCCCGTTGCACGCCGAACTCCGCGACGCGGGCCCGGTCGTGTACCTGTCCCGCTACGACGTTTTCGCGGTCGCCCGCTACGAGCAGGTGCACGGTGCCCTCACGGACTGGCAGCGGTTCCAGTCCGCGGCCGGAGTCGGCCTCACGAACTTCCGCACGGAAAAGCCGTGGCGGCCACCGAGTCTGCTGCTGGAGGCCGACCCGCCGCGGCACGACGCACCCCGTCGCGTCCTGAGCAAGATCCTCGGCCCCCGGCCGCTGCGGCGCCTGCACGAGCGCTGGACGGCCGATGCCGGAGCGCTCGTCGACGAGGTCCTGACCCGGGGTGCGCGGTTCGACGCCGCCCAAGACCTGTCCCACGCGTTTCCGCTGCGTGTGTTCCCGGACGCGGTGGGACTTCCGCGGGCCGGACGCGAGAACTTGCTGCCCTACGGCGATCACGCGTTCAACGCCTTCGGCCCGGACAACGACCTCGTCGCCCGCGGCGCGCCCCGGGTGGCGGAGCTGTCGGACTGGGTCGGCCGCCAATGCCGGCGCGAGGTGCTTGCGCCGGAGGGATTCGGAGCCGACATTTGGGCCGCGGCCGACCGCGGCGACATCACCCCGCAGCAGGCCCCCCTGATCGTGCGGTCCCTGCTGACGGCCGGCGTCGACACCACCGTGCACGCCCTTTCCGCCGTGCTGTACGCCTTCGCCACGCATCCGGACCAGTGGCAGCGCCTGCGGGACAACCCCGGTCTCGCGCGGGTGGCGTTCGACGAAGCGGTGCGCTGGGAGTCGCCGGTGCAGACGTTCTTCCGCACGACGACCACGGACGTGCGCATCGGCGACGTGGTCATCCCGGAAGGCCGCAAGGTGCTGATGTTCCTGGCGGCGGCCAATCGGGATCCTCGCCGGTGGCGCGACCCGGACGCGTTCGACCTGTCGCGTGACCCATCCGGGCACGTCGGCTTCGGCATGGGCCTCCACCAGTGCGTCGGCCAGCACATCGCCCGGCTCGAGGCGGAGGCGTTGCTCACCGCCCTCGCCTCGCGAGTGCACACGATCGAGCTGGACGGCACGCCGGAGCGCCACCACAACAACACGTTACGGGCATGGAATTCCCTGCCGGTGCGAATTCGGACCGTCAGGTGAAACGCAGGCCATAGCGTCAGTGCCGGTGGACTTCGACACCTGGCGACGCCGGCCCGGGAGTTGCGGCGCCGCGAAGCTCGCTACGGCCTGGAGACGATGTGCATCGACGGTGGACAGCTGCGTGCCGCACTCGGTGAGGACCTCGGCCCAACGGGCCGGCTGGTGATCGAGCAGCCGCACCGTGACCACCCGTTACGTCATCCAGCTCCACGGGGCGACCAAACCTGCCTGTGTCGCCGAAACCCCGACGACCTCGTCGCCAGCCTGCGAGCCCGGATTCCGGCCGGGCACCTCGAGTTCGTCCAGCGTCTGCTGGACAAGTACGGCGTCCCGAAGGCGGCCGCCGACGGTGCGTTCGCCGACGACGTGGCCGCGAGCATCAACCCGACCGGCGCCCAGGCACTGCTCGACGTCGCCTTCGACCACCCGATCGCGCTGGTCGCCAACGCCTTGGGCACACCGCCGCCACATCTGGTCGAGCGCGCGCACGCCGCCGACATCGTGGTGGCGTCCCTGGTCGGGCAGCCCAAGCACGCCGTGCGGCAGCTCGAAGCCGGCGTCGACGTGCTGATCGCGCAGGGGACCGAAGCGGGCGGGCACACCGGCACGATCGCGACCACCGTCCTCACGCCCGAGATCGTCGACCTCGCCGCCGGCCGCCCGGTTCTGGCCGCCGGCGGCATCGGCAGCGGCCGTCAGATGGCGGCCGCGCTGGCCTTGGGCGCGTCCGGGGTGTGGTGCGGCTCGGTGTGGCTCTCGAGCGAAGAGGACATCACGCCGGTCGAGGTGAAGCAGAAGTTCCTCGCCGCCACGAGCGCCGACACCCTGCGGTCGAAGACGCGCACCGGCAAACCCGCACGGCAGCTGCGCAGCGCCTGGCACGACGAATGGGAAGCCGACGGCGCACCGGCGCCGTTGCCGATGCCCCTGCAGCCGATGCTGGTCAACGAAGCGTGGAACCGGATCGACTCCGCCGCTGCCGCCGGCAATGACGGCGCACGTGAGCTGGAGTCGTTCTTCATCGGCCAGATCGTCGGCTCGTTTGCCGCCCTGCGCCCAGCCGGCGAGATCACCCGGCAGCTCGTGGCCGATTACGAGGCCCGGCTGCGGGAGATCGCCGCACTCGTCGAGCAGCCCGGCCTCACGGACTTGAACCCGGCCCGATCCGTCTAGGCTGAGGGCATGACCGACTCGAGGCGGGGTTCCGGCGAAACGCCGGAGGAGCTGGCAAACGCGTTGCAGGACAAGGCCAGGAGTGCGGCCACGACGGCGTTGCGCACGGGCCTGGCGGACATCGAAGACCGGCACGGCCAGCACGTCGCCGACGAGGTCGCCGCGCTGGTCGACGTGGACGGTGTGTTCGCCGGCCTGAGCGACCCGGTCCCGGCTCGCCGGGGACGGTCGCAAAAGGACGACGACGAGCCGTACGAGTTCACGCCGGTGGGCTCGCTGTAGGGGTCACTTCCGCCAGTCGTAGCTCAGCGTGGGCGGCTGGTCGGACCCCTTCGTGACGGTGAGGTGGTCGTTCGGGTGCGCGGCGGCGTACCGGACCATCTCGTCGTACATCCGGTCGCGCATCCCGACGTCCCGCACCTCGATCGTGGCACGCTGGGCCAGCGGGAGCTGGTCGGCTTTCACGTCCGGGTCGTTGCGGATCGCCAGGTTCCAGAAGTGCTTCTTGTCGGTGCCGTCGGCGCCCTGGCCGTCGTTGGTGAAGTAGACCTGGCCGGTGTCCTTGTTGTAGATCGTCTGCGTCACCTTGATCTGGTCGTCACCCTGGGCGGCGTTGAAGTGGCCGTTGTTGTTCGGCGAATCGCTGGTGTAGAAGCCGACTTCCCCGCCGAACGCGTGGTTCGCGTACTTGCCCTTCCACAGCTCCAGCCGGTACGTCTTCCCGGTCTCGGGGTCGGTGAACTCCATGTTGTCGCCGTCGTCGCCGGTTTCGTCGAGCTCCATCCCGCCGAGCTTCCCGAGCTTGTCGTAGAAGTCCTTCCAGCCCAGGTAGCTCTGCACCGAATGCTCGCCGGTGGTGTAGAAGCCGCCTTCCTCGTTGTACCGGAAGCCGAGGTAGTCGTAGATCTTCTGCGCGACCTCGGGGTTCTCCATGATCTTGTTCCAGTCCTGGTCCTTCAGCGCTTTCCACAGTTCCGGGTGCTTCTTCAGCAGCGCGAGGAGGCCGGGTATCTCGCGGCCCAGGATCGCGAAGATCTCGGCGAGGTTCCGCTTCTCGGAGCCCGCGAGCTCCCAGACCTGACCGGTCTTGAACCTCAGCTTCTGGCCCTCGATGAGCAGGATCGCGTCGTAGGTGGTGGTCACCCGTTCCAGGTCGGCCAGCAGGACGAGGGCCTGGGCCTTGACGGCCTTGTCCTGCGCCCAGGCGACGGCGAGGTCGACCTGGCGGATCCCGAAGCCGTGCCACCCGTGGTCGAGCTTCTTCTGGAGGCCCTGGGCGTCGGCGCGCTTGCTCCGGGCGTCCTGCTGGGCCTTCGCCAGCGCGTCGCGGATCGTCTCGAACGACTTGGCCGAATCCTCGAGGTCCTGGGCCTGGTCGTCGCGGTTCTTCTTGAACGCTTCCAGCGATGCGAGCGCCGCTTCGCCGGCGCCACCGTGCCAGCCCTCGCTCAGCTGGACACGCACGCTCTCCAGCAGGGCCTTGGTGTCCTTGAGCATTTCCTTGGTGTCCCGGCACGCCCGGGCGCGGTCGTCCAGCTCGGTGGTGCTGCCCTTCTCCACCTGGTCGGCGAGCGCGTAGATCTTGTCGAAGACGCTCACCGGTCGATCCTCTCGAAGGTGCTGTCCAGCGCCTTCAGGAAGGCGTCACGAGCCCCGGAATCGGTGCTGTGATAGCTCTTCGCGGCCGTCTGGATGCTCTCGACCAGGTTTTCGACCTGCTGCTGCGCGGCGTCCAGGTCGTCCTTGCGCGTCGCCAGCCAGACGTCGTAGTCCCCGGCGAAGCCGGCGGCGCGCGCTGTGCTCCCGACGTTCGGCGATCCGCCGATGGACAGAGTCGGCGATGCGCCCGCACTGAGCTTGGCCGCCGCGGCGTTGATGTCCGCGACGTCGACCTCGAAACCCACCGGAACTCCCTCTCCGCCGTCCGAGTGACAGGCCCCGTCGGCAATGTAACAGTTTGCCGCAGGTCGGAAGCCGAGGTGCCGTTTTCAGTACCCCGGTCAGTGGCCAGAACCGGACACGTGCACGGATGGTCGGCAGCGACAGCACCTGCAGAGAAGCGACGACGTGCGAATGGTTTCCAGGAATTGCGACGAATGGGCATTCGGTCGACTGTCGGGCTTGCTCACTTGCACGCCTGGCGTGGCCGTCCGGTTGCCTCGCCGTCCTGTGCCGTTTCTCGCAGTATCGGTGCTGCTCAAGGCTTCTAAGCTCGGCTGATGGACCCCTTCGGCGGTTTCGTCAAGCGGCAGTGGGTGTGGTTCGCGCTCCCGGCGGCGGTGGTGGCCGTCTTCGCCTTTTCTCCGGATGTGGTGGCGGCTTTCGGGCTGGTTCCCGCCGTTGCCGTCCTGGTCGCGGCGGGGTCCGGCGGCGCGGTCTGGCGCCGGCGGGTGTCGGTCCGGAATCGCGCTGCCGCGAGCGAGGACGGTTTCGGGGGCTGGCTGCCGCCGCCGACCGACCACGACCACGACCGCCGGATCGACTTCGCGGCCGAAACCGGCCGGCTGCGCCGGGTGGCGCGTCGCGCGGCGGCGTTCGTCCTCGTCTGGATGGCACTGGCCGGGGCCGGGGTCGCGGATCTGGTCCTGCTCGACAAGGCCGCCGACGAGCTCCTCGCCACCGGCGCGCGGACCACCGGCGAGGTGGTTTCCGTGCGGACGTTCACCCGGGGCGGGATGACGTTCGAGGTGCGCTTCGAGTCGCGGACCGCGAAGATCGTCCGCGACTCGAAGAACTCCTACACCGTCGGCGAGCGGGTCACCGTGATCTACGACCGGGTCGATCCGGATCGCGTGCGCACCCTGGTGGAAGAGAACAAGAGCCAGTTCCTCGTGAACCTCGGCTACGTCCTGCTCGTGGCCGGCTCGCTCGGGACGTTGTTCGCCGTCTTGGCCGCGCTGGGCTGGCGGGGCCGGGCCCGCGCGGTCGCGGCCACCGGCTGGCGCAACGCGACGGTCGACATCGTGCGCGTCTTCGCGCGCAACGGCCGCTCACTGAGGCGGCCCCCGCCGGAGATCCACGTCCGCTTCCGCGAGGGCACCGGCATCGTGCTGAAGGCGACGTCGTCGACGCACGGGGCCAACGCGCTGGCGGACTTCACCGACCGGCTGGCGTGGGTGGGCGGCTGGGGACGGCACATGGTCGTCCTCTTCCCGAACGGCCCGAGCCGCCCCGGCCCGTACGCGGTCCCGGCTTTCGCGCTGAACTTGCGCACCGAGGGAGGGGGCCGCCGGTGACCGGCGGTCGCTCATCTTCCTGTTCTTCCGCGCCGCACTACGTACTCGCTGCCGGCGCCGGGTTGCGTCTTCGCGGACGGCGAACTTCCCGGCGAGGCCACCGTCCTCACCGGCGCCCTGGTGCTCGCCGCGTTCGGCGCCCACTGCCTGCAGGCCCGAGTGAAGTCCGGACTCGCGGGCGGCATTGAGCGCAGCGGCGCCGTCGTGAGTTCAACCCGACCGGTAAGGCACCGGGACCGGATAGACTTGGCAAGCTGCTCAGCGACGAACGAGGGCGAGGGGTGGCCGACGAGCCTCTCGTTCTGCGCCATCGTTATCCCTGCCGTCGTGAAAGACAAGATCAGGGATCCGCTCAAGCACACTTACAACCGGCGGCGACGTGTGCTGTTCCCGGATGTCGATGGATTCCGCGAAGGTCTCCTTCGCGGGCAGCTGGACTAACGTGGTCTCGCCGCCGGAGGCGATGCTGCAGGTCAGCGGCGAACTTCAGGGTGGAGTTATAGATCAACTCGGTCCTCGGACACTTACCATAACTCCAACTGTGCGCATCGAGACTAGTTCTCGATGCGCTAGTCGTTTACCGGGGTGGTAGGTCGCGCGCAGCTGGAGCTGCCGGTGGACCTCCGCTTTGCGGTCAGGTTCGGCAGCGGCCAGAACCTTCCGGATGTCACCGAGCCGCTCGACCGGCGAACCGGGGGACTGGATACTCGACGATCCGGCAGCGCTAGGTGACGGCGGGACCGTCGACAAAGCGGGCAAGCGATGCTGACCGGGGAACGCATCGAACGGGACCGGACTGGGTCGAATCGTGCGTGCTCGGTGGTTTGGGTGCTCGATGCCGGTAGTTGGCAGCGGGGCGAACTGGGCTGTCCCGGGGACCAGGTCAGTGCCGCGGTGAGCCTGCAGGACGGCCGAGTGCTCCTGGCGAGTAGCCGTGACCTCTGTGTCCGGCCCTGAGGTGTGAAGGACGCGTTCCTCGCATTCGGGGGAACGGATGGTGTGACGGATTCATGCGGTCGTCGCACCATGCTCTGTGTGCTGTGGGCGTTCATGGTTCACCTGGCCGACCGCGGTGCGGCGGCGAGGGCTGCGGCCGAGTAGGAGCTCTCCCTCTCGCAGGTCGAGGCCGATCTGCCGCCGGCGCGGTTCCCTTACCTGCGGCACGGTGCAGCGACGTGGTCGTCGGCTGCGGGCCGAGACGCCTGCAATCGCCCGCCGCTGGGATTCGCCGACCCGTGCTTCAGTCGGGCGTTCCATGCCCGCTTCGGCCTGCCCAGCGCCGTAGGCAATGATCGACCGTTCAGTGCCAGCCGAGCTCGGCCAGCTGTTTCGCGGCTCTGCCCACGGGCCAGAAGCTCAGCTTGTCCAACCGGCCCGACTCGGTCCGGAACTTGACGCCGCGGCTGAACGGGCCACGCACCCAACGCAGGCCGGTCACCTCGGCGCGGGCGATCCGGATCGGCACAAGGACCCGGACGCGCAGCTCGATCTGGTTTCGGCTGACCAACAGGCCGGCGAACGGCCAAGTCACGTTGATGCCGTTGACCCAGGCCCCACCCCGCAGAACGAGGTCGTAGTCCTCGTCCCGCAGCGCGGCAATCCCGCGCGCGTACTCCGGAGCCGGCGGCGGGACCTGGCCGAGACCTCCGGTCTTCTCCCGCCGCCGGATCCCGACGAACACCGTCGTCACCAACAGAGCGCAGATCACCAGCACGACGATCCCCACTTCCGCACCGGGACTCATCGACCTCCTTCCCGCATCACCGGCGAAGTATCTCAGTGCTGAACGACGCCGACCACGTGTCGGACACCCCGCCGCCACTCAGCCCACCGATATGGACCGGACGCTCGCTGGCGAGGCGTGCCGCGAGTGAAATCCGGCGCATCGTGCGTCGTAGATCCGGTGCGCTGGTCGCCCCGTGCACCGCCGGATGGGCTGAGGCGTGCTGGTGCTGGGCGTAGGTCACGCCGTCGACGCCATCGGACCGAAGGGTGGTGAAGCCGTTCGCCTCGCGCATCGCCAGCCTGATGCGCGGAAAGGGGCCGCCAGCTGTACACCAGCCTCGTCGATTGCTAGCTTAAGTGAGTTCAGTTCAATCCTCGACGAGGAGGGTTCATGGGCGATACCCGGCGATGGCGCGCGTTGTCCATCGTGGTCACCGGTGTGCTCGTCGCGACGCTGGTCGCCGGCGGGCAGGCATCCGCTCAGGCGGGCGACCACGGGCCGGCACCCTGGCCGGGCGGACGGCGGGAGCCGGGCCCGGCCCGCTACGGAATGACAGTCGTCTCGAACGTCCCGGTGCGGATGGACGACGGTGTGATTCTCGCCGCGACGGTCGCCTACCCGGCTGACCCCTCGACCGGGCGACGTGCGCCCGGCAGGTTCCCCGTGATCTTGCAGCAAACTCCGTACACGGACGAGGTCGATCCGTACTTCGTCCACTTCGGATACATCTTCGCGACCGTTCGGTCGCGGGGCACCGGTACGTCCGGAGGACAGTTCGGTTACGTGTCGGAGCGCGATCACCGGGACGGTATGCGGACCGTCGCGTGGGCCGCTCACGAGCTGGCCGGCTCCAACGGCGTCGTCGGCGGGTACGGCTGCTCCTACGCCGGCGAGACCCAGCTCTACACCGCCGCGGACATCGGCCGCGACTCACCCCTGAAGACGATCATCCCCACGTGTACCGCACAGGACTACCTTCGCGAAACCTTCCTGGTGGATGGGATTCTGACGGGCGACTTTCCGTTCCTGAGCCGCGCGGCCGCCTCCGTTGGCGACACACCGCCGGCGAAGTCCTTCTTCGCCGGCCTGGTCGACGAGATCCAGACCGGCGGGGACGCCGCCTACAACCGCGAGTTCTGGCGCACCCGCCAGCCCGCCCGGTTCGCGAAGTCCATTGTGGACAACGGCATCCCGGCTCTGCTGTGGACCGGGTGGGACGATGTCGTCGTCCGGGGTGCGACGGAGTTCTACGCGGCTCTGCAGAACGCCTACCGCAACCGCCCCGTCCAAGCTCCGATGGCTCCCGGCCAACCGGCGCTGATCGCCACCCTCTCCGACGTCGCACCCGACGGGACGGCGGCGCCCATCACGTTCGGCGGGGTCCTCGGCAGTCAACGCGCTCTCAGTCCACTCGAGACCTGGCGTGACCGCGACGGGACGGTGATCCGCCCCTACACCGCGCAAACCCGCGACGACTACCTCCACCCCGGTGCGGTGACCCGCTTCGACGTCGCGTTCCATCCGCGCTTGTGGGCGGTGCTCGCCAGGCATTCGCTCCGTCTCACGCTCACGACCCAATCCGCCGCGACCGCTTGCGCGGGCTTCAATATCCTCCCGTGCGGCCTCACCGAGCCGGCGCTGGCCAGCGTGCCCGGTGGCACGTACCAGGTCCAGCGCAGCTCGACGTGGCCGTCGTCGGTGCACCTGCCGCTCCTGGAGTCCGGCTGCTTCGGCACGGCGAGGAGCTCGGTCACGCCGACGAGCGGCGGCTTCTCCGAACCCGTGAACTGGTCTACCCCAAAGGACTCCGCATGTCGTTCGTACTGATCCACGGCGCCACCATGGGCGCCGGCTGCTGGGACCGCCTTACCCCGCTGCTCGACGGCGAAGTGCTCGCCGTGGACCTGCCCGGCCGCGGCACGCGCGGCGATGTCGACGTGCGCACCGTGACGCAGGACGACTGCGGCAGGGCCGTGGCCGCCGACATCGTCGAGCGCGACCTGACCGACATCGTCCTGGTCGGCCACTCGTTCGGCGGGGTCACCGTGCCTCGGGTCATGGCGCTGGTGCCGGAGCGCATCCGGCGGGTGGTGCTGCTGTCGGCGGTGGTGCCGGAGGACGGCACGCGGGTGCTCGACCAGATCGACCCGGACGTGCGAGCCTCGGTGGAGGCGGGCATCGCGGACGGCACCTACACCGTCGACGCCGAAGCGGCACGGGCGATGCTCTGCAACGACGCCGACGAGGAACAGTCGCAGTTCATCCTCGGCAGCGTGGTCGACGACGCCGCCGCACTGCTGTCCGAGACCGTCGACCTGAGTGGCTACCGGCTCCCCGTGCCGCGGACGTATGTGCTGCTGACGGAGGACCGCTGCTACCCGCCCGAGCTGCAGGCCGAGTCGGTGCGCCGGACCGGCGCGGACGTGACCCCGCTCCGGTCCGGCCACATGGCGATGGTGACGATCCCGGACCAGGTCGCCGCGGTCCTCAATTCGTGATGTGTAGCCCGTCCACGACCCTATCCTCATTTGCCAAACTGAAATCAGTTCGAGCGCGGGTCGAAGTTGCCGGTGATCACGGCGTAGCGGTCCCGTGCGACTAGTTCGGCAGGATCGGCTGGAACCGTTCGTTGACGAAGCCGTAGCAAGGGTTCTGGACGAGACGGCGGTAGTTGCTGGTGGTGATGCCGTCCACCGACAGGCACAGGCCGCTGTTGACGTTCTGGAACTGCGCGTCTCCGTAGTAGTAGTCCCAGATCATCCGCCACTGCTGGTTCGTGCCGACGAGGCAGTCGTACTGGATGATCGGGTTCCCCTGATCCATTCCGTACCCGGCGTCGTCCAGGCACTTGGCGGTGGCGACGTTCTGCAGCCAGAAGACGTCGGGGTCATCGGTGGCCTGCCCCATCCGCCATCTCTGGTTGTTCTTGTACTCGCAGGTGAACTGGTCCACCGGGGCGGCGTCGTCGTAGCGTCCCTTGTCGACCTGCACGCACTTGAGGCCGGTCGGAGGGCTGCTGCTGAGGGGCTGCCAAGCCAGCACGTCACCGCTCACCGGCGGCATGACGGTCCGGTCGGCGTAGGCGGGGGCGGCGCCCGTCAGCGCCACGACGGCGACCACGAGCGGGACCAGGATCGCGCGGGGCGAAGGCAGCATGGGTCTCCTTGGAAGTACGAATGCGGGCCGGGACCCGCCGCAACGCGTGGAACACTAGGGATCGCCACGTCGGGACTCCAGGAGGAACCGGCGGAAAAGCCGGCGGAACTCAGCGGCCGCCGAGGTGGACGCGGATGCGGGCCTGGTCCGGAAGGCCGATCGGGAACGTCAGTGCCTCGCGCAGCAGGGCGTCGCTGCGCGGGTCGTCGGTGGCGGCGGCGGTCTCGCCGAGCGCGAGCAGCGCGAGCCCGGTTGCCTGGGCGTGCTCGGCTTTGCGAGCCAGGTCCAGCGCTCGCTGGCCGGTTGCCGTCGCGTCGGCCCAGCGGGTCTGGCCTGCGTGGGCCTGGGCGAGCAGCGCCAGCGCGAAAGCCTCGGAGCCGGGTTCGCCGAGGGCGGCGAACGTTGCCGCGGCTTCGGTCAGCAGGATTGCGGCATCGGAGTGCTCGCCGGTGTCGTTCTGCACGGCGCCGAGGTTGAGCTGTGCCACCGCGACGCCGCGCTGGTCGCCGAGCTCGTGCTTACGGCGCAACGCGGCAGCGTGATGTTCGATCGCTTCCGCGTAGTCGCCGCGGTCGTGCGCGAGCGCGCCCAGGTTGTTCAGCGCGATCGTCTCGCGGCGCGCGTCGCCGGTGGTCCGGGCCTGGTTCAGGACGTCGGTGTACGCGGCCGCGGCGTCGGCGTACCGGCCGGCGAACTTGTGGGCGTTGCCGATCAGGGTCAAGGTCGCCGCCCGGCCGTCCGGATCGGCGCCGAAGGCCTCGGCGGCGGACGCCGCCAGCGCCAGCGCCGCCTCCGGGTCGCCGTTCTGGTTGGCGGTGACCGCGGCGCCGTGCCAGGCCCACGCCCGGGCCTGCTCGGTGGGCGCGGCGGCGGCCGCCCCGGCGAGCATCCGGCGTCCCTCGGCGAACCGGCCCCGGGCGACGTAGTGGCCGGTCAGCGCGCGCACGGTCGCCACGTGCAGCACGGCGGGCGCGGCGTCGACGGCGTGCTGGACGGCGGCACGGACGTTGTCCTGCTCGTCACCCAGTCGCGGATCGCCGTCGCGGACCATACGGAGGAAGTGTTCCGCGTGCTTGTCCCGATCGCCCGCGCTGGTGAGCTGGTCCTCGACGACCTCCCGGATGGTGTCCAGCATGCCGACGCGGGGATGGTCCGTGACGGTGATCAGGCTGTGCGCGGCCAGCGTCGCCAGCGAATGCGGCGGGGCACCGAACACGGTCTCGACATCGACCGGGTCGGCGCCACCGGCGAACGCACCCAGCAAGCCGAACAGCCGGCGGTCGGTATCGGTGAGCCCGCGCGTGCTCCACTCGACCGTGCGGCGCAGGCTCAGGTGCCGGTCGGCCAGGTCCACCGTGTCGCCGTGCAGGTCACGGACCTGGGCGAGCACCTGCGACGGCGTCTGGGTGCGCAGCCGCGCCGCGGCCAGCTCCAGAGCCAGCGGCAAACCGTCCAGCCGGCGGCACAGCGCGGCGATCGCGGCGGCGTTGTCCC
Organism: Amycolatopsis sp. NPDC114505; assembly: GCF_055633615.1. NCBI lineage: Bacteria > Bacillati > Actinomycetota > Actinomycetes > Pseudonocardiales > Pseudonocardiaceae > Amycolatopsis > Amycolatopsis sp. NPDC114505. The sequence continues at coordinate 1,925,124 of NZ_JBVKDV010000003.1, read as the reverse complement.
CGGTGAGGGCGAATCCCGGCCGGACCGCGACGGCGCGCTCGACGAGGAGCTCGACCGCCGTGTTGCCGGCCAAGGCCGCCGGATCGTCACTGTCCGGAGTGGACAGAGGGGTCAGCGGCCACAGGTGCTCGCCCCGCAGCCGCAGCGGCGCCCGGCTGGTCACCAGCACGGTCAGCCGCGGGCACCCGGCGAGCAGCGCGGCGACGGTGGTGGCCGCCGCGGCGACGTGTTCGAAGCTGTCGAGCACCAGCAACCATCGCCCGTCGCCGATCACCGTGGCCGGATCGGTCGTGTGCAAGGATTCCGCCAGCGCCTGCGGGACGTCGTCGGACTCCCGCAGGGCACTCAGGTCGAGGCCGTGCACGGTCTCGAACCGGCTCGCGGCCTGCCAGCCGGCCTCCAGAGCCAGGCGCGTCTTGCCGACCCCGCCGGTGCCGGTGATCGTGACCAGCCGCACCGCGGGATCCTGAACCAGCCGAAGCACGGCGGCGAGGTCGTCGGACCGGCCGACGATCGAGGTGACCGGCGCCGGCAGTGCCGGACGCGCGGTCCGCCGTCGACGCGTGTCCGGCGGCGGCGCGGTGCGGGCGGTCCGCGCGAAGGCCTCTTTTTCGTCCGGCGTCAGGCCGAGCGCGCCGGCGAGTGCACGCAGCGTCTCACGTTGCGGGCGCCGCGTGGCGCCGCGCTCGATCTCCCCGATGGCGCGGACGCTGATCCCGCTCCGCTCCGCCAGCTGCTCCTGCGACAGGCCGCGGCTGCTCCGCAGTCCTGCCAACATCTCGGACAGCGTCTGCCCCGATTGCACCGCGCCATAGTAGTGACGCCGTGCGAGGGTGCACGAGCTCGGTGGGGTGACGTCGGCGCGGCGCCGTTGCTCTGGAGCGGGCAGGATGTGGGGCAGGGGAGTCGTGCCTGTCGGACGCGCGATCCCTTTCCCGGCCCGAGGATTGGACGCAATGGGACGCTCGTCGGTGTTCACTTTCCAGTACATCGCCATCGACACGGAGGCTGGTGTCACACCGGAGGAGTTCGAGACCTTCGTGCGTGGTGAAGGCGTTCACCTGCCCTTGTACCCGGGGTGGCGGTGGACTCTGCTGCGCGGGTTGCGCGGAGAGCGGACCGGGCAGTACCTGATGTTGTACGAGATCGACAGCGCCGAGCAGCGCGACCGCTACGTCACGGCCCGGGGTGAGCAGACCGAGCCGGCCCGGCAGTTCTGGGCGCGGCACCCGGAGGCGGAGGCGGTGCTGGCGCGATGGCGGCGGCTGGGCACGTTCGGTGAGCTGCCGACGTTGTTCACCGACTACCGGCTGCTGGCCGACAATCCGCGGAGCACGGTCACGCCCGGGCCTCGCTATCGCGACCGCCCTGGGGAGGAGCCCGTCGCCCGGGTCGTCGGGATCCACAACCTGGCGTTGCGTGCCGGGGTGACCGAGGAGATGTTCGACCGCTTCATCGCCGAGAACCACCACCGGATCGACGACTACCCGGACTGGCGGTTCCACGTGCTCAAGGGCGAGCGGGGCAACCGCCTCGACCAGTACGTGATGATGATGGAGATCGCGAGCCTGGACGCGCTGGACGTCTTCTACCCCGAGCCCGACATCGCCACCGGCGAGGCCGCGGAGTTCGCGGCTGCCCACCGTGACACGAAGCAGATGTACGAGGAGTGGAAGCGGCTGGCTTCGTTCTCGGGGTCGCCGCAGATCTACACGGACTACCTCGCCGTCGCGGAGAACCCGGCGTAGTCCCGCACGACCGGGACGGGTCCGGGTTTCGTTGAGGATCTCGCGGCGGGCGTCCCGGCAGGTGACGACGGTGCCGCCCGCCGGTGCCCGAGGCAGTGCCGGTAGGTCAGGGCCCCGCGTTCGGCGAGCAGCTCGGCGGCGGGGCTCGCGCTCGTGTGGATGGCGCGGACCATGTCGGCTTCCCACTCGGTCAGCCCGGCGGTCGGGCTGTCCGGGTCGTACCGGGTCGGCTGGGAGAGGCGCGCGACGTAGCGGAGGAAGTCCTCGAACCGGTCCTCGATGCCGAGCGCGCGCATGGGCTCGTTGTCCGGTACCCAGTACCAGAACGCGGCCTTGCGGGCCGTGCCGCCGAGCTCGGGCGCCTTCTCCAGCAGGACCACGTCGTTGCCGAGCCACCGGCTGAACAGCGCGGCGGGCAGCCCGGCCCCGCCGCCGCCGACCACGACCACATCGGTTTCGACGTCCGCGGAGGTGAGCGGCGCCGGCCGGGCAGTCTCCCGGCGAGGTACGGAATCCGTCGTCATGCCCCCAACCTTGACGGGCCGGCGACGTGCGCGGTTGTCTCACAATGAGACAGGCGGTCCGGTGACCACAATGGAGTGACCACGGATGGGCTACGAGATCGACACGCGTGACGGCGTCGCCCGGCTGCGCCGCGCCAGGGAACTCTTCCTCACCGACCGGCGACTGCCGGAAGACCTGCCCGCGTGGCTGTCCGCGGCGTGGCGCCGGTCGTGTTTCGCCGAACTGGACGTCACCCGCGACCACGTGCCGGCCGTGCCCGTCTCGCTGGAGACCCCGCTGGTCCGCGCCGCGACCCCGGTGCTGGCCAAGCTCGCCGGCGACCTAACCGGGCTCGGCGCCGCGGTGGTGCTCAGCGATCGGCAGGCCCGCGTCGTCGGCTGCTGGGCCGACGAGGAAGCAGTCGGCGCCCACCTCACCCGGATCGGCACCCGGCTGGGGACGGACCTGTCGGAGCGCTCCACCGGGACGAACGGGATCAGCCACGTCCTGGACACGGGCGGCCCGTGCGTGATCGGCGGCCCCGAGCACCTTTTCGAGCTGTACCAGCACACCGTGTGCGCGGGCGCTCCCGTGACCGACCCGGTCACGCGCGGAGTCGTCGGCGCGGTCGCGGTGGTGTGCGAGCTCGACGCGCCGCTGCGGGTGCTGCACGCGATCACGACCACGGCGACCGGCGCGATCGAGCGCGAGCTGGTGCACGCCGCGTCGGCGCACGAGCGCCGCCTGCTCGAGGCCTACCTGCGCGCCGGGCCTGGCCGGCACCCGATCGCCGTGCTGGACGGCCGGACCAGGCTGGTCAGCGATGCCGCCGCCGGCTTGCTGCGGCCGCGCGACCTCGAGACGTTGGAGTCGTACGCGATCGAGGCGGCCCGGGACGGCGCATTGCCGACGACCGAACTGATCTTGGACGACGGGGTGAAGGTTCGCCTCCACCCCGCGTTGCCGGGTGACGGCGGGGGCCTGCTGGTCGTCGTCGAACCACCCCGGCCGCGTCCGGCGCGCCGGCACACCAGGCTTTCGCTCTTCGCCGACGCGGGGTTGTCCGGAAGTTCGCCGGCCTGGCGCTCGTTGGAGCGGTCCGTTGCGCGGGCCGGCACCCGGCCGATGGTGCTGCTCGGCGAACCGGGCGTGGGCAAGACCGAAGTGGCCCGTGCCGTGCTCGGCAACCCCGTCGTCCTCGACGCGGCGGACGACGACGGCTGGCGCGAGGCGCTCGCACAACCTGCCGGTGCCGTGCTGCTGCGTCACGTCGAACGCCTGCGCCCCAGCCTCGCCGGTCGGCTCGCTTCCCTCCTCACCGAGGAACATCGGGGGCGGGTGATCGCGACGTTGACCACCGGTACCCGCCCGGGAGGCGCGGAAGTACTGCGCACCGGATGGTCGCCGGTCGAGATCCGGGTGCCCGCCCTGCGCGAGCGGACGGCCGACATCCCCGAGCTCGCACGGCGGTTCGGCGGTGGCGCGCACCTCACGCAGGACGCGCGAGCGACGTTGCAGCGACACGACTGGCCGGGCAACGTCACCGAGTTGAAGGCCGTGATCGCGTCGGCGCGAGCGGAGGCCGCCGGCCCGACCGTCAGCGCACGCCACCTCCCGGGACGGCTGCGTTCGGCACGGGTGGATCCGCGGTTGACCGAGCTGGAAAGGGTCGAGCGGCTGGCCATCTCGGACGCGCTGCTCGCGGCGGACGGCAATCGCGTCCAGGCGGCGGCGCTGCTCGGTATCGGCCGCGCGACGCTCTACCGCAAGCTACGGCGTTACCGGCTCGAGTGATCGTTCACCGGCGGCGCACCTCGAACTCAGGCGGAAGCCGTCCGGTGTTCTGCTCTCCGGGTCCCACGTCGGTCCGGTCCGAGGTTGACACGGGGATGGGTGTCCGTTAACTTTTCTGCAACCGATCTCAGCAACCGATCTCAATGAGGGTTCATGACCACTGCTCCTGGTGCGCGGACATGAACAAAGCCAAGACGATCATCCTCGGCGCGTCGCACTGGCACGTGCCCCTGTGCGCGGACCGGATCGCCGAGCGGCACGATGTCGTGGGGGTCAGCGACCCCGACCCGTCGCGCACGGAGCACCTCGCGCGTCTGTGGGACGCGCCTCTCTACCAGTCTTGGGAGGAAGTGCTTGCGGCCCACGGGGACGCGGAGCTGGCGTACGTCTTCGTCCCGCACGACGAGATGCGCGAGGTCTGCCTCGCTCTCGTCGCCCGGCGCATCCCGCTCGTCGTGGAGAAGCCGGCCGGGGTGTCGTTGGAAGAGCTGGTCGACGTCCGCGCGGCCGCGGACGCCGCCGGGGTACCGATCGCCGTGCCTCTCGTGCAGCGGGGCGGCCCGACCGACCGCTGGCTGGCCAGATCCGGCCGCTCGGTGTACGAGAGCGTCCAGTTCATCGCGGGCCCGCCCGACCGCTACCTCGCCGGCGGCAGTCCGTGGATGCTCGACGCCGAGCGCGCCGGCGGCGGGTGCCTGGTCAACCTCGCTCCGCACTTCGTGGATCTCTTCCTCCGCTCGGCCGGTACGGCGGAAGTGGCGGTGACGGCGGCCCTGTCGTCGACGCTGCACCGCCGCGGCGTCGAGGACTACGCGTCGATGACGCTGACCACGGCCGACGGACGGATCGCCACCATCGAGGTGGGATACGCGTTCCCCGGGTCGCCGCTGAAGCGGCACTGCTCCTTCATGCGGATCGGCGCCGCGGGGACCGCGACCGTCCGGTCCGACGGGAACGCGTCGTTCACCTCCGTCGACGGCGTCACGGAGACCGCGGTCTTGGTCGTGGACAGCGACCCGTTGTACGGAGTGTTCGTCGACCGGGTGGCCGAGCAGCTGAGACATGATTTCGTGGACCTCCCGCGCATCAGCGATCTCGAGACCACGATGGCTGTCATCTGGGACGCGTACGCGCACGGCCGACAGGAGAGAACCGGTGTCCACACCCAGCATCGATGAGGTAGCGGCGGCAGCCGGGGTCCACAGGTCGACGGTCTCGCGGGCGTTTTCCCGCCCCGAGGCCGTCAAGCGGGAGACCCTGGAGCACGTCCGCCAGGTGGCGGCCTCCATGGGCTACCGGATGAGCCCGCTCGCCCAGGCGCTCCGAACCAAGGTCAGCACCCTCGTGCCGCTGATCGTCCCCGACATCACCAACCCGTACTTCGCCGAGCTCGCGAAGGCCATGACGGCCGCCGCGGGGGAGCGTGGCTACCAGCTGGTGCTGTGCGTGACGGAGAACGAGGCGGACGCCACGGCCCGGTACCTCGACGCCATGCACGCGATGTACGCGCCGTTCGCGGTGATCGCGCCCTACACCCGGGTCTTTCCCGCCGAGTTCGAGTCCTCGGGCTTCGGAAAACGCCTGGTCGTCATCGACCGGGTCGAGTCCGGCGACCAGACGTCCACGGTGACCGTCGACAGCGCGACCGGGATCGCGCTCGCGTTGGACCACTTGTCCGAGCTCGGGCACACCTCCATCGCCTACGTCTCGGGGATCGCGGGGACGCACACCGCCGCGGACCGGCGCCAGGCTTACCGGACACTGGCGGAGAAGCACGGGATGACGCCGATCGAGCTCGACAGCAGCGGCGTCGGCGTCGGTGCCGGCGAACGTGCCGCGGAAGAGCTTGCGAGCCTCCGCGTGCGGCCGACAGCCGTCATCGCGGGCAACGACCTGGTCGCCTTCGGGCTCATCAGCTCGCTCGGCTCGCGGGGGATGTCGGTCCCCGGCGACGTCTCGGTGGTGGGCTTCGACGGCCTGGCGTTCGGCGCCCGCAGCAACCCGCCCCTGACCTCTGTGCAGCAACCCATCGCCGAGATGGGCCGCATCGCGATCCGGCTCGCCGAGCAGGTGGCGAACGGCGGCCCGGTCGAGCACGTGGTGCTCCAGCCGCAGCTGCTCGTCCGCTCCTCGACCAGGTCGGTCCGGTGACCGGCCGGCTGCTGCCCGGGCTCCGTCACGTGGACCATGCCGCGTACACGGTCCCCGACCTGGACGAGGCGGTGCGCTTCTTCGTCGAGGTCCTCGGGGCGGAGGAGCTCTACCGCTCCCGGCGCGGCCCCGACCCGTCGTTCATGCCGGCGCACTTCGACGTCCCGTCGGACGCGGTCCTCGAGCTCGCCATGCTGCGGCTCCCGCCGAACCTGAACGTCGAGCTGTTCGAGTGGCAGTCCGCGGACCAGCGGACCCAGCATCCTCGCCACAGCGACCGGGGCGGTCATCACCTGTGCTTCGTCGTCGACGACGTCGACGCGGCGATCGCCCACCTCGGCACGATCCCGGACGTCCGGGTCCTCGGCGGCCGCAAGGAAGTCGGTCCCGACAGCCCGCTCGTGGCCGGCAACCGGTGGACGTACTTCGTCACCCCCTGGGGCCTGCTGATGGAGCTCGTGGACCGGTCTCGAGTGCAGCGCCCCCCGAACCTCGTCGGCCCGGCGGACTGGAACCGCCCGCCCATAAGGAGCACGCCCCACTCATGATCATCGCCGGACACACGCTGGGAACGCCGGGCCGTGACCTCGCCGAAGCGCTGCGCCTCTTCGACACGGCCGGTCTCGACGCCGCCGAAGTCATCTACCAGGACGACTACCCGGCGGCGATCAGCCCGTCGGACCCGCGGTCGGCGCGGCAGGCCGCCGCGATCGCCGACGCCGAAGGTGTCCCGATCGTCGCGCTCACCCCGTACACGACTTCCCTCAACAGCGTCGACGCGGCGAGCCGGCAGCGGGGGATCGACGAATTCCGCGCGTGCCTCGAGGCCGCGCACACCGTCGGTGCGACCCGCGTCCGGGTGTACGCCGGCGCCTGGCACCCGGGGGACACCGATCACGCCCGGCACTGGGAGCGGCTGCGGAGCGCGCTGACGGTCCTCGCTCCCGAGGCCGCGGCCGCGGGCGTCGTGCTCTGCGTCGAGAACCACTTCGGCACCATGACGCAGACCGCCGCCGACACCGCCCGTCTCGTCGCCGAGGTCGGCCTCCCTTCCGTCCGCGTCCTGTACGACCAGGCCAACCTGACCTTCACCCATGACGAGACCTGGCGGGAGGCCTTTGCCGTCCAGGGGGAGCTCGTCGGCCACGTGCACGTGAAGGACCTGGTCTTCAAGGACCCGGAGGCGCCCTTCCGGGCCTCGGACACCGCCCGGGTCAAGGCCGAGGAACGTGCCGTCCGGTCCCGGGTCGTCGGTACGGGCGTCGTGCCGTGGCCGGACATCCTCGCGGAGCTCGTGCGCCGCGGTTACGACGACGTGCTTTCACTCGAGTACGAGTACCGGTGGCATCCGCAGGACCTGCCCGACCCCGCGATCGGCTTCAAGGACTCCGCGCTTGCGCTCCGCGAGATGCTCGCCACGGTGGTGCCCGCGTGACGAGGGGAGACGTGCTGCGCATCGGTGTGGCGGGCGCCGGCAACATCGCGAGCATCGCCCAGCTCCCGACCCTCGTCGCGCGCGACGACGTGGAGCTGCGGGGCCTGGTCACCCGCAAGGAAGACCCGCAGCCCCTGATGCGGCGCTGGGGCTTCCGCCGTGCCTACCCGACGGTCGAGGCGGTGCTCGAGGCGGAGGAGCTGGACGCGTTGTTCGTCCTCACGCCCCGGTCGGAGCACGTCCACGCGACGCGTCTCGCGCTGGAGGCCGGCGTCGACGTCTTCTGCGAGAAGCCGCTGGCGACGAGCGCGTCGGACGCGCAGTCCCTCGCCGAGCTGGCCGCCGCCCGGGAACGGGTGCTGATGGTCGGGTTCAACCGCCGCTTCGCTCCGGTGTACGAGGCCGGTCGCGCGGCTTTCGGGGCGAGCGGCGCGAGCTTCTGCGTCGCCCAGAAGAACCGGGCGGGCTCCGAGTACCGCGCCACCTTCGAGAACGCGATCCACATGGTCGACCTGCTGCGCTGGTACTGCGGGGGCGAGCCCGTCGACGTCAGCGCGCACGCGGCCGGTGAGGACCGCTGGCAGGAGGACGGCGTGGCCGCGCTCGTCCGGTTCGACAACGGTCACTCCGGCGTGCTCGTGGGGGCCCGCGACGCCGGCGGCTGGAGCGAGAAACTCGACGCCCACGGAGCCGGGACGAGCGCGAACGTCACCGCGCCCGACCGGATCTCGATCACCCGGCCCGACGGGACGACCGTGCGCGAGATGTCGCCCGAGGCCTTCGGCTGGGCGACGGCGACGCAGACGTTCGGCTTCGCCGGAGCGGTTCACCACTTCCTGGACCGGGTCCGGGACCGCGGTGAGCCCTTGACGTCCGGGGCCGACGCGGTGAAGACCCAGCTCCTCCTCGATCGCATCCTCGCCGCCGCCGGGCTCCCCACCGACGAGCAACCGGGACGGGCCTGGAGCAGCCACGCCAAGAAGTGAGGGATTTCGACGTGATCATCAACACGTTTTCGTATCTATGGTCGTCGACGGCGATCGAAGCAATTGCGGAATTGGTCGACAATGGGTACAGGACTTTCGAAGTGCCGATCAGCTCTCCGCACTGTTGGCCGGATGAACTGTCCGGCTCGGAGCGCTCGGCCATAAAAGCAAGGCTCAGTGATTACGGTGCGAGTATCCGATCGCTCAATGCCGGTGGATATGACATCAATCTGGCGAGCCCCGGTGCGAACATGCGTCGTAAGAGTATCGAACACGTCAAGTCGGTGATCGACTTGGCTGTGGCTTGGGATGTCCCCGAGGTGGTGATATCTCCCGGTACCAGGCGCCCTATGATTTCACCTTCGCTCGAAAAAGCGTACGGATGGATGTACGAGAGCCTGGGTGATCTGATTCCGCTGGCCAAGCAGGCCGGCACGCGGCTCCTTCTGGAAAACACTCCCTACTGCTTCACTCCTACCGTTCGGGACCTGGCGGGTATCGTCAGTACGGTCGACGATGATGCACTCAAGATCGTGTACGACGTCGCCAATGCCGCTTACATCGAAGAGGATCCCGTGGCGGGTTTGCTCTCGCATCAGGAATCCATTGCACTCGTGCATATTTCTGATACGGGTTTGGAGACTTGGGGTCATGATCCGATCGGCACTGGGGTGGTGGATTTCGAAGGGCTGGGGGCCGCTGTCGAAGCGACATGCGGGGTAAGCAATGTCGTGCTCGAGGTGATTCGTGAAGAAAACACTGTGTATGAGTTCGGTCAGGCAATGCGCGACCTCGGAAATAAGGGCTGGAAGTTGGGAATCTAGCTCTCAAGAGCTGGAGCTCGGTCGGCCGGGAATATGGCTGAGAATAGACTTCGAGAAGCCGCCGTCGACACAGATGTCCTGCCCTGTGACATAACCCGACAACGGGCCCACCAGGAACTCGATCACGTTCGCGATGTCCGCGGGATCCCCAATCCGCGCCAGCGGAATGATGTCTTCCCTTGCTTTCTTGATCTGAGGGTCGGCGTACATCTTCTCGGTCATCGATGTATGAGTCATGCCGGGGGATACCACGTTCACGCGAATACCGTCGGGAGCCCACTCCAAGGCGAGCGTCTGGGCCAGCATCGTCAAAGCGGCTTTGCTGGGGCTGTAAGCACCTGATCCGGCATGTGGTAGCTGCCCGGACATCGAGGAGGTGAAACAAGCCGAACCGCGACTGCGCTTCAGGTGCGGGTAGCTCGCTTTGGCGAGGAGCCACGCGCCGCGGAGGTTGACGGAGAACATGTCGTCCCAGGCCTCGACGGACAAGTCGCAGATCGCGCCGGGGCTCGCGATTCCGGCGTTCGCCACCAGCCCGTCCAGGCCGCCGAATTCGGCCACCGCGGCTTCCACGAGTTGACCTGGCACGTCGGGATCACCGAGGTCACCCGCCAATGCGATGGCGGTACCGCCCAGTGACCGGATCGAACGGACGATCTGCTCTTGACCGGTGGTCACTTTGTGTCCGCACACGGCGATCTGCGGCCGCTCGCCCCGGGCGAGAGCCGCCTCCGCGAGCCTCACGCAGGTGGACGCGCCGATGCCGCTGCTTCCACCACTGACCAAAGCCCTCATCGTGCACACTCCAATAGCCGGGAATCACTAGGACGGGAGCTGCGCGGCCGCGCGCAGATCGTCGGGTGTCGCGCCTTCGAAGCCGAAGAACTCCAGGTAGGCGGGAATCAGCTCGAACAACATGTCGCTGCCGACCTGGATCGTGCAGCCCTTGTCCCCGGCTGCCCGCAGGAACGGGGTCATGTCGGTCTTGAGCACCACATCTCCGACGTACGAACCGGGGGCGATGCGGTCGACGTCGACGGGCAGCGGATCGCCGTCGTTCATTCCGATGGGCGTGGCGTTCACGATCAGGTCGTAGCCCTCGGGATCCCTCGACCCCAGCACGACCCGCACGTCCGAGTAGTGCCGGCCGATGCGCTGGGAGAGCGCTTCGGAGGCGGCTGCGTCGGGATCGAACAAGCCGATCCCGGCCAGGCCGAGGCCGGCCAGCGACGCGGCGATCGACGAACCGACCCCGCCGTTGCCGACGACCAGCGCGCGTTTCCCGGCCGGGTCGAACCCCTTGCGCAGCATGCCGCGGACGAAGCCGGCGCCGTCGAACTGGTCGGCGAGGAGCGACCCGTCCTCGCGCTTCAGGACGGCGTTCGTCGCGCCGGCGATCGCGGCGGTCGGGCTGATCTCGTCCACCAGCTCCATGGTGGTGACCTTGTGCGGCATGGTGACCAGCGCACCGCGGATGTTGGTGAGGTCGAAGATCGACCGGAAGAAGTTCGGGTAGTCCCCGGCCTTGATCCCCATCGGGACGACGACGGCGTCGATCCCGTTCTTCTCGAACCAGGGATTGCAGATCAGCGACGACTTGAACGTGTGCGTGGGGTGGCCCATGTGCGCGACGAGCGTGGTCGTTCCGCTGATCATCGGGTGCCTCCATCCGTGCCGGTCCCTGGCTCCTGCGCGTCGTTGGAGAGCTCGGACATCCGTACGCCGCTCCACGCGCACCGCAGCCCGCCGTGCACGGCCCAGTACTCGTCCCAATGGGCGAGCTTGACCTGGTCGCGTTCGAGGCCACGCTTGCGCAGCCGGTCCTGCAGCGTCCTCGGGGAGACGCGGACCCGTACCACCTCCACGTCGATCGGCGGCCAGTCGAAGCGCTCCGCGGCCGCGGTGATGAAGGTGGGGTCGGACAGGTAGGGGCTGAAGGGCGCGTCGACCACCACGGGGCGGCCGAGGCGGAGGTTGGCCCCGGCGACGTCGAGCAGCGAGTCGTACTCGAGGGGCAGGATGGTGTCGCGGTAGAACGGGTTGGCCTCGCGGTCGCCGGGGTCGTACCCGGCCGACACCAGGGCGGCTTCGACGAACCGCGCGCTCATCGCGTCCTTGTCGAGGTACGCGGCGCCGTGCTGCCGCGCGAGGCGCCGGGCGATCGTCGACTTGCCGGAGCCCGCCGTGCCGATGACGATGCGCAGGGTCGGCGCGTTCATCCGCGCGCGTCCCGCACCGCCGTCAGGAAGTCGCGGGCGGCGGTGGTCACCCGGGTGAAGTCGCCGTCGGGCTGCCACGCCTTGGTGACGGCGCTGCCCACGCCGACCCCCGCCACGCCCGCGGCGAACCACTCCTCGACGTTCTCGGCGGTCACCCCACCGGCGGGCATGATCGGCAGGTGCGCCAGCGGCGCGAGCACGGCCTTGGCGTAGGGGATACCCGCGTTCTCGGTGGGGAACAGCTTGACGATGTCCGCGCCCGCCTCGGCGGTCTCGAGGATCTCGGTCGGGGTGAAGGCCCCGCTGATCGTCGGCACCTGGTAGCGGTTCGCGACGCGGATCATCCCGGAGTTGAGCTGCGGGCTGACCAAGAACGCGGCACCGGCTCGGATGCACTCGTACGCGGCGTGGCCGTCGAGGACGGTTCCCGCTCCCACGGCGACCCCGTCCGGTGCGTACCGCGTGGCCAACCGCCGGATGAGCTCGACGGCCCCCGGGATGGAGAGCGTGATCTCCAGGGCGCGGAACCCGCCCTCGATCGCGGCGTGCGCGACGCGCTCCGCGCTGTCCGCGTCGGGCAGCCGAACGATGAGCACGGCGCCCGACTCGTCGATCGAGCGCAGTGTCGCAAGCTTGGTGAACACCTGTGTCCCCTCTGGCCGGGAGCGTGATTGACAAATACTCGCACGCTCCTTACGGTCTCTGCAACCGATCTCAGCAACCGATCTCATTGTGGAGCGCTCAATGACGACGAACTCCTCAGACTCCTCCGGGACGTCAAGCCCTCCCGAGCTCTCCGAGGTTCTGGAACGCCCTCGCCGCCCCGTCAACCTGGTGGCGGGCACGATCGGCCACTTCGTCGAGTGGTACGACTGGTACATCTACGGGTTGCTGGCCGCGGTGTTCGCCCCGCAGATCTTTCCCAGCCACTCACCGTTCGCTTCGCTCATCGCGGCGCTGCTCACGTACGCGATCGGGTTCGTCGTCCGCCCCTTCAGCGGGATCATCGTTTCGCCGCTGGCCGATCGCTACGGCCGGCGGGTGATCCTCACCCTGTCCGTGTCCGGGATGGCGCTCGGCGCCCTGATCATCGCGCTCACCCCCGGGTACGACCAGATCGGCTACGCGGCGCCCATCCTCTTCGTGGTGGCCCGGATCCTGCAGGGCATCTCGGCCGGCAGCGAGCAGCAGAGCGCCATCTCGTTCATGGTCGAGCACGCGCCGCCGAACAGGAGGGGCCTGTTCGGGTCCTTCTCGAACATGGCGAGTGGCTTGGCGACCCTCGCCGCGACCGGGGCCGCGGCGATCATCACCTCGGCCTTCTCCCCGGCCGAGCTCGCGGCCTGGGGCTGGCGCATCCCCTTCCTCGTGGGCGGCCTCCTGGGTGTGGTCGGCCTCGTCCTGCGGGCCCGCGCCGACGAGACCTCCGAGTTCGAGGCCAGTTCCCTCGTCGACAAGAAGTCGGCACCCGCACGGCTGATGGCGCTGCTCCGTGAGCATCCGAAGGCCCTGCTGCAGACGGCGGCGCTGTCCGCGCCGGCCGTGGCCTACTACACCTGGGCGACCTTCCTGCCCACCTACGCCCAGCTCACCAGCGGACGGGACAAGACCTCCACCCTGGTCGGCAGCGTCATCGGGCTCACGCTGCTGGTCATCGTCGTGCCGATCTGCGGCGCGCTGTCGGACCGCCTCGGCCGGCGCAAGATCTTCCCCGTCGTGGGTGCGGTCGGCATGATCGTGCTCTTCTACCCCCTGCTGCTCCTCCTCGACCGGCCGGGCTTCTGGGTCTACGTCGTGGTGGCCGCGTCGGGATGGATCGTCCTGGGCATCTGGCAGGCGGTGTACCCGACGATCCAGGCGGAGCTGTTCCCGGCGTCGGTCCGGGTGGCCGGCATCGGCTTCTCCCACCAGCTGGTGATCGCCCTCTTCGGCGGCACGGCCCCCCTGATCGCCGCCGCGTTCGTCGGCGCCGGGCACCCCAGGTTCGTCGCGCTCTACATGATCGTGATCATCGTCGTCTGCCTCGCCGTCTACTTCACGCTTCCGGAGACGGGCAGCAAGACACTGCGGGCGACCGTCGCGCTGAAGGACCCGGAGGTCGTGGAAGGTGGGCTGGAGGAGGCCACGGTGCGCACCCCGACGAGGGGTTCCGTGTCGTAGGCGGTTCTTCGTGAGCTGCACGCTCTGCGGAGGGACGTGGAGCTGCGGCGGACCCGCAGGACTGCGAGCTCTGAGCGGTCACCGGCCGCGCTCACCTGGCTGCCCGGGTGCCGCGGCCGTAGGTGTGCGGGTCGACGGGCCGCTCGGCCTTGGGCAGGTGGGAGACCACGAGCAAGTAGGAGTCGGTGACGAGCTCTTCGACCAGCTCTTGGTCGACGCCTTCCCCGGCCTCCAGCGTGATCCAGTGCTTCTTGTTCATGTGGTAGCCGGGGGTGATGTGGCGGTACTGCTCCCGCAGGGCGAGGGCCTCGCCGGGGTCCGCCTTGAGGATCACGACGGGGCGCCCCGGAACCTCGGTCATCAGCATGAACACCTTGCCGCGGACCTTGAAGACCTCCCAGCCGGGGCCGAAGGGATGCTCCAGCCGAGCTCCGGGCAGTTCCTCCGCGCGGCCGGCGGCCGTCTTCTGCAAGTTCATCGTGATGAGCCTTCTCGGGTGGTGACGGGCTGGGGCGATGATGCTCCGGTACGTTGACAGGGTACAGATGTTCTGCCTAACGTACCGTCATCTGAAACCGCCGTTCAGCTCATCGAGGAGCGCCGCATGCCGCACGTGTACGAGATAGATGTCCGGATTCCGATGCGTGACGGCGTCGCCCTGGCGGCCAACGTGTGGCGCCTGGCCGAGGGCGACGGGCCGACGCTGCTCGTGCGTCTCCCGTACGGCAAGGACGCCATGGGCATCACCACGTCGGTCATGCCCGACTTCCTCGCTTTCCTGGAGGCCGGCTACGCGCTGGTGGTGCAGGACTGCCGGGGTACCCATCGCTCGGAAGGCGAGTTCGTCCCGCACATGGCCGATCGCGCCGACGGCGAGGACACTCTCGCCTGGATCGCCGGTCAGCCGTGGTCGGACGGAACGGTGGGCATGTACGGGCCGTCCTACCTCGGGATGGTCCAGTGGGAGGCCGCCGCGACGGGATCTCCCGCGTTGAAGGCGATCGCGCCGTCGGTCACCTCGATCGACAACTACGAGGCTCCCTGGTACTCCGCGGGCGGTGCGCTTTCCCTGAGCCTGGTCACGTTCTGGAACTCCATGATGTACGCGGCCGACGCGCAGCGGTCCTTGGCGCTCGGCGAAGGCTCGTTGTCCCAGGTGCAGGAGCTCGTCCAGGCGGTACTGACCCAGGAGTCCCTCAACGAGGTGCTGCCGACGGCCGAGGTCCCGGTCTTGGCGGCGTACGGGAAGTGGTGGGACGACTGGATGGCCCACCCGTCGCACGACGGGTACTGGGACGCGATGGAGCTCACGCCCGAGCTGAAGAACGTCACCGCCCCGGCCCTGAACATCGGCGGCTGGTACGACCTCTACATCGGACAGACCGTCCGCACCTTCACCGCCGCCCGCCGGAACGCCGGCAGCGAGCAGGCGCGCGAGGGGCAGCGGCTGATCATCGGTCCGTGGGACCACCTCTCCGCGGACGGCGTCTATCCCGACCGGTCCTTCGGCCCGATGGCCACGGCCCAGCTGATGGGCCTGACCGACCTGCACGTGAAGTTCTTCGACCACTGGGTCAAGGGCGAGACCACCGCGTTGGACGGTGTGGCGCCGGTGAAGATCTTCGTGATGGGCATCGACCAGTGGCGTGACGAGCAGGACTGGCCGCTGCCCGACACGCGGTGGACCGACTTCCACCTCGGCAGCGCCGGCCACGCCAACACCGCCGGCGGCGACGGCGTGCTGACCACCGAGCCCGCGGCGATCGCCGAGCACGACACCTACCTCTACGACCCGCGCCGCCCGGTGCCCACGGCCGGCGGGGCGTGCCTGCCGATGACCCCGGGCTTCGGCGGCCCGGTCGACCAGCGGACCGTCGCCGGCCGCGAGGATGTCATGTGTTTCACCGGTCCCGTGCTCGAGGAGCCCGTCGAGGTCACCGGACCGGTCTACGCGAAGCTGTTCGTCTCCTCGTCCACTGTGGACACCGACTTCACCGCCAAGCTCGTCGACGTCTTCCCCGACGGCAAGGCGATCAACCTGTGCGACGGGATCCTGCGCGCCCGCTACCGCAACGGCCTCGCCACGGAAGAACCGATGGAGCCCGGCACGGTCTACGAAATCACCGTCGACCTGACCGCGACCTCCAACGTCTTCCTTCCCGGGCACCGCATCCGCCTGGACGTCTCCAGCAGCAACTTCCCGCGCTACGACCGCAACACCAACACCGGCGGCGTCATCGCCCGCGAGACCGAAGCGCAGATGGTGCCCGCGATCAACCGCATCCACCACGGGCCGGAGCATCCCAGCCGCCTCGTCCTGCCGGTCATCGACCGGAAGGGACCGCAGTGAGCGCCGCCGACCGGGTCGCGGAGCTGACCGCGGAATTCGGCGCACCCGTCCTCGACGTGGCGTGGCTGCTGTGCGATCGGCATCCCGCAGATCGCGTCGCGTTCACCGTCGTCGACGGCGAGCCGTCCACGCTGTCCTACGGAGAGCTGGCAGCGCGCTCGCACCGCTACGCGCGCGCGTTGCAAGGGCTCGGCGTCGGTCCCGGCGACCGGGTGGCGACCTTGATGGGCAAGAGCACCGACCTGGTCACGCTCATCCTCGCGATCTGGCGGCTCGGCGCGGTCTACGCCCCGCTGTTCACCGCGTTCGCGCCCCAGGCCATCGCCCTGCGGCTGGAGGGTTCGGGTGCGCACGTCGTGGTCGTCGACCCGGATCAGCGCCACAAACTCGACCCGGGTCCCGACCTGCCGGACGACCCTCGGCGCCGCGTCGTCACCGGCGCGTCGCTGGCGGACCTGGCCACCGCCGCGTCCCCGGAGCCGGTGCCCCGGGTCACCACGAGCGGGGACGGCCCTCTGGTGCACATGTTCACCTCCGGAACCACTGGCAAGCCCAAGGGCGTGATCCACCCCGTCTCGTACGTCGCCGGCTGGCAGATCTACCTCGAGTACGCCCTGGGTGTCACCCAGGCGAGCAGCTACTGGTGCGCCGCCGATCCCGGCTGGGCCTACGGGCTGTACTCCGCCGTCGTCGCTCCGCTGGCCGCCGGCATCCCGAGCCTGCTGCTGGCCGGCGGATTCTCCGTCGAGACGACCTGGCGCACCCTCCTCGAGCACTCGGTCACCGACTTCACGGCCGCCCCGACGGTGTTCCGGGGGCTGCGAGCGTCCTCGGTGCCCGTGCCACGGGGGCTGAGCCTGGAACGGGCGTCCAGCGCGGGGGAGCCGCTGACCCCCGAGGTCAACGACTGGGCGCGCGCCGCACTCGGCCTCGCCGTGCACGACCACTTCGGCCAGACCGAGGTCGGCATGCCGCTGGCCAACCACCACCATCCGGAACTCGCCCGTCCCCTGAAGAGCGGATCGATGGGTCGGCCGGTGCCCGGCTGGAGCCTCACCGTCCTGGCCGACGACCAGGACGAGCCCGTCGAACCCGGCGTGCTCGGCCGGGTCGCCATCGACGTCGCCGCGAGCCCGCTGATGACCTTCCGCGGCTACCAGCTCCCCGGGCAGAGCGACGCCAAGTTCACCGACGGCGGACGCTGGTACCTCACCGGCGATGCCGGGCGGTTCGACGCGGACGGCGACTTCTTCTTCTCCTCGCGCGACGACGACGTCATCATCATGGCCGGGTACCGCATCGGGCCGTTCGAAATCGAGAGCGTTCTCGTCCAGCACCCCGCCGTCGCCGAGTGCAGCGTCATCGGCGCCCCCGACGACGTCCGCGGGGAGGTCATCGAGGCCTACGTCGTCCTCCGCGACGGCCACGACGCCTCGCCGGCGCTGGCCACCGAGCTCCAGCAGTTCGTCAAGACCCGCTACGCCGCCCACGCCTACCCGCGCACCGTCCACTTCATCGAGGCCCTGCCCAAGACGCCCAGCGGCAAGACGCAGCGCTACCTGCTGCGCCGGAGGCGAGCGGAACTGACCGCGGGGACACGGTGACCGAACCGCTGCTCGTCGAGCAACGCGGCGCCGTCCGGTGGTTGCGGCTCAACCGCCCCGAGCGGCGCAACGCCCTCGACGTCACCCTGATCGAAGCCCTGGACAAGCAGATCACCAGCGCCGAAGCCGATCCCGCCACCGCGGTCGTCGCGGTGGCGGGCACCGGGCCGAGCTTCTGCGCCGGCGGCGACTTCCACCAGTTCCTGGAGCTGCACGACCGGGGCGAGAACCCCGTCGGCTTCCTGACCGACGTGTCGGCCTGCTTCACCCGGATCGCGGCCGCCACCAAACCGTGGGTCGCGGTGCTGCACGGCCACGCCGTCGCCGGCGGCCTCGAACTCGCCTTGGCCTGTGACGTCGTGGTCGCCGCCGACACCACCCTCATCGGCGACGGTCACCTCACCCGCCGGCTCGTCCCGGCGGGCGGATCCAGCGTCCGGTTGCCCGGCGCGGTCGGGCGCGGGCTGTCGCGCTGGCTCCTGCTCACCGGCGAGCTGCTGCCCGCGACCGCGTTCGCCGGCACCGGCTGGCTCCGCGCGATCGTGCCCGAAGCGGATCTGCAGGACACGGCCGACCGCGTCTGCCGTCAGCTGGCCGCGCGTGCCAGTCCGGCCCAGCAGCGGCTCAAGACCTTGCTGCACCGCATCGACGGTGTGGCGCCCGAACCCGCCCTGCGCGAGGAACTGGCCACCTTCGCCGACAACTGGCCCGCGAGCTCAGTAGCTGAGGCCCTGCGCGCGTTTCTCGAGACCGGAGACCACCGATGAACCGCTACCACGGACGTGTCGTCGCCATCACCGGTGGCGCGCAAGGCCTGGGCCTCGCCATGGCGACCCGGTTCGCCGCCGAAGGCGCCACTGTCGCGGTGGCCGACGTCAACGGCGAAGCCCTGGCCGGTCCACACCGCGCCGACGTGGTCGACGTGACCGACTCGGCCGGGGTGAACGCCTGGATCGCCGCCGTCGTCGAGGACTTCGGCCGCCTGGACGTGCTGGTCAACAACGCCGGCATCATCCGCGACAACCGGGTCGAGGACATCACCGACGACGACTGGCACGCGGTGCTCGACGTCAGTCTCACCGGCAGCTTCCACTGCGCGCGCGCCGCGTTCGGGCCGATGAAGCGCCAGGGCTACGGACGCATCGTCAGCTTCTCGTCCATGTCGTGGCGCGGGAACTTCGGGCAGGCCAACTACGTGGCCGCCAAGGCCGGCATCGTCGGCCTGACCCGCACCCTCGCCCTCGAGGGCGCGCGCCACGGCATCACCGCCAACGCCATCGCCCCGGGCCTCATCGAAACCCCCATGCTCGCCTCCATGAACGGCCCCGCCCGCGACAAGCTCACTGGCAAGATCCCGATGCGCCACACCGGCCGGCCGGAGGACATCGCCGAGGCCGCGGCGTTCCTGGCCAGTGAGGCTGCCGGCTACCTCACCGGCGTCGTCCTGGACGTCGACGGCGGCATCTCCATCGGCTCGTCAATCCGATGATTGTGGCGCGCTGAGCCCGTGGAGCAGGAGATCAGCCATTTCGGTGTACGCCTCACCCGCGCTCAGGCCGCCCTGCAGGAGCACTCCGGACTGGACCCCTTCGATGGCCAGTGCCACGAGCTGCCCGGCGAAGTTCCCGTCTATCGAGCGCAGCGCGCCTTCCTTGACGCCTTCGGCGATCAGCTCCCGGACGCGCCGGGCCGCGGCCGCGGAGTTCGTCCGATAGATGCTCGCGGTGGACCGAAAGCCGATCATGTCGGCGTAGAACTGGGTCGAACACCGGCTCATCGCGCGGCCGACCCCTGACAGGTAGGCCGGAATGCGCAGCCGCGGGTCGGCCACCTCGGCCAGGGCCTGCTCGATCTGCTCGGTCGCCTGCCGGAAGAATCCCTTGGTCAGGGCCACCACCAGCTGTTCCTTGTTCCCGGCCACGCTGTAGAGCGTCGCCTTCGAACAGTGGAGACGGTGCGCCAGGTCGTCCATGCTCAGCGCCATGAAGCCCTCGGCGAGCACGAGTTCCTCGACGTCCCTGAGCAGCTGAGCGCGGCGTTCGGGGTCGACCCGGCGGCGTCGCGCCGAACCGTTGCCGGTGTCGTCCAGTGCGGTCATCAGGGGCCCCGTCGTCACGGACCCAGTATGACCCGGGGGAGAGGTCCGGGCCCGGGCGGCTTCGCCGGCCCTCGGGTCTGGACCGGCGAAGCCTGATTCCGGGGTTCCTGCGCGCCGAAACCCCAGAACTGGAAGTCTGACTACCCACTTGTGCGAAAATCACACCGATTGGGGGATCGGCGCTGCGCCGTCCGGGGGAATTCGTCGATCGTCGGGCGATGGCACCTGGGGCGTGTTCGAGCAGCCGGCCGGCCGAAAGCCGATCGGGGGCCGCGTCCTGCCTCGCGCTTGGGTGACGAGGCGTTCCGCTGTTCTGCTTCGCCCGCGGCGGGATCTTCGTCGGGAACCGCTTCGTCCGACTCGACCGCATCCTCTCGTGCGTCAGCGCCTCGGCCTGCAGTCCCACGCGTCTCAGAAAATCTATGCCGACTGGAGTAGACATTGGATGGCGGGTGTGTGTAGTGTTCTACTCGTAACGAGGAAGACAACGTCAAGCAGGCGCGGGAGAGGACGTAACTACCCGCGAGGTGAGACAAGGCGGCCAGGCAGCGCGGAGCCGATCACGGAACAAGGTTTCGGCTGGTGGCCGCGAGTTCGGCAGTACCGATAGTGAAGATCAGCAGTACTCGTAGTTGTTTGTGCAAGTCGCAAGTGCAGTTGCAGGACCGGTTAGGTGGCCGGAGCCGATCAATGAACGGGGCTTCGGGCAGTGGCCAGCGGCGTCAGCGTGCTGGGACCGATCAGTGGAAGGGTTCCAGCCGTGGCGCCGGTAGCAGTGAACGCAGTACCAGCAGTACCCAGTAAGTGGAAAACACAGGAGAGAAGGGATCGGGAGCATCATTGGATCGCCCGCAGCGGCTGGGTAGTAGCGCCGCGCGGGTGCCGCAGTCCCATCGAGTTCGGAGGTGGTGCTCGGTCACGAGTAAGCGATCCCCGCGACACCCGGCTTTCGGCCGGACGCGGGTGCAGGAAGCCGGCGGTCGCGCCGGTTGACAATGGTGAAACCCAACCCTTGAGGACCCCGGGTGCCGTGCGCGGCACCCGGGGTCCTTTGTGATGTGGAGGTCGGATGATCCCTGAGCAAGCAGGACCGGCCACGCCCGGCGCGGCCGACAAGTTCGACGACGAGCACTACCCCGCCTACACGATGGGCCGGGCCGCCGACCTGCTCGGCACCACCCAAGGCTTTCTGCGCAGCCTCGACGAAGCCGGGCTGATCACGCCGCAACGCTCCGCCGGCGGGCACCGCCGCTACTCACGCCGGCAGCTGCGACTGGCCGCCCGCGTGCGCGAACTGGTCGACCGGGGAACCGCCATCGACGCCGCCTGCCGCATCGTCACCCTCGAAGACCAGCTCCACGAAGCCCAGCGCCTCAACACCGAACTCCGCGCCGGCAACTGAGCTCGTCGGCCGAGACCCGACTCGGCCAGGGCCCCCGGCAGTGAATCGAACCGCTGGGCCAGCGGTCCATCCGCGGCGACGCCGCAGCGGTCCGCGCCGTCGCCGGCGGGCGCGGCGACGCGAAACGCGACGCGATCGGCCTCCCGGTCATCGTCGATCCCCCCGATCCTCCTCAGCGCACCGTGACGACGACCTTGCCTCTGGCGCGTCCTTTGTCGACGTACGCCATGGCGTCGTTGGTCGCGTCGAAGGGGAAGATCCGGTCCACGACCGGCTCGATGACACCGGCGTCGATGAGGGCGGTGATCTCGCGGAGCTGGGGGCCGCCGGCGCGCATGAAGAGGAACGAGTAGTCCACCTGGCGGCGCTTGGCCGCGGTCCGGATTCCGTGGCTCAGCACGCGTGTCGCCGGGCGCAGGATCCACGGCTTTCCCATCTCCCGCGCGAAGTCCGGGTCGGGTGGGCCGGAGAGGGAGATGAGCTTGCCGCCGGGCTTCAGGATCCGCAGGGACTTCTTGAGCGCTTCGCCGTCGAGGCTGTGCAGGACCACGTCGTAGCCGTGCAGGACGTCTTCGAAGTCGTCCTTGCGGTAGTCGATGACGACGTCCGCGCCGAGGCGCTCGACCAGGTCGACGTTCGCCGTGCTCGTGG
Source organism: Amycolatopsis sp. NPDC114505 (assembly GCF_055633615.1). Lineage (NCBI taxonomy): Bacteria > Bacillati > Actinomycetota > Actinomycetes > Pseudonocardiales > Pseudonocardiaceae > Amycolatopsis > Amycolatopsis sp. NPDC114505. The sequence continues at coordinate 1,903,198 of NZ_JBVKDV010000003.1, read as the reverse complement.
TCGTGGCGACGGTGGCGCCGAGGTGCTTCGCCAGCTGGATCGCGAACGTCCCCACGCCGCCGGAACCCGCCTGGATGAAGACCTTCTGCCCCTTGCGCAGCCGGGCACGTTCGATCAGTGCCTGCCAGGCGGTCAAACCGACGAGCGGGACGGAAGCGGCTTCCGCCATCGTGAGCCGCTTCGGCTTCAGGGCCAGGTCGTCTTCGTGGACGGCGATGAACTCCGCGAAGGTGCCGATCCGGTCCTTGTCCGGGCGCGCGTAGACCTCGTCGCCGGGCTTGAACTCGCGCACGCGGGCCCCGACGCGGAGCACGACACCGGCCACGTCGTTGCCCAGCACGAACGGCGGGCGGTAGGGGAGGAAGAGCTTGAACTCCCCGTCCCTGATCTTCGAGTCCAGGGCGTTGACGCCGGCGGCGTGCACCTCGACCAGCACGTCGTGCTCGCCGACGGCGGGCTCAGGCACGTCGCCCGCCCGCAGTGTGTTGCCGTTCTTCCCGTAGCGATCGACGACGAACGCCTTCATCTCAGTCACCCATCTTTAGATTATGATCGTACTACAATATGTCTGGGCGGGTCGGGCCGCAAGGGGGTCGGCCGCACTTAGATTATGATCGTACTAACATAAGGGCTTCGGTCCCGGTGAGTGGAGGCGCGCGTGGTGCGGTACGCGAAAGAGCACAAGCAGGCGACGCGGCAGCGGATCATCGAGACGGCCGGGCGCCGGCTCAAGCGCGACGGGATCGACGGCTCCGGCGTCGCCACGCTCATGAAGGACGCGGGCCTGACCAACGGCGCCTTCTACGCCCACTTCGAGTCCAAAGAGGACTTGGTCGCCACCGTGGTCTCCGAGCAGCTGCGCGGTCAGCGCGAGTGGCTCACCTCGTTCCCGCCCGGCCGCGACGGCGTCGAGCGGATGGTGCGTACGTACCTCTCGCCCGAACACCGCGACAATCCCGAAGAGGGCTGCCCGTCCGCCGCGCTGCTGGACGAGATCGGCCGCTGCGCGGATCCGACCAAGGAGACCTACACCGGAAGCGTGCTGGCCGTCATCGACGACATCGCCGCCCGCCTGGCGCCGCACGACCCGCCGTCGGCGCGCGTCAAGACGCTCAGCATCTACGCGCTGATGGTCGGGACCCTGCAGCTCGCTCGCGCCCTGGCCGACCGGCAGCTCTCCGACGGCGTCCTGGAGCAGGGGATCCGCAACGCGCTGACCGTGCTGGACGCCCCGCCGGCCGGCTGAGCCGCCGCGTCATGAACGGGAGTGCTTGCACCGCTCATAGAATTATGGTCATAATATAAACCATGACCACGTACACGGCTGACACCCTCGAGAACCACACCGCCGCGGGTCCTTCCGCGGTCTTCACCTACCGGCGCACCGGACCGCGGGGTGGCGTGCCCCTGGTCCTGCTCATGCGGTTCCGCGGCACCATCGACTGGTGGGACCCGGAGTTCGTCGACCGGCTCGCCGCGGACCGCGACGTGATCCTGTTCGACAACGTCGGCATCGGGTACACCGGCGGCGAGCCGCGCGACACCGCGGAGGGGTTCGCCGACGGCGCGATCGAGTTCATCGAGGCCCTCGGGCTGGGGCCGGTCGACCTGCTCGGCTGGTCGCTCGGCGGCATCGTGGCGCAGCTCGTGGCGCTCCGGCGGCCCGGTCTCGTGCGCAAGATCGTCGTCGCCGGCAGCAGCGGGCCGGGTGTCGCGCCGGGCACCCCGGCGATGGGGGAGCAGGTGCTGTCCATCATGGCCAAACCGGACGCGGACGCCGAAGACCTGCTCTACCTCTTCTACCCGGAAACCGACCAGGCCCGGGCCGCGGGCCTCGAGCACCTCGGGAAGGTGGCCAAACGCCTCGAAGCGGGCGGTCCCGCGGTCACCGAGGACGCCGCCCAGGGCCAGCTCGCCGCCGTCGGACGCCTCCTGGCCGTGGAATGGGACCAGCTGCAGGCCCAGCTGAGGGCGATCGGCCAGCCGGTCCTGTACGCCAACGGGATCCACGACGTGATGATCTCCGCCCTCGGCTCCTACAAGGCGGTCGAAGAGGTCCCCGACTCCACGCTGGTCCTCTACGGCGACGCCGGCCACGCCTTCCTGTTCCAGCACATCGACGAGTTCGCCGCCCAGGTCGACCTCTTCCTCGGCAAGTGACCGAAAAGGACGAACCATGAACAACAGCCAAGACGTCGTCCTGTCCTATCGGGACGCACCGACCCGCACCGTCTCCGCCGGCGGCGTCGACTTCGCCTACCGCGAGCTCGGCCCGAAGACCGGGGTCCCGGTCGTCTTCCTGACCCACCTGGCCGCGGTCCTGGACAACTGGGACCCCCGCGTCGTCGACGGGATCGCCGCGCACCACCGGGTCATCGCCTTCGACAACCGCGGCGTGGGCGCGACCACCGGCACCACCCCGAAGTCGATCCAGGCGATGGCGGCCGACGCCGTCACCTTTATCCGCGCGCTGGGCTTGACGAAGGTCGACCTGCTCGGGTTCTCGATGGGCGGCATGATCGCGCAGGTGATCGCCCAGACCGAGCCGGACCTGGTCCGCAAGCTGATCATCGCCGGCACCGGGCCCGCGGGAGGTGAGGGCATCAAGAACGTCACCCGGATCTCGAACCTCGACACCGTCCGGGCGCTGCTGACGCTCCAGGACCCGAAGCAGTTCCTCTTCTTCACCCGGACGCCGAACGGCAAGCGGGCGGGCAAGGAGTTCCTGGCCCGGTTGAAGGAACGCAAGAACGACCGGGACAAGGCGATCGCGCCGAGGGCCTACCTCGCCCAGCTCAAGGCCATTCACCGGTGGGGCCTGGACACGCCGTCCGACCTCTCCGGCATCCGGCAGCCCGTGCTGGTCGCCAACGGCGACCACGACCGGATGGTGCCGACGAAGAACACCCACGACCTGGCCCGTCGCCTGCCGGACAGCGAACTGGTGATCTACCCCGACGCGGGCCACGGCGGCATCTTCCAGTTCCACGCCCGGTTCGTCGACAAGGCCCTGGAGTTCCTGGCGCGATAGTGCCGGATGCACCGCGCGGGGCGGATCGGGGTGCGAAGTGTCGTACCCAAGGACGATCGCGATGGCGACAGTGGAGCCTCACGATCGACCGACAAGGACAACCAGATGCCGGATTTGACGCCCCCTCGGCGAAGAGTGCGTGGTGCTGCCGCCGCCGGCGCGGTCGCAGTCGTCACGGTCATGATCGGGAGCACCGCCCGCCGGCGTGGCGAGTCGTTCGGTCTGCACGCTCCACGCCGCAGGACGCGGGTCGCTTCCCCGAAGGCCCAGCCGCAGGTGAAGAGCCGGTGGCTGGTTCTTCTCGCCTACGGGCTGCTGGCGGCCGCGAGCCAGGCACTCTTCGTGACCTACGCGCCCGTGACCGGGGACGCCGCGCGGCACTTCGGCGTTTCGGTCGGGGCGATCGGCTGGTTGTCGCAGGTCTTCCCGCTGATCTACGTGCTGCTCGCGATCCCGGCGGGCCTCGCACTCGACCGGTTTCTCCGGCCGGCCCTCGTCGCCGGCGCGGTCCTCACCGCCGCCGGGGCGTTCCTGAGGCTGGTCGCCGACGATTTCACCTGGGCTTTGATCGGGCAGGTCGTCGCCGCGGCGGGGCAGCCGTTCGTCCTCAACGCCATCCCGGGTCTCGCCGTGGGCTACCTGGCCGCCAAGGACCGCGCCGCCGGGATCGCCGCCGCGTCCTCCGCCACCTTCGGCGGGATGGTCGTGGGGTATCTGCTCGGGGCGTTCCTGCCCGGCGAGAGCCACATCCGCGACCTCACGCTCATCACCGCGCTGATCGCCCTGGACGCCGCGCTGTGCCTCGTCGGAGCGCTGCGCTTCGCGCCGGCGCAGGCGAGCCCCGTCGGCGGCCTCCGAGCCGTGCGTGCGGCGTTCGGCAACCGGTACATCCGGCGGTTGTGCGCGGTCGTCGCCGTCCCCATGGGCACGTTCATCGCCCTCGCGACGTTCGCGCAACCGCTGCTGGCGCCGGCCGGAGTCCCGGAATCCACCGCCGGGCTCATCCTCGCGGGCACCATGATCGCCGGGGTGCTCGGCTGCGCTGTCGTGCCGGTGTGGGCGGACCGGCGCGGCCGCGAGGTCGGGCTCATGGGCGCGGGCATCGCGTTCACGGCCGTGGCGTGCCTGCACCTGGCCCTGGTACCCAGCACGCCGATGGCCTTCCTGACGCTGCTGGGGACGGGTTTCGTGCTGCTGCCGGCGCTGCCCATCGTGCTCTCGCTGAGTGAGCGCCACGCGCCCGACGCCGAGAGCACCGCCGCCGGGCTGATCTGGATGGCGGGCAACCTGGGCGGGGTCGTGCTGGCGACGGCGATCGGGTTCCTCGTGACCAGCCCGGCCATCGCCTTCGTGGCGCTGTCCGGCGCGACGCTGCTGGCCTTGCCGGCCTTACGCTGGTTCCGGAAGTTGGGGTGAAGCTCAACCGGCCATGATCTCGGGCGCGATGTCCAGGACGAGCAGGGCCGCCGCGACGTGGGTGGGGTTGTCCTCGACCTTGACGACCGCGAGCTCGTTGGCGCGTGAGACCCGCCGCTCGACGGTGTTGCGGTGGGCGTAGAGGGCCGCGGCGGCCCGGGTGGTGTTGAAGCCGCACTGCACGTAGGTGAGCAGCGTCCGCCGTAGCTCCGGGTCGGCGTCGGCCAGCGGACCGAGGGTGTTGCCGACGAACCGGCGGGCGCTCGCGCGGTCCTTGGTGAGGACGTCGATCAGCTCGACGTCGGCGTAGGCGGTGAACCGCCGGGCGGAGCCGAGCCGGACGACCAGTGCCTGGGCCGAGAGGGCGTCCTGGTGGCTGGACCGGAACCCGTCGAGCCCGCGTCCCGGCCGTCCCACCGCCACGCGAACCTCCTCGGCCACGACCTCCTCGACCTTGGGCAGGTCGACTGACTCCGTGCCGGACAGCCAGATCCAGCGTGACGTGGCACTGGCACGGGCCACCAACGTGCTCCGGTCCGCCGTGGCGGAGCGCACGGCCGTGGTCGCCTCGTCCAGCGCGTCGTGCCGCCCGGGATCATCGACCCACAGCACCAGGCCCACGTGCCACCGCGCCATCCGGTAGCGCAGGCGTCCCTCGGCGAAGTCCTCCGACATCGGTGCCCCGCCGGCGATCATCTGGATCAGGGCGATCGCCTCGGCGTCCGCGTTGCCCATCGCCGCGGCGAGGCTCACCTCGCGCAGGACCGCGACCGAGTCGAGGGCGTACTGCACCAGCGACTTCGCCGACACGTCCAAGACCCCCACGAGCAGGTCGCGATCCGCGCAGTGCGCCGCGCACTCCTCCAGCCACCGGCGCCAGCCGATCCCCAGCGCCGCCCGCCATCCGCCGGCGAAGTCGGGCGCGATGCCGCGGGCCACGAGATCGCCGATGTACGCGGTGATCCTCGGGCCGACGTACGGCTCCACCCGCCGCCCCGGGTGCTGGATGTTCGAAGTCAGCCACTGCACCAGATCCGAGCGGTTGAGGTGGCGGTCCTCCTCGACCAGCGACGCGTCCGAGAGCAGCGCGGGGTCGTCCTGCGCCGTGAGCGCGAGCGTCGAGATGGCGTCGGTCAGCGCGTCCGTGTCCGCCAGGAGCCGCTGGCACACGGACCGGATCGCGTCGGCGACGTCGAGGGGCGGCGCCGGCCACAGCTCTTCCATCCCCGAAGTGTGCACCGTGCACCAGCTCCGCGCGAACCCTGTGCCCGCTGTCGTTGTGACCGCGGCCATGGCTTGGCGACAGTGAACCCATCACAAAGCCGGCTCGGCGAGGAGAGGCAGACCATGGCAGCTGAGGTGCTGGACGCCGACGAGGAGTTCGACGTGGTCGTCATCGGCGCGGGGATTTCCGGGATCGGCGCGGCGACTTATTTCAGCCGGGAGCTCCCCGGGAAGTCCCTCGTCGTGCTGGAGGGTCGCGACAACATCGGGGGTACCTGGGATCTCTTCCGGTACCCCGGTATCCGCTCGGACTCGGACCTGCACACCTTCGGCTACGAGTTCAAGCCGTGGCGCCACGAGGCCGCGATCGCCGACGCCCCGCTGATCCGGGAGTACCTCCAGGAGACGGTCGAGGAGAACGACCTGGCGCGCCTCATCAGGCTACGCCACCGGGTGGTCCGGGCGGAATGGTCCTCAGTGGACTCGAAGTGGACACTGCGCGTCGAGACTCCGGAGTCCGTCAAGACAATCCGCGCACGCTGGGTGTTCGCCGCCACCGGCTACTACCGGTACGACAAGGGGTTCTCGCCGGAGTTCCCGGGGCGCGACGACTTCGCGGGCCGGATCGTCCACCCGCAGCACTGGCCCGAGAACCTCGACCACAGCGGCAAGAAGGTCGTCGTCATCGGCAGCGGCGCGACCGCGATCACGCTGGTGCCGGCGATGGCCGCCGAGGCCCGGCACGTCACGATGCTGCAGCGCACCCCTACCTACGTCATGGCGCTGCCCCGCGTCGACCGGGTCGCGACGACGCTCACGAAGCTGCTCGGCGAGAAGCGTGGGTACGCCGCGACGCGGTTCAAGAACATCTGGATCGAACACGCGACCGTCAAGGGCCTGCGGGCGTTCCCCCAGCTCGGGCGAGCGGTGATCCGGCGCGAGAACCGCAAGCGGCTGCCGAAGGGCTTCGACGTCGACAAGCACTTCACCCCGCCGTACGAGCCGTGGGACCAGCGGCTGTGCCTGGCCCCGGACGGCGACTTCTTCGCCGCGATCAAGGCTGGCACCGCTTCCGTCGTCACCGACACGATCACGCGGTTCAGCAAGCGCGGCATCGTCCTGGAGTCGGGCGAGGAGCTCGAAGCCGACATCATCGTCACGGCGACCGGGTTGACCATGCGGCTGTTCGACGGGATGCCGATCGTGGTCGACGGGCGCGAGATCGACCTCGCGGACTCGGTCTCCTACCGCGGGATGCTGCTGAGCGGGATCCCGAACTGGGCGATGGCGATCGGCTACACGACCTCGTCCTGGACCCTCAAGGTGAGCCTGATGTGCCGCTACTTCATCGACCTGGTGCGGCACATGGACGCGCACGGCCACGACCGGGTGGTCCCGGTCGCGCTCCCGGGCACGCCGCGCCGGCCGGTGATGGACCTGCAGGCCGGCTACGCCAAGCGCGCCGAGAAGATCCTGCCCAAGCAAGGAGACACCGCCCCCTGGCGGATGGCGATGTCCTACCCCGAAGACGCCAAGGCCCTGCGCGGCCCGGTCGCCGACGAGAACCTCGAGTTCGGCACCGCGCTGTCCGCCGGACGGCGGTCCGCCCGTGTCTGAAGACCACTACGCGGCGCTGCCCTCCGGCACGACCATCTGCTACCGCGACCACGGCGACCAGGCCGCCCCCGCGATCCTGCTCATCGCCGGATTGGGCGAGGACCTCACCTTCTGGACCGGCTCGTTCGTCAACTCGCTGCTGGCCCGGGGTTTCCGGGTCGTCACGATGGACAACCGCGACGTCGGCCGGTCCACGTTCGCGACCACGCCACCGCCCTCGTTGTGGCGTCAGCTGCTCGCGCGCCCTCGTCGTGATGCCTACTCGCTGGCGGACATGGCCGCCGACGCGGTCGGCGTCCTCGACCACCTCGGCATCCGGCAGGCCCACCTGGCCGGCCGGTCCCTGGGCGGGATGATCGCCCAGACGATCGCCGCGACCGAACCCGCGCGGGTCCTGTCCCTGACGTCGATCTTCTCGACCACGGGGGCGAAGAAGGCCGGTCAGCCGGCCCGGTCGACGCTCCTGCTCCTCGCCGGCCCACCGGCCCGGACCAGAACCGCGGCGGTACGCGCCCACCTGCGGATCACCAGCCACATCGCCGGCACGGGGTACCCGATCGACGACGCGGCCGAGGCCGCCATGGCGGCCGGGGGCTGGGACCGCGCCGCCGGCGACCTGGCCGCGGGTGCGGCCCGGCAGATCCAGGCGATCCAGCGCTCCGGAGACCGGACCGCCCAGCTGCGCCGGATCACCGCGCCCACCCTGGTCGTCAACGGCGACCGGGACCTGCTGGTCGCCCCCAGCGGCGGCGCCGCAACGGCGAAGGCCATCCCCGGCGCCCGGCACGTCGTCATCCCCGGCATGGGTCACCACATCCCCGAGGCCGTCGTCGAGCCCATCACCCGGCACATCTCGGACCACGCCGGCCGCGTGACGGAAGGAGCATCATGAGGATCGACAACGTCGAGTGCAGCACCTTCAGCGGCTGGATCGACCCGCCCACCGACGTCCTCCCGAGCCTCGACGGCGACGTCACGTGCGACGTCGCGGTCATCGGCGGGGGCATGGGCGGCATGGCGACGGCGTTGCGGCTCGCCGAGCGCGGCCGGGACGTCGTGCTGCTGGAGGCCGAGTTCTGCGGCTACGGGTCCAGTTCGCGCAACGGCGGCCAGATCGCGAGCGTTCCGGGCGGGGACCTCCGCCTGCTGAGCCTCTTCTACCCCAAGAAGGTGCCGGGAATGGTGCGCCTGGCCGAGAATTCCGCGAGCTTCGTGGAAGACCTCATCAAGACCCACGCCATCGACTGCGACTACGAGCCCAACGGCCTGGCGTTCGCCGCGGTGGGACCCGGGCAGATGCTGCGAACCCGGACCGTGGCGGCGATCCTCCGGCGCGCCGGAGGACGCGGTCACGTCGGCACGAGCGAGCAGCTCGGCATTCCCCGCGGCTTCGTGGGCGGCATGCGCGAGGCCGTGGGCGGAATGCTGAACCCCGGCAAGCTGAGCCGGGGAGTGCGCCGCGCCCTGGTCTCGTCGTCGGCCCGGGTTTTCGAGCGGACCAAGGTCACCGACGTGACGCGGCGGGGCGGCCAGGTCGTCATCTCGACCTCCGGCGGCACCGTGCGGGCGAAGCAGGCGGTGCTCGCGACGAACGCCTACTCGGGGGAGTGGAGCATCACCCCGAAACGCCTCTCGGTGCCGCTGTGGCTCATCGAGATGGAGACCGAGCCCATCGCCCCGGAGCGGCTGGCCGCACTGGGCTGGAGCAGCCGGTCGGGAGTGATCACCCAGCACCAGGTCATGGAGCACTACCGCCTCACCGCGCGCGGCACCGTCGTGTTCGGCGTCCGGCGCGTCGAGCGCGGTATGACCTACCCCCTGCCGGCGAAGGCCCCGGACCGCGAGCTGGTCGAAGAGCTCGCCGGGGCGTTCGCGAGCCGGTTCCCGACGCTGGCCGACGTCGCCGTCGAGCGGGCGTGGGGCGGCTGGATCGCGATCACGTCGTCCTGGCTGTCGATCGCCGGCCGGCTCGAGGACAACGTCCACTACTCGATCGCCTGCAACGGGCACGGCCTCGCCCAGGCACCGTACGTCGGGTCGCTCATCGCCGACTCCATTGTGGACGGATCGCGGCACGACGACCTCGAGGGCATCTGGGCGGAGAAGCCGAAGTTCCCGCCCTTCGCGATGGTCGGCCCGCGCAGTCTCCGCCTGGTGTCGGCACTCGACCGCTTCACCGACTCGATCAACGGCAGCCGGCGCCGTGCCCTGCGCGCGGCCGCCCGTGTGCGCTGAAAAGGAGAAAATCATGTCGCCCTCTCGTGAGCGCCGTCCCGTGGCCACCTCGGTCGACGTCGTGGTCGTCGGCGCCGGGTTCGCCGGCCTGAGTGCCGCCGAGCGGCTGGTGAGCACCGGCCTGTCCGTCCTCGTCCTGGAAGGGCGCGACCGGGTCGGCGGCCGATCGCTGTCCGGCGAGGTGGCGGGCGTGCCGGTCGACTTCGGCGCGACGTGGGTCGCCCGGCGGCACACGGCGATCCGCGATCTCGCCGACCGCGTGGGGTGCACCACGACCGGCCAGTTCGCCCAGGGACGCAACGTCCTGTGGATGGCCGGCCGGCGCCGCACCTACCGCGGCACCATTCCCAAGGTCTCGCCGGCGGCGCTGGTGGACATGGCCCGCGTCCAGATGGCGCTGGAGAAGCTGGTCGCGGCCGTCGACGTCGACGCGGCCTGGGAGTCGCCCCGGGCCGGCGAGTTCGACGCGATCTCGTTCGGCGAGTGGCTCGACCGGAAGAACGCGCTGCCGGCCACCCGTGCCCTGATGACCGTCATCAGCAAGGTGCAGTGGGGCTGCAGTCCGGGAGACGTCTCACTGCTGCACGCGTTGCGCTACATCCGCGCGGCGGGCGGCGTGGACCACATGCTCGACGTGGAGGGCGGCCAGCAACAGGACCGCTACCTCGAAACCACCCAGGAAATCGCGAAGCGGGTCGCGGAGCGGCTCGGTGACCGCGTCGTCCTGGGGACGCCGGTGCGTTGGATCACCCAAGACGACTCCGGTGTCCTGGTCCGCACCGATTCGGCGGAGATCACGGCGAAGTACGCGATCGTCGCCGTCGCGACGGCACACCGCGCGGGTATCGCGTTCCACCCGGCGTTGCCCGAGCCGGCCGAAGGGCTCGTGAAAACGTGGCGCATGGGCGTCCTGAGCAAGGCGTTCGTCGCGTACGACAAGCCGTTTTGGCGGACCAACGGGCTTTCGGGCGAGGCGGTGACCGACACCGGGACCGTGTTCGTCACCTTCGACGTCTCGCCCGACGGTGGTCCCGGTGTCCTGATGGCGTTCTGCGACCCGCGCGTGTTCGACGGCTTCGGCCCCGAGACCCGGCGCGGCATGGTTTTGCGGCAGCTCGTCCAGCTGTACGGCACGCAGGCGAGCGCCCCCCTCGACTACGTCGACCACTGCTGGGGAGCCGAACCGTTCGCCCCGGGCGGCCCGAACCCGGCCGTCGCCCCGTACGCGACCACGACCTACGGCCCGGCGCTCACCGAGCCCCACGGCCGCGTCCACTGGGCCGGCACGGAAACCGCGGGGGAGTGGGCGGGCTCCATGAACGGCGCAGTCCTGAGCGGTCAGCGCGCCGCCGAGCGCGTCGCGGCCATGGTCGCGCGGGAGGTGCCGGCGCGATGAAGGACGTGCTCTTCCTGCTCGCCGACCTGTGGATGATCTTCGTCGGCTACTTCTTCGGCTGGCGGTTGATCCGCCGCTACGGCAACTACCTGCTCGGTCTCGAATGGATGGTCGTCGCGACTTCGGGCAGCAACTTCCTCATCTGGTCGTTGCTCGGCGGCGACAAGAGCAGCGTGCTGTACGGCGTGGCGTACTTCTTCGACGCCTTCTCGCGGTCGGTCGGCATCACGCTCATCCTCGTCATGGGCTTGCTGAAGGTCACCCGTGGCTACAAGCCGTCCGTCGCCGTCGACGTCGGAGTGTTCGCGCTCGCCACCGCGGCCGGGCTGTTCCTCCGGCACTTCCACGGCGAAGACCCCTACGCCGACCATGCCGCGTTCGCCGTCGCCGCGTTCTACGTCGTGGCCAACCTCGTCACGGCGGTCTTCCTGGCGTACTTCGCCAAGCGGCTGTGGGACGTCGGCGCGAGGTGGCCCGCGATCTGGACGGGCCTGGTCACCGCGGCCGGCACCACCATCGCGATCGTCTACGACTTCTTCCCCTTCCCGTTCGACGACGCCAACCGCACGTTCTTCTACACCGCCGCTTTGGCGACGTGGGGCACGCAGGGATTCGTCTACTTCTTCGCCTACCGCGCGCTGCACGACCACAACGTGGCCTCGAGCGCGAAACCGACCCAGGAAGCGGGTGCGTCTTCATGATGGACCGGGCGCTCGACCTGGCCGAGAAGGCCTACCGGTCGAAAGCGACCACGCTGGCTCAGCGTGCCGAACTGCTGCACACCGTCGCCGCCCTCCACACCGCGCGCAGCGGCGAACTCGCCCGCCTCGCGCACGAGGAGATGGGCAAACCCCTGGACGAGGCCGTCGCCGAGGTCGAGTTCAGCGCGTCCATCTACGCCTACTACGCGGCGAACGCGGAGACGTTCCTCGCCGACGAGCCCGTCGAGCTGCTCGAGGGGGAGGGCACGGCGTTCGTCCGCCGCCAGCCGATCGGCGTCCTGCTGGGCATCATGCCCTGGAACTACCCGTACTACCAGGTCGCCCGGTTCGCCGCGCCCAACCTCGCCCTGGGCAACACCATCGTGCTCAAGCACGCGCCGCAATGCCCGGACTCGGCCGCGGCCCTGCAGCGGATCTTCACCGACGCCGGCTACCCCGAGGGCTGCTACGTCAACGTCCGGGCGACCAACGAACAGGTCGCCGACGCCATCGCCGACACCAGGGTGCAAGGCGTGTCCTTCACCGGTTCCGAGCGAGGCGGAGCGCAGGTCGCGGAAACGGCGGGCCGCAACCTCAAGAAGGTCGTGCTCGAGCTGGGCGGCTCGGACCCGTTCCTCGTGCTGTCCACAGAGGACCTGGACGCCACGGTCCAGGCCGCGGTGGACGCCCGGTTCGAGAACGCCGGGCAAGCGTGCAACGCGGGCAAGCGGTTCATCGTCGCCGAGGACATCTACGACGAATTCCTCGACAGGTTCACAAAAAAGGTGCTCGCCAAAGCCGACGGACTGGCTCCGCTGTCGTCGGTGACGGCCGCCGAGCGCCTCGAAGAACAGGTCCGGCGAGCGGTCCAGGACGGCGCGACCCTGGTCTGCGAAGGACGGCGCGAAGGCGCGTACTTCCCGCCGGGTGTCCTGACCGGTGTGTCGCCGTCTTCGCCGTCGGCCGCCGAGGAACTGTTCGGCCCCGTCGCGACCGTCTACCGAGCGGGATCCGAAGCCGAAGCCGTCGAGCTGGCCAACAGCACCCCGTACGGACTGGGCTCCTACGTCTTCACCACGGACCCCGAGCAGGCGATGCGCGTCGCCGACCGGATCGAGGCGGGCATGGTCTTCGTCAACGGCGTCGGCCTGGAAGGCCCCGAACTGCCGTTCGGCGGGATCAAGCGGTCCGGCTTCGGCCGCGAGCTGGGCCGGGCGGGGATCGACGAGTTCGCCAACAGGAAGCTGATCCGCGGGGGGACCTTGCCGTGACCATCGAATTCGACGCCGCCGTCTTCAGGACGCCGGACGCGCCGCTGACCGTCGAGCGGGTCTCGCTTCCCGCCACGCCGCCGGGTGAAGTTCTGGTGCGGCTCAAAGCGAGCGGGGTGTGCCACAGCGACCTGCACGTGCTCGTCGGCGAATGGGAGGTGCCGTCGCCGATGATCCTCGGCCATGAAGGCGCCGGAATCGTCGAGAGCGTGGGCGAAGGGGTCACGACGCTGGCGAAGGGCGATCACGTCGTGCTGTCCTGGACACCGTCGTGCCGCCGGTGCCGCTACTGCGTCAGCGGCAGGCCCGTCCTCTGCGACCTGGTCAGCCGGCACTCGGCCAACCACCTGTCGTTCGACGGCCGGACCCGCGTCACGGCGGACGACCGGGACGTCCACAGCTTCGCGGGCGTCGGCACGTTCGGCCAGTACGCGCTCGTGCCCGAGTCGGGCGCCATCGCGATCCGGGACGACGCCCCGTTCGAGCAGGCGGCCCTGATCGGCTGCGCGGTCACGACCGGGGTCGGGGCGGCGGTCACCACCGCGCAGGTCCGGCCGAGCGACACCGTGCTGGTGCTGGGCTGCGGCGGCGTCGGGCTGAACGCGATCCAGGGTGCCCGCCTGGTCGGCGCGCGGAAGATCATCGCCGCGGACATCGCCGACCCCAAGCTCGAGCAGGCCCGCGTATTCGGCGCGACCGACGTGATCAACAGCGCCCGGGAGGATTTCGCGGAGCGGGTCGCCCAGCTCACCGGAGGACGCGGCGTGGATGTCGCCATCGAGGCCATCGGGCTGCCCGGCACCATCGAGTCGGCCTACTCGGTGCTGGCGCGCGGCGGAAGGGCCGTCGTGGCCGGGCAGGTGGCGGACGGCGTGCGCGTCTCGATCGATCCGTTCGTCCTGTCCGATCGGGAACTTTCGCTCATCGGCTCCAACTACGGCTCGAGCAAGCCCGCCGTCGACTTCCCGTTGCTGGTCGAGCACTACATGAACCACCGCATCGATCTCGACTCGCTGGTGACGCGCGTGATCGATCTGGCGGACGTCAACGAGGCGTTCGACGAGATGAAGCGCGGCGTCGGCATCCGGACGGTGATCAAGTACTGATGGCTCTGGAATCGTCCCGTCTCGCGTTCGAACGAGCCCGCCGCAGCGTCGGCGGCGGCGTGGGGTCGGGCCTGCGCGCCGCGATGCGTCCCCACCCGCTCTTCGTGCGGGAGGCCCGAGGCGCGCACGTGTGGGACCTGGATGGCGACCGGTACGTCGACTACGTCATGGCCTGGGGGCCGCTCGTGCTCGGTCACGGCGACCCGCGCGTGCTGTCCGCGGTGTCCGAGGTCGCGAAGAAGATGCAGGTCGTCGGCACCGGCCACGCCCTCGAGTACCTCGCCGCGGAGGCGGTCCTCGAAGCCGTGCCCCACGGCGAGCGGCTGCTGTGGAGCAACACCGGAACCGAAGCCGTGCAGGTCGCCCTGCGTCTCGCTCGGGCCGCGACGGGGCGGCGCCGCGTACTCAAGTTCGCGAAGAGCTACCACGGCTGGCACGACACCGTGCACGCCGGAATGTCCGAAGAGGACGGTGATCGACCCGCGCGGCCGGGCGGCAGAGGGCAGTCGGCGAGCGTTCTGGACGACTTGGTCGTCGGGCGCTTCAACGACGTCCCGCTGACCGAGCGCCTCCTGGGCGAGCCCGACCTCGCGGCGGTGCTCGTCGACCCGGTGATGAGCAACGCCGGTGTCGAGGCGCCGTCGCCGGAATTCCTGGCCACGCTGCGGAACCTGTGCGACCGATACGGCGTCGTCCTCATCTTCGACGAGGTGATCGCCGGGTTCCGGATCGCACGCGGCGGCGCGGCCGAGAGGTACGGCGTCCGCCCCGACCTGTCCGTGTTCGGAAAGGCGATGGCCGGAGGCTTCACCCAGAGTGCCGTCGTCGGCCGGGCGGACCTGATCGACCAGGTGACGGCCGGCGTCGTCCACGCGGGAACGTTCAACGCCAACCCGATCGCGCTCGCGGCCGTCGAGGCGACGATGCGCGTGCTGGCGGACCCGGCGGTCTACGAGGCGCTCGAGAAGACGTCGTCGGAGTTCGAAGCCCTCGTCGGCGGCGCCCTCGGTTCGGGCCGCTTCAACCGGGTCGGCTCGCTCCTCCAATACGTCCCCGCGGACGGGGCGACCGGACTCCACGGCACCGGCGGGCTCTGGACGGTGATCCTGGAGGGGATGCTGCGCCAGGGCTTCCTGTTCATGCCGTCCGGCAAGGTTTTCCTCAGCACAGCGCACACCACCTCGGACATCGAGGCAACGGCCGAGGCACTCGCCGCGCTCCCGCCCGCTGACTGGTCGGCTACAAGTCCGTGGCCTGGCTCTGGTGAGCAGCCTCGTACTGCTCGTCCGTGACCGCTTCGAGCCAGGTCGTGCCGTCGCCGTCGTCGGTGCCTTCGAGCATGGCGAGGTGGCTCATGCAGGTGGTGTTCGTGCCGCCGTGCCAGTGTTCTTCGCCGGGTGGGGTCCAGACGGTGTCGCCCGCGCGCATGCGGATGACCTGGCCGTCGCGGTTGGCGACGTAGCCGGCGCCCTCGGTGACGTGGAGGGTCTGTCCGTTGGCGTGGGAGTGCCAGTGGGTGCGGGCGCCGGGGGTGAACCGGACCAGGGAGGCGATCAGATGTGAGGCGGGTTCGGCCTTCTTGATCGGGGTGACGTAGACGTCACCGGTGAAAGCGGCCTCCGGTGCCTTGGCGGTGTCGTTCACGGGGGTGAGTTCCACTGGTGTCCTTCGGTTATCGGATGTGCTGGTCGGTGGTGTGGGTGGCGGCCCAGCTGGCGAGCAGTGCCAGTGCGTCCGCTGCCGGAGTACCGGGTTCGGCGGTGTAGGCGGTGAGGGTCAGCTTGTCCGCGGTGTCGCTCGGTAGGTCCAGGGAGTCGAAGTCGAGGTCGAGGTCACCGACGACGGGGTGGTGGAAGCACTTCAGGCCGGCGCGGTGGAGGCGGACGTTGTGGGCGCCCCAGCGGGTGCGGAAAGCGTCGCTGCGGGTGGCGAGCTCGCCGACGAGGTCGGTGAGCTCGCGGTTGTGCGGGTCGCGGCCGGCTTCGGTGCGCAGCAACGCGACGGTGGTGTCGCACGCCGCGTCGACGTCGGGGTAGTAGTCCCCGGCGGCCGGGTCGAGGAAGTTGAACCGCGCGATGTTGCCGCGGTGGGCGGGGTTGTCGAGGACCGGTGCGTAGAGGGCGTGGCCGAGCGGGTTGGTGGCGAGGATGTCCAGCCGCCCGTTGCGGACGAACGCCGCGGTCGTGGTCATCGAGTCGAGGATCCGCTGCACGCTCGGCCGCAGCTGCGGTTTGGCGCGCCGGCGCGGGGTTCGGCCGGGTTTGGCGGCGCGGGCGAGGTTGAACAGGTGGGTGCGTTCGGCTTCGTCGAGCTGCAGGGCGCGGGCGACGGCGTCGAGGACGTCGTCGGACACGCCGGCGATGTGGCCCTTTTCGAGCCGGATGTACCAGTCGGTGCTCACGCCGGCGAGCACGGCGACTTCCTCGCGGCGCAGCCCGGGTACGCGGCGTCTTCCGGCGCCGCGGGGCAGCCCTGCCTGCTCGGGCGTGAGCTTCGCTCGCCGGGTGGCGAGGAACTCCCGGATCTCGGCTCGCTGGTCCATGTACCTCACTCTACGTCGATCGCGGTCGTGAGGGAGGTCGAGCTTCCACCCCCATAAACCCGACCTCCCACGCGCTTGCGAAGTGGGGTTTCCTCGACGGTGACCAACGGATCCCCGGGGTCGGCGAGTGAGGAGACCATGACCAGTGAAGTAACTGAAAGTAGTCGCGTCGCGGACGGAGCACCGGCTTCCGCGCACCCGCACAGGGCCCTGGCAGCGGCGGTCCTCGGGTTCTTCGTCATCACTCTCGACGCGGTCATCGTCAACGTCGCGTTGCCGGCCATCCGCACCGACCTCGGTGGCGGGATCGGCGGGCTGCAGTGGGTGCTCGACGGCTACACGCTGATGTTCGCCGCCCTGCTGCTGACCGCGGGTTCGGTGACCGACCGGTTCGGGGCACGCCGCGCGTTCGCCGCCGGGATGGTCCTGTTCGTCGTGGTGTCCGCCGCCTGCGGGACGGCGCCGACGCTCCCGGCGTTGGTGGCCGCCCGGTTCCTGCAGGGGACCGCCGCGGCGGTGCTGATGCCGTCGTCGATGGCGCTGATCCGGCAGGCTTATCCCCACCCGGTCGCTCGCGGCCGGGCGGTGGCGGTGTGGGCGATGGGCGGCGCGCTCGCGTCGACGTCCGGGCCGCTGCTCGGCGGCGTCCTGGAGCTGCTGGACTGGCGGTGGATCTTCGCCGTGAACCTGCCGGTCGGGGCGGCCGCTCTGGCGCTGGTGGCCAGGGTGGCGCCGTCGCCGCGGCGGGCCACGCCGGTGGACTGGGCCGGCCAGGTCACCGCGGCCACCGCGATGGGCGGGCTGACCTACGGCGCCATCGAGGCCGGCACGACCGGATTGACCGCGCCCCAGGTCCTTCTGGCGTTCGCCGTCGCGCTGGTCGCGCTGGCGACATTCGTGCGGGTACAGGCGCGAGTGACGCACCCGATGGTGCCGCCGCGGTTGTTCCGTTCCCGCACGGTCGTGATCGTCGTGGTGACCGGGTTCGCGTTCATGGTCGGCTACTACGGCCTGCCGTTCGTGGCGAGCCTGTTCCTGCAGCAGCAACGCGGGCTGTCCCCGCTGGGCACCGGGCTGGTGTTCCTGCCGATGATGGCGATCGGCGCCGCGCTGACGCCTTTCTCGGCGCGGCTGGCCGAACGCCTCGGCCGCCGCACCTTGATCACCGCCGGCCTCGCCGCGATGACCCTCGGTCTGCTCGCCCTCGGTCTGCTGCCGGCTTCGGCGCCGCTGTGGGTGTTCTCGGGGCTGATGGTGCTGGTCGGGCTCGGCGGCCCGCTGGTCGCCCCGCCCGCGACGGCGGTGCTGCTCGACGCCGTCCCCGGGGAGCTGGCGGGCACCGCGTCCGGGGTGTTCAACACCAGCCGCCAGGTCGGCGGCGCGCTCGCGGTGGCGGCGTTCGGTGGCCTGCTCGCCGACCCCGCGACGTTCACCCGGGGCGTCCAGACGAGCCTGCTGCTCGCCGCGGCCGTCTTGGCCGTCACCACCGCCGCGGCCCTGCGGCTGCGGCCGACCCTCGTGAAGGAGAACCCGTGACCGACTTCGACATCGTCGCCGCGGCCGACGAACTGGAGATCACCACCATCCGTCCCGAAGGGACACCGCGGCCCTGGGTACCGATCTGGGTCGTGCGCGCCGGCGACCAGGTCTATGTCCGCTCCTACCGCGGATCCGGCGGCGCCTGGTACCGGCACGCCGCCGGTACCGGCCACGCCCGCGTGCGCGCCGCCGGTGCCGAAGCCGACGTCACCGCCGAGCACCCCGGGCAGGACGTCGATGCCGCGGTGGACGCGGCCTACCGCGCCAAGTACGCCCGCTACGGCCGCACTTACCTCGACCCGATGCTCGCCGCGAGGGCGGCGACCCTGCGGCTCGCGCCGCGCTGAACGAAAGGAACAGCTGATGCCCGACAACGAACCCTCCGGAGCCCGAAAAGCCTTCGGCGACTTCGCTCCGACGTTGGTCGACCTCACCGACACCGTCCTTTTCGGACAGGTCTGGCCCCGCGAAGTCCTGTCGCCGAAGGAACGCAGCCTCATCACCGTCGCCGCGCTGGTCACCGGCGGCAACACCGAGCAGCTGCGCTTCCACCTCGGCCTGGC
Organism: Amycolatopsis sp. NPDC114505; assembly: GCF_055633615.1. NCBI lineage: Bacteria > Bacillati > Actinomycetota > Actinomycetes > Pseudonocardiales > Pseudonocardiaceae > Amycolatopsis > Amycolatopsis sp. NPDC114505. The sequence continues at coordinate 1,884,557 of NZ_JBVKDV010000003.1, read as the reverse complement.
CAAGGACAACGGCGCCACCGAGGACGAGCTTGTCGAAGCCGTCACCCACCTCGCCTTCTACGCGGGCTGGCCCAAGGCCATGTCCGCCATGACCGTGGCCAAAGAACTCTTCGCCTGACTCGAAAGGATCACCGACTCCGATCGGTCACGAGTGCGTAGGCATCGTGGAAGAAGCCGGCTCCGACGTCACCGCCATCCGCCCGGCCAGTGCCGCTGGCGGACGGCACCCTCGTCGCCACCTCGGAGGTGCCCGGCGACGAGCTGCTCCCCAGCTCGCCGGCTGCCTCCGACGTCCTGGGGACGGCTGGTTCGCCGCCGTCGCCGTGGGCGTGCGGCCCGGTACGACCGTCGCGGACCTCGGCCAGGGCCGTGTGCCGCGCCGCCGGCTTCGAACCCCGGGGCCGCTACGAGTCGTCCGACCTGCCGCACCGACGCTCGTCGAGTAAGGCCTGGCCACCGCACTGCTGCCGCGGCAGGCGCTCACCGCCGGGAGTGCACCTGGCTGTGCCCCGGTGACCCCCGGCGGGCGATCACGATCGCCTTTCGCGGCGGTGATCGACGTGCTCGAGGCCCTGCGCCGTCGCTGGAGGGCCGTACGGCACGCCCGCGAGTTCTTCGGACGCGGTGGAGCCTGGATCCGACTTCGAAGACAGCGCATGCTGCGAGCCGTCGCCGGATCCGCCCGTCGCCGATCACTGTGGACGGACGACGGAACAGCCTGCTGCCGCCGTCGCCAGCAGCGTGCCCGCGGAGTCTTCCAAACGTGCCTCGGCCACCGCGAAGTTCCGGCCTTGGTGGACCACCCGCCCGGTGGCCGTGATCTCGCCCGTGTCGGCCCGGATGGCCTTGAAGAGCCGCACCGACAGGTCGAGGGTGCTGAATCCCGCTCCGGCGGGCAGTGTCGTGTGGACCGCACAGGCGGCCGCGGAGTCCAGCATCGTCGCGTACACCCCGCCGTGGACCGTCCACATCGGATTGAAATGGAACTCGGCCGGTACCAGCCGGAAGACGGTTTCGCCCTCGGCCGCCGAGATCAGGCGCATGCCGAGCAGATCCATCATCGGTGCCGGTGGAACGTCGCCGCGGGCCATGGCCTGGAGGAACTCCAGGCCGGTCAGCTCGGTCGCGGTCGCGAACGCGCGCCGGTCGGCCCAGGTGACGGTGCGCACACGGTCAGTCGTCAGGTCCACGGCAGCTCCTCGAGATCCGTGGTGACATCGGCGGCGGAGAACGCGCTCGTCGCCGCCTGGATACCGGCGTCGACGGCCGCGCGCAGCAGGTCCGGGTTCCGTTCGGTGCGGCCGATCCGCGCGCTGCCCAGCGGGGGACGGATCTGCAGGGTCCCGGGATGGGTGGCCAGGAGCCGTTCCTCTTCGGCTCGGATGACCTCGCGGCGCAGCCACGTCACCTGAGCGCCGGGCGCGTGCCGGGCGAACCAGCGTGACGTGATCAGCCGCTCTGCGCGCGAAGGCGCGGTCACGGCGGGCTCGTCCAGGCGCTTGGTGCGCAGGGCGACGACGTGGGTGGCCCGCTGCGCCACAGCCGTCCGGATGGGGACCGCCTCGCTCACACCCGCGTCGACGTAGGTCCGCCCGCCGAGTTCGACCGGCTTGCCGGCCAGCAGCGGCATCGCCGTCGACGCCCGCAGCGCGGCTTGCAGCGACGCTCGGTCGACGACCTGGTCGTGCAGGTCGACGGCGTCGCCGGTCAAGGCGTCCGTCGCGGTCGGGTGGAACTCCACGGCGTTGCCGAGGACTTCCCCGAACCCCATCGGCATGATTTCGGTGTAGATGGTGTGGACGAGGTACCGGGTATCGACGACCGGGCGGCCGCGCAGCGCGCGCAGGGGGGCGATCGTCGCGCCCATGATGGCCGGGTCCCACCACGCGTGCATGGTGCTTTCGGCGCGACCGCACAGCAGCCACGCCCCGTTGAGCGCTCCCGCGGAGCTGCCGTAGACGGCGTCGAACGCCGGCAGCAGGCCGAGCCGTTCGATCGCGACGGTCATCCCGCTCGAGTACGCACCCCGCGAGCTCCCGCCTTCGATCACGAGCACGAGCCGCGCGTCGTCGGCGCGGTCGCCCGGGGTACTTCCTTGGTGCCGGCGATCTCGCAGCAGCTGAAGGACGCTGTCGGTCACTGATTCTCCTTGTTCGCTTTTTTTACTGGTGACCGCGAGCAGGGCGCCGACGACGGTGATGCCCGCGGATGAAACAGTGACCGTCGCGGCGCTGCAACGAGCCGGCCGGCTCGAAGTTCCGGTTCCGCCGGCTGCAACGCCAAGCCACGGGCTGATCGCTACAACAGTCCGCTGAGCCGCGCGCGGTGCGCGGCGGCCGTTCGGTTGTGGACCTCCAGCTTGCGCATCGCCGAGCGCAGGTACGCCTTCACGGTCTCCAGGCCGAGCCCGAGCCGGGCGGCGATCTCGAGGTTGGCCGCGCCCACCTCGACCAGCCGCAGGACGTCGATCTCCCGCGGCGCGAGCGAGGACCTCGCCTCCGGGGGCACCGGCTCCCGGGTCAGGTCCGTCCGGATCCGTTCCAGCCGCGCCCGGAGCACCGGATCGGCGGTGTCCCGGATCAGCGCGGCCAGCTCGGCGCGCGCCGCCCGCGAACGGTCGGCGGGGTCGCGCCGGAGACGGAGCTCCACATCGGACTGGAGCTGCCCGGCGACCACGACGGCGCCGCGGACCGTCCGGTCGCCGATCGGGCTGCCCTCCCGCACCGCGCCGTAGAGCACCCCGCCGACCTCGCCGCGGACCAGGACCGGGACGGCGAAGACGGACGTCAGTCCCTCCTGGCGCACCGCGTGGTCGTATTCATGGGTGATCGCCATGGTGGACGCGTAGTCGTTGACCCGGAAGGGGAGGCGGCTGCGCAGGACGCAGCCGCCGAGCCCCTTTCCGGAGTGGACGATCAGCCCGCGCAACGACTCCCCGGAGTTGCCCACCAGCCGGTCGAGGACCAGTCGCACGCCGGTGGCGTCCCGGCGGGTCGCGCCGCCGAGGACGATCGGCAGTCCGGTCACCTTCCGCAGCCGCTCGAGCCGCTCGGGCAGCAGCTCGTCGATGATCCGCCGGGGCGACCGGTCCTCGTGCCCGTTCACGGGAAGATCACTCGCCGGTGGCGAAGATCATGCACGAGCTCGTCGCGTGGGCGAGGAGCCGGTCCGCCGCGTCGCGGACCTCGGCGTGCGCGAGCGCGGTGCGCCGGCCGCGGTTGAGCACGGTGCCGATGGCGCGGATCGTTCCGAGGTCCGCGCTGAGCGGGCGCAGGTAGTGCACCGACAGGTCGAGCGTGGTGTAGCCGTTGCCGACGGGCACGGTCGTCTGGACGGCGTACCCGGCGGCGCTTTCGAGCAAGGTCGCGGCGACTCCGCCGTGCACCATGCCGATCGGGTTGTAGAGGTGCTCGCCGAGCTCACCGGTCAGCACGGCGTGCCCGCGGTCGATCTCGGCGAGGCGGAACCCCAGGGTCGCGGCGATCGGCATGATCCCCGCCTCGCCGGCGTCGAGCAGGTGCCGGCTGAACGCGAGCCCGTCCATCTCGGTGCTGAGCTCGGCCAGGTCCCGCGGATCGACCCAGCTGTACGTCCGAGTGCCTTCCATGGTGGTGCCTCCGTTCTAGAGCCCGAGTTCGCGGGCGATGAGCATCTTCTGCACCTCGCTGGTGCCCTCGCCGACTTCGAGGATCTTGGCGTCGCGGTAGAAGCGGGCGACCGGTGCTTCGTTGATGAAGCCCATGCCGCCGAAGATCTGCGTGGCGTCGCGCGCGTTGTCCATGGCCGCGTTGGAGGAGATCAGCTTGGCGATGGCCGACTCGCGCTTGAAGGGCTCGCCGCGCAGCATCTTCGCCGCCGCGGCGTAGTAGGCGAGCCGGGCGGTGTGGGCTCGGGCGTCCATCTCGGCGATCTTGAACGCGATGGCCTGGTGCTTGCCGATGGGCTGTCCGAACGTCTCGCGTTCCTTCGCGTAGCGCAGGCATTCGTCGACGCAGCCCTGCGCGAGGCCGGTGGCGAGCGCCGAGACCGCCACCCGGCCTTCGTTGAGGATGGACAGGAACTGCGCGTAGCCGCGCCCGAGTTCGCCGAGCAGGTTCCCGGCCGGCACCCGGACGGCGTCGAAGCCCAGCTCGCGCGTGTCGGAGGCGCACCAGCCGACCTTGGAGTACGCCTTGGCCACGTGCAGGCCGGGGGAGCCGGCCGGCACGATGATGGTGGAGATCGCCTTGCCGCCGTCATCGTCGGTGCCGGTCACGGCGGTGACGGTGATCAGCCCGGTGATGTCCGTGCCCGAGTTGGTGATGTAGGCCTTGGTGCCGGTGATGACCCAGTCGTCGCCGTCGCGGACCGCGGTCGTGCGCGACGCGCTCGCGTCGGAGCCGGCGCCGGGCTCGGTGAGGCCGAACGCGCCGAGCATCCGGCCGCCGCAGAGCCGGGGGAGCCACTCCTGCTTCTGCTCTTCGGTGCCGAAGCGGTAGATGGGCATCGCGCCCAGGGAGACGCCGGCTTCGAGGGTGACCGCCACCGACGAGTCGATCCGGGCCAGTTCCTCGACGGCGACGCACATCGCGAAGCAGTCGCCGCCCATGCCGCCGTACGCTTCGTCGAAGGGCAGGCCGAACAGGCCCAGGTCGCCCATCTTCGCCACGATGTCGTAGGGGAACGCCTCTCGTTCGTAGAGGTCGCCGATCACCGGCGCGACTTCGGTGCGGGCGAACGCTTCGACGGTCTTGCGCAGGGCTTCGTGTTCGTCGTCGAGCCGGTTGTCGATCACGGTGACTCCCTTCGAGTCCTGGGGTAGGTGCGTCCGGCGCGGGCGGAGGCCGGCGCGGCGCTTGCGAGCACGGCACGTGCCCGCTCGGCGCGACCGGGTTAGCGGTCGTTAACACCGGCGATGCTAACCACGCACCGGTGCCGCTGTCCACCCCACCGTATCGAGCGGTTCTTGTTGCCGCCCAACGATTACCCCCGTCCTAGGGTAGCGACGCCAGGTCGGCCGGTGGAGAGTGGCGGAAGTCGTAACGCTGTTCCGTATCGATGTTCCGTAACGTCTGTCCAGATCGGGAGCCGGGTGTTAACATCTCGCTGTGCCTCGGGTGAAGCAACGCACCGACGCCCTCCGCGAGCGCGGTGTGGCGAGTGCGCTGGCGGTGCTCGCCGAGGAGGGCGTGGCCGGGCTGACCACCAGAACCGTCGCTCGCCGCGCGGACGCGTCCGTCCCGGCGATCTACGAGGTCTTCGGCGACAAGGCGGGACTCATCCGCGAGGTCTTCTTCGAGGGCTTCCGGCTGCTGGGCGACGACCTGGCGGCGTTGCCGGACGCCGAACCGCTCGAAGCCCTCCTCGTCCTCGCCGAGGCGTTCCGCCGGTTCGTCGTCACCCGGCCGGTGCTGGCCCAGATCATGTTCTCCCGCCCGTTCGTCGACTTCGACCCCACCGGGGACGAGGACAAGGCCGGCGTCAAGGTGCGCAAGATCTTCGTCCGGCGGGTCCGGGACGCCGTGGAGGCGGGCGTGCTCGCCGGGGACGCGACCGACCTCGCCCACGTGTTCTTCGCCTACGTCGAGGGCATGGCCACCGCCGAAAGCGCCCGCCGGCTCGGCTCGTCGAAGCAGTCGGTCGACCGCCGCTGGCGGCTCGGTCTGACCGCGCTCGTCACCGGTCTCGGCCCCGCGCGCCGCACTCGCTCCAAATAGGACTCACCACCTTTCGTCGACGCCCCGGCCGGGCGCCGGCCTTTCGCAGCTCAGGAGAACCCCCATGGCTGTCGGCACGTCCGCGCCCGGCCTGATCGACCTCACCCCGACCGACGACCAGCGCCTCATCCGGGACACCGCCGCCGAGTTCGCGGCCGAGCAGCTGCGCGATCGCGCGGCCGAAGCCGACGCTCGCGGCGGCGCACCGGACGACCTGGTCGCCAAGTCCGCCGAACTCGGCCTGACCTTGCTCGGCGTGCCCGAGGAGCTCGGCGGCGTCGCCACCGCGCGTTCGGCGGTCACCTCGGTGCTGGTCACCGAAGCCCTCGCCGTCGGCGACATGGGCCTCGCCGTCGCCTGCCTCGCCTCCGCCGCCGTCAGCACCGCGCTCGCGCTGTGGGGCAGTAGCGACGCGCAGGCCACGTACCTGCCGCGGTTCGTCGGCGCCGACGTGCCGGCCGCGGCCCTCGCGATCGCGGAGCCGCACGCACTGGCCGACCCGTTCGAGCCGCACACGGTGGCCCGGCGGGCGCGAGGCGGGTTCGTCCTCGACGGCGCCAAGTCGATGGTCGTCCGGGCGGCGCAGGCCGAGCTGCTCGTGATCGCGGCGTACCTCGAAGGCCGCGGGCCGGCGCTGTTCGTGGTCGAGGCGGACGCGAGTGGTTTGACCGTGACGGCCGACCCCGCGATGGGTGTCCGGGCCGCCGGACTGGGCCGGGTGGACCTGGCCGAGGTCCCCGTGCCCGAGACGGCCCTCTTCGGTGGCGCCTACGCGGAATGTGTGCGCCTGTCCCGGCTCGCCTGGTGTGGGCTGGCCGTCGGTACGGCGCAGGCCGTGCTGGACCACGTCATCCCGTACGTCAACGACCGCGTCGCGTTCGGCGAACCGATCAGCCACCGCCAAGGCGTCGCGTTCACCGTCGCCGACATCGCCATCGAGCTGGAGGCCATGCGGCTGGCCACCTACCGCGCGGCCGCCCGCGCCGACGCCGGCCTGCCGTTCGCCCGGGAAGCCGTCCTGGCTCACCGGCTCTGCGCGGACCAGGGCATGCGCATCGGCAGTGCCGGCGTGCAATTGCTCGGCGGGCACGGCTACGTCCGGGAGCACCCGGTCGAACGCTGGTACCGCGACCTGCGCGCGGTCGGCGTCGCCACCGGCGGCGTGCTCGTCTGAACCCTTCGGTACCCAAGGAGCAGCACATGATCACCCTCGAGGTGCCGGACCAGCTCGCCGCCGTGGTGAGCCAGGCCCACCGGGCCGCGGCCGAGATCCTCCGGCCCGGCTCCCGCCACAACGACCGCGCCGAACACACCCGCCCGCCCGAACTCGACGTGCTCGGCGCCCTCGCCCAGCGACTGAGCGCGTCGAGCGCGAAACCGGCGGACCGCGCGGAGAACCGCAACGGCAGCAACCTCGCCAGTGTGCTCGGCATCATGGAGATGTGCTGGGGCGACGCGGCCCTGCTGCTGTCACTGCCGGGGCTGGGCCTCGGCAACGCCGCGATCGCCTCGGTCGCGAACGAGGAGCAGGCGAAGCGGTTCGCCGGCAAGTGGGCGGCGATGGCGATCACCGAGCCGGACTGCGGCTCGGATTCGGCCGCGATTCGCACGACGGCCGTGCTCGACGGCGACGACTACGTGCTCGACGGCGAGAAGATCTTCGTGACTTCCGGTGAGCGCGCCGATGTGGTCGTGGTGTGGGCGACGCTGGACAAGGCGAAGGGCCGGGCGGCGATCAAGTCGTTCGTCGTCGAGAAGGGCACTCCGGGGTTCGAGCTGGTGCGCCTGGAGCACAAGCTCGGCATCCGGGCCTCCGACACCGCGCACTTCCGCCTGGAGAAGGTCCGGGTGCCCCGGGAGAACCTGCTCGGCGACCCGGAGATCGACGTCCGGCGCGGGTTCGCCGGCGTCATGCAGACGTTCGACAACACCCGGCCACTGGTCGCCGCGATGGCCGTCGGCGTGGCGAGGGCGGCGCTGGACGAGACCCGCCAGCTGCTCACCGACGCCGGCCTGACGATCGACTACGACCGCGCGGGCCCGCGTCAGCTCGCGGCCATCGCAGCGTTCATCGAGCTGGAAGCCGATTACGAGGCGTCCTACCTGCTGACCCTGGAAGCCGCGTGGATGGCGGACAACGCCCGGCCCAACTCCCTGCACGCGTCGATGGCCAAGGCCAAGGCCGGCCGCAGCGCCACCGAGATCACGCTGCGCTGCATCGAGCTCGTCGGCGGCCTCGGGTACTCGGAGCGCTCGTTGCTCGAGAAGTGGGCCCGCGACGCGAAGATCATGGACATCTTCGAAGGTACGCAGCAGATTCAGCAGCTCATCGTGGCGCGGAGGCTGCTCGGGAAGTCTTCGGCGGAACTCAAGTGAGCACCGGGCCGAGGCTGGATGCGCACGGGCGACCTCGCCGTCATGCGCGAAGACGGCTACGCGCTGATCGTCGGCCGTATCAGGACATGGTCATCCGCGGCGGCGAGGACGTTCAGGCCGTCGGCGTGCCCGACGAGCGCTACGGCAAGGAGCTGTGTGCGTGCGTCAAGATTCCCCGATACGTTCGCACGGTGACGGAATTCCCGGCCACGGTCTCCGGGAAGATCCGCAAGGTCGAGATGCGCGCCGAGTCGGCATGGGCTCTGGGGCTTCCCTCTCCGGCCGGCTGATCGTGTCCACAAGGGAACGCCGGATCGTCGTCCGTCCGCCGCGGCCGGAGGATCACGGCGCGGTCGGCGGCTTTCTGACCGAGCTGTCCCTGATGAGCCGGTACCACCGGTTCTTCTCGGGGATCCGGCAGATCACCCCGGCCCTGGTCGAAGCCATGATCACCACTCCGGTGGCGCTGCTCGCACTCGACGGGGAGACCGTGGTCGGCCACGTGATGGCCGTCCGCGCCGACGACCGGACGGCCGACATCGGGGTCGTCGTCGCCGAAGCGTACCGGCGCCGGGGTGTTGCTCGGAAGCTGGTGAGCGACCTTTCCGCCGTGCTGACGGCATCCGGCCCGGCACGGGTGTGCTGCGACGTGCTCCGGGACAACAAGCTAGTCCTCGACTGGCTGGGGCGGCTCCTCGCCGACGGCCGCTTCGAATGTGACGGCGAAACCGTCACCGTCTACGGAACTCTCACCCCTTGAAAGGAGATTCGATGCTCAACCGGAGCTCGGCCCGGTCAAGCAGATCGAGGCGGGCGTGCTGAACGTCGGCTACGCCGACCGGGGACCGGTGATCATCGTCCACGGCTGGCCGTACGACCCCCACAGCTTCGATGGCTGCCAGGTGTCGCCGTGGCTTCGCCTCAGCGTCCTTCATCCGCACTGTCTCGTCACGGTTGGGCACCACGGCATGACGTTGTCATGGTCGAACGCCTCAGTGCGCGCGTCGGTGTCTGCGGGGCGATTGCGGCTTCAGTTGCAGCAGCCCTCCGGCTTGGCCGTCTCAGCGCTGGGCGTGCAGCACGTTGCCGGAGCGAGCAGTGCCGCGCTGTCGGTGCCGTACGTTGTCGAGTCGCTCTTTACCGTGTAGACCTCCCAGGGCTCCTTGCCTGGCCCGTGGACCCACACCTTGTCCTGTACCGCGTAGCAGCACGTCGTGTCGTCCTCGGTGAGCGTCTCGAGGCCTTCGCCCGTCAGTCGCTGGGTTGCCGCGTTGACCTGGTCGGTCGACTCGACCTCGACGCCGAGGTGGTCCAGCGCCGTCTCCTGGCCTGGCTCGCCCTCCAGCAGCACCAGCTTCAGCGCCGGCTCCTCGATCGCGAAGTTCGCGTAGCCCGGCCGGAGCTTCGCCGGCTCCGTTCCGAACAGCTTCGAGTAGAAGTCGATCGATCCGGCCAGGTCTCCGACACGCAAGGCCAGCTGTACTCGTGACATCTCCGCTACCTCCTTGGATAGACATCCGTCTAACTAGACGAACTTAGATTGCCGTCTATATGTGAATCTGTCAATATAGAAGCATGTCGAAGCAACTTCCGCTCGTCGCGATGGACGCCTGCTGTGCGCCTCTGACCCGGGAGCCGCTGACGCAGGACCAGGCGGTCGAACTGTCGCACCTGTTCAAGGCGATGGCCGACCCCGTCCGGCTGCGGTTGCTCTCGCTGATCGCCTCCCACGCCGGCGGTGAAGCGTGCGTCTGCGATCTCACCGACGCCTTCGACCTGACCGGCCCGACCATCTCCCACCACCTCAAGGTCCTGCGCGAGTCCGGGCTGATCACCGGCGACCGGCGCGGCACCTGGATCTACTACCGCGTGCACCCCGAAGTGCTAACGCGGCTCTCGGCGGTGCTCACCACCACGGGCGAAACGGTCACCGCGTGACCACGGTCGACACGCGGACGCCGCGACTGTCCACTCTGGACAAGTTCCTGCCGGTGTGGATCGCGGGCGCGATGGTCGCCGGGCTGCTGGCCGGCCGGTGGGTTCCCGGGCTGGACACCGCGCTGTCCGCGGTGCAGGTCGACGGGATCTCGCTGCCGATCGCTCTCGGGCTGCTGGTCATGATGTACCCGGTGCTGGCGAAAGTCCGCTACGACCGGCTCGGCACGGTCACCCGCGACCGGCGGCTGCTGTGGCCGTCGCTGATGCTGAACTGGATCGTCGGCCCGGCGCTGATGTTCGCGCTCGCCTGGCTGCTGCTGCCGGACCTGCCTGAATACCGGACCGGGCTGATCATCGTCGGGCTCGCCCGCTGCATCGCCATGGTCATCATCTGGAACGACCTCGCGTGTGGCGACCGAGAAGCCGCCGCCGTGCTCGTTGCGCTGAACTCGGTGTTCCAGGTGCTCGCGTTCGGCCTGCTCGGGTGGTTCTACCTCGCCGTCCTGCCCGGTTGGCTCGGTCTTCCGCAGACCGACCTCGACGTGTCCGGGTGGCAGATCGCCAAGAGCGTGCTGATCTTCCTCGGCATCCCGCTGGTCGCCGGTTACCTGAGCCGCCGTTTCGGGGAACGTGCCAAGGGCCGTGACTGGTATGAGAAGAACTTCCTGCCGAAGGTCGGGCCCGTCGCGCTCTACGGGCTGCTGCTCACGATCGTGATTCTCTTTGCCCTGCAAGGTGAGCAGATCACCAGCCGGCCGCTGGACGTCGCCCGCATCGCGGTTCCGCTGCTCGTCTACTTCGGACTGATGTGGGCCGGCTCCTACGTGCTCGGCAGGGCCGTGGGGCTCAACTACGAGCGGACCACGACGCTCGCGTTCACCGCGGCGGGCAACAACTTCGAGCTCGCCATCGCCGTGGCCGTCGCGACGTTCGGCGCGACCAGTGGCCAAGCGCTCGCCGGGGTCGTCGGGCCGCTGATCGAAGTCCCCGTGCTCGTCGGCCTCGTGTACGTTTCGCTCGCTCTGCGGCATCGACGGGAGAACACTCGTGACCAGCAAGCCTGAAGTCCTGTTCGTCTGCGTGCACAACGCCGGCCGTTCCCAGATGGCTGCCGCGCTGCTCGCCCACCATGCCGACGGCGCGGTCGACGTCCGTTCGGCCGGCTCCGCGCCCGCCGACAGCGTCAACCCCGCCGTGCGCGAGGCGATGGCCGAGATCGGGCTCGACCTGTCCCGAGAGGTCCCGAAGAAGCTGACGACCGATGCGGTCGAGGCCGCCGACGTCGTGATCACCATGGGCTGCGGCGACGCCTGCCCGGTCTTCCCCGGCAAGCGGTACCTGGACTGGCAGCTCGAGGACCCCGCGGGCAAGGGCGTCGAGGACGTCCGGCCGATCCGGGACGAGATCGATCGGCGGGTGCGGGAGCTGCTCGCCGAACTTCGTTGACCGAGCGCAAGCCGGGGACGGTACTGGCCGTCCTGTGCGCCGCGCTGTCGGTCGCGCTGCTCGTGTCCGCGGTGACCGGCATCGTGGTCGGACGGGTGCTCGACCGCCGAGGTCCGCGGCTGCTGATGACCGCCGGGTCGGTGGTCGGCGTGGTCGCGGTGGTGGTGATCGCCACCGCGCGGACGCTGCCGTGGTTCTTCACCGGCTGGATCTGCGCCGGGCTCGCAATGGCCACGACGTTCTACCCGCCGGCGTTCGCCGCGCTCACCCGCTGGTACGGCCCTAGCCGCGTCCGGGCCCTGACGACGCTGACGCTGGTCGCCGGGTTCGCCAGTACGGTGTTCGCCCCGCTGACCGCGCTGCTGGCCGGGCACCCGAGCTGGCGGACCACCTACCTCGTCCTCGCGGTCGTGCTCGCCGTCGTCACCGTGCCTGGGCACTGGTTCGGCTCCGCCGCTCGTGGCCGGCCGTCATCGGAGACGCCGAGCCGTCGAAGCCGGGAAGCGAAGCGCGGAGTCCGGCGTTCGTCGCGCTGGTCGCCGCGTTCAGCCTCACCGCGCTCGGCCTGGGTGGTGCCGGTCAGGCCGCCGGACGGCTGGGGTTCGCGACGCTGGTGAACCGCACCGGGGTCCGGACGCGCACCGCCGTCGTCATCGTCGTGCTCGCAGCGACGACCACCTTGCTCGGCGTGCTGACGTCGGCGGTGGCGCTGGTCGGCGCCTCGGTCCTGGCCGGGATGGCCCGCGGCGTGTTCAAGCTGCTGCAGGCGACCGCCGTCGCCGACCGGTGGGGCACCGCCGGGTACGGACGGCTCAGCGGCCTGCTGTCCGCGCCGCTGGTGACCATGTCGGCGGTCGCGCCCTACGCCGGGGCAGTGCTGGCCGCGCTGACCGGCAGTTACTCGACGGCGTTGCTGCGGATGCGGCGTTCGTCGGTGAGAGGCGTCAATCTGGTGAAACGATCACGGCTCCCGAGTTCGCGGCCGATTCCCTTTCGCCGTCACCGAGGTCTTCTTGTCGACCGAACAGCCTGTTCGAGAAAGCGACGGTAGCCGTGAGCGTTCCCATCACCATGCGTGCCCTGCAGCAGACCACCCTGAACGGCCCGCGAGACATGCGGCTGATCGTTGACGCGCCCGTACCGATCCCCGGCCGGGGCGAGGTTCTGGTGCGGGTTGCCGCCGCGGGGGTCAACTTCGCCGACCTCTCCAAGGCCTGGGGCACGTTCCGGGACGGTCCGCGGCCGCCGTATGTGGCGGGGTTCGAAGCCGCCGGTGAGGTCGTCGCGATGGGGGAGGGGGTGACCGGTCCGCCGCCGGGGACGTGCGTCGTCGGCGTGGGAGAGGGGGCTTTCGCCGAGTACGTGGTCCTGCCCGCCGCGGCGGCGATGCCCGTGCCGGCCGGCTGGAGCGCGGCGCAGGCGCTGGGTCTCGTCGTGAACTGGCCCACCGCGATCGCCGCGCTCAAGCCGCTCGGGCGGGTCGCGGCCGGCGATACCGTCGTCGTCCACGCCGCGGCGGGCGCTACCGGCCAGGCGGCCGTGACCCTGGCCAAGCACTACGGCGCGACCGTCGTCGGGATCGCGTCGGCGGGCAAGCACGAGACCGTGCGTGCGCTGGGAGCCGACCACGTCCTGGACTCCCGGGGGAACGACCTCGCCGCCGAAGTCCGGCGCCTGACCGGTGACGCCGGCGCCGACCTGGTGCTGGAGTCGGCGGGTGGCGGCACCTTCGCCGCGAGCCTGGCCGCGGCCAAGCCGGTCGTCGGCCGGGTCGTCGTCTACGGCCTGGCGGGCGGCGAAGCCGCGCTCACCAACTGGGAGCTGGTCTACCGGTACCCGGTGCAGGTCATCGGCTTCAACCTCGGCACGGTGATCCGGGCCGCGCCGAGGACCTTTGGCGAGGTCGCGGGCGAGCTGGCCGCTCTCGTCGCCGCCGGGGTCGTCCTCCCCGCCGACCCCGTCACCCGTGACCTGGCCGACGGGCCGAAGGTCTTCGCGGACCTGGCCGGCCGGGTGACCGTCGGCAAGATGGCCCTGATTCCGGCCCGCTGACCTGCGTTTCGATTCCTTTCCCGCGGTGCGCCGGTCGTACCGGGCGACAATGTCGATCGGCCGGGACGAGGAGCGACGCATGGTGAACGGGCAGACCGCGGCGGCGAACGCAACGGACCGGGACCGGTTCGCCACCGAGGCCGCCGGATTCCGCCGCGAGCTGCTGGCGCACTGCTACCGCATGGCCGGCTCGGCGCACGACGCCGAGGACCTGGTGCAGGAGACCTACCTCCGGGCGTGGCGGGCATACGGCGGTTTCGAGGGCCGTTCGTCGATCCGGTCGTGGCTCTACGCGATCGCCACCAACGTCTGCCTGACCGCTTTGCAGCCGCGCCGGAACCGGGTGCTGCCCTCGGGGTTGACCGGTCCCCACGACGGACCCGATCGGCCGCCGAGCCAAGCTGCACCGGGTGAGGTGTCGTGGCTGGAGCCGTTGCCGGACCACTGGGTCGCCGACCCGGCGGCGGTCGTGGCGGCGCGTGAGTCCCTCCGGCTGGCGCTCATCGTCAGCCTGCAGCACCTGCCGCCGCGGCAGCGCGCGATCCTGATCCTGCGGGAAGTGCTGGCGTTCACCGCACCCGAAACGGCACGGATCCTCGGTACCACCACGGCGGCGGTGAAGAGCGGCCTGCAGCGCGCCCGCGCCCGGCTGGAGTCCGTCGAGGCACCGCCCGAGGACCTGCTCGAACCGACCGACCAGCGGGCGCGGGCGCTGCTCGAGGGCTACATCGCCGCGTTCGAACGCTCCGACGCCGGTCTGCTGGAACGGGTGCTGCGCACGGACGCCACGTTGGAGGCGACCCCGTTCCGGCAGTGGTACTCCGGCCGGGCGCACTGCCTGCACGTGCTCGGCACCCACGTGCTGGGCGCGCCGGGCGACTGGCGGCTTACGGCGACGACCGCCAACGGCCAGCCGGCGGCCGCCGTGTACCACCGGGACACCGGCGGCACCCTCCGGGCGCACGGCATCGTGGTGCTGACCGCGACGATCACCGGGGTCTCCCGCGTGGTCGAGTTCCACGACCCGGCGCTGGTCTCGACGTTCGGCTTCCAGGAGAGCCTCGCGGCGTGATCCGGACGCGCGAAGGTCGACCGGCGCGCCGTTGTGGAAGGTGGCGTTGTCGCGCAGGGTGAATAAGATGTCCGACCCGGACGCGCGGCTGACCCTCGAGCTGGCGTTGCGCGCGGATCTGCTTCTCGAACCCCGGGCCACCGCGCTGACGCAGGGGCGATGCAAACGCAGGCCGACCGGCCGACCCGAGCAGCCAAGGGCGGATGACTTCGCGCAGGCAAAAGCGCAGCTAGACTGCGTATCTGTCCCGGCGAACGCCCGCCCGGCCCTGCATCGCACCTGGAGCGCCTATGGCGACGATCTCCCCACCGAAGATGTCCGCGGTGCGCGCCCAAGTGCGGGACGCTCTCTTCGCGCGGGTCGCCGGCCCGGACGGTCCCCGCAACCGGGCGCGCATTCACGACAGCCCCGGGCCTCGGTGGTTCGAACCCGACAGTGCGATCCAGCGGGTGCACGGGGACACCGCGATGTTCGTCGGCGGGCTGCGGGCGTTGCTCCTGCAGTCGCTGCATCCCCTCGCCATGGCCGCCGTGGCCGCGCACTCCGGGTACCGGGGTGATCCGTGGGGGCGGCTGCAGCGCACCAGCACCTTTCTCGCCGTGACGACCTTCGGCACCGCCGACGACGCCGAGGAGGCCGTCTCGGTGGTGCGGGGCGTTCACGCCCGGGTATCCGGGACCTCCCCGGACGGGCAGCCGTACCGGGCCGCCGATCCGCACCTGCTGGCCTGGGTGCACGTCGCCGAGGTCGACAGCTTCCTTCGTGCCCACCAGCGTTATGGCGCGTACCCGCTCGACGACGAGGGCTGCGATCGGTACGTCGCCGAGACCGCGGTGATCGCCCGCAAGCTCGGTGTGCTCGAGCCGCCGCGGACGCGGGATGAGCTCGACGACGCGCTTGCCGCGTACCGGCCGGAACTGCGTGGGACCGAGCAAGCGCGTCAGGCGGCTCGGTTCCTGCTGCTGACCCCGCCGATCCCTTGGGCCGCACGGGTTCCGTACGCCGTGCTGGCCGCTTCGGCCGTCGGGATGCTGCCGGCCTGGACCCGGCCGCAGCTGCGGGTGCCCTACGCGCCCCTGGCCGAGGCGACGGCCGTCCGGCTGGCCGGGCGCACCCTGGTCAAGGCGGTGCGGTGGGCGATGACCGCGCCCCTGTGATTCGATTCCCGTTTCCGATGGCGGAGGAGGCCGGGTGGGCAGCACGTCCGGGACGCGGTCGCTCAGCTCGAGCGAGGTCGCGCGGGCGCTGGGCGTCTCCCAGGTGACCCTGCGCACCTGGGAACAGCGGTACGGGATCGGCGCCACGCTGCGCGAGGAGAACGGCCGCCGCCGGTACACGCCCGCGGACGTCGAACAGCTGAGGCGCATGCGGGCGCTGCAGGCGCAGGGGACGGGCGCGCGCGAAGCCGCCCGGCTGGTGCTGTCGCGCTCCGCGGCGGCCACGACCGCGCACCAGCGGCAGGAAGGGCTCGCCGAGGCCGCCGAGCTCCTCGACCTGCCGACGATGGGCGGCCTGGTCGACGACGCGCTCGGCAGCCTCGGCGTCGCGAAGACGTGGACCGACGTCGTCGCCCCGGTCCTGCGCGCGATCGGCGAACGCTGGGCCCGCCGCGGCGACCGCGACGCCATGGCGGCGGAATGGGCGCTGGCCACCGCGGCGTCCGGCGCGCTGGACCGCTACCCGGCCCCCGCGCCCGTCCGGGCGGGGCAGGCGCCGGTGCTGTTCGTGTGCGGGCCCGCCGAGCGACACGAGCTGCCGGTCAAGATGCTCAGCACGGCGTTGAGCGACAACGGCGCCCCGGCGATGTTCCTGGGCGGGCTCGTGTCGCTCGACGTGCTGCGGGTGGTCACGACCCGGTTCGTCCCGAGCGACGTGGTCGTGTGGTCGATGACCTCGCAGTCCGCGGACGTGCGGATCCTGCACGCGCTGAGCGCGGAGGGAGTGTCGGTCCGCCCGGCCGGCCCGGGGTGGCGGGGACTGCCCACGGCGGGCGAACCCCTGCCGCCGTCGTTCGCCGGAGCGCTGGCGGCCTTCGGCGGCTGACGACGCGGGCGTACGCATCTGCATCGGAGATGCATCGAAGATGACGTGCTGATTCGGCACTTTTCGTGCACATTCGTTACCGTGGAAACACGATGAGTCGAATGTGCATCGGAGGTCTGGATGAGCGTGGAGTTCTCCGGCGTCGTGCCCGCGCCGCTGGACGAGGTGTTCGCCTGGCACGGCCTGCCCGGGGCGATCACGCGGCTCGCCCCGCCATGGCAGCCCGTGCGCGTCGGCGCGGAAGCCGACTCGCTGCGAGACGGCTCGGCCCGGCTCGTCCTCCCCGGCGGGCTGCGCTGGACCGCGGCGCACGAGGCCGCCGGCTACCGGCCGCCGCACCAGTTCGTCGACCGGCTCGCCACGCCGGTCCTGGCGACGGTGCTGCCGTGGCGGCACACCCACCGGTTCGACGCCGACGGTCCTGATCGGACAGTCGTCACCGACCGCGTCGAGACGCCGCTGCCGGAGTCGGTCCTGCGGCCGATGTTCGCCTACCGGCACCGGCAGCTGGCCGGCGACCTGGCCGCGCAGCGGCGGTACTGGCACGAGCCGCTGACCGTCGCCGTGACCGGGGCGAGCGGTCTCGTCGGCTCGGCGCTGACCGCGCTGCTGACCACCGGCGGGCACCGCGTGGTCCGCCTGGTGCGCCGCGAAGCCCGCACCGCCGACGAACGGACGTGGCGGCCCGATGAGCCCGACGAGAAGCTGCTGACCGGCATCGACGCGGTCGTGCACCTGGCCGGCGCCTCGGTCGCCGGGCGGTTCGACGACCGCCACCGGCGCGCCGTGCGCGACAGCCGCCTCGGCCCGACCCGCGCGCTCGCGGAGCTGGCCGCCCGCACGGCCGACGGCCCCGGCGTGTTCGTCTCGGCGTCGGCGGTCGGCTACTACGGCCCGGAGCGCGGGGACGAGGTCCTCGGTGAGGACGCGGCCCGCGGTGACGGTTTCCTGGCCGGCGTCGTCGACGCGTGGGAGGCGGCCACCGCGCCCGCGGCCGAGGCGGGGATCCGCGTGGTCCGGGTGCGCACCGGGCTGGTGCTCAGCCCCCGCGGCGGCCTGCTGCGGCTACAGCACCCGCTGTTCGCCGCCGGGCTGGGCGGGCCGCTCGGCGCCGGCCGGCACTGGACGCCGTGGATCGGCCTCGACGACCTGACCGACATCTACCTGCGCGCGCTGACCGATCGCGCGCTCGCCGGCGTCGTCAACGCGGTGAGCCCGGAACCGGTCCGGAACGCCGAGTACACGCGGGTGCTGGCCCAGGTCCTGCGGCGGCCGGCGGTGCTGAAGGTGCCGAGCTTCGGCCCCCGGTGGGTGCTCGGCCGCGACGGCGCCCGGGAACTGGCCTTCGCCGACCAGCGCGTCCGGCCGGACCGGTTGATCGAGGCCGGGCACGTGTTCCGGCATCCGCGGCTCGAAGACGCGCTGGCCCACCTGCTCGGCCGGGCTCCGTTCCCGGCCCGCCCGACCGTAGGAGAACCGGCATGACGACCGTGCACCGTTCCGCCCCCGCGCCGATCGTCCTGGCCGGGTTCGTCGCCGCCGTGGCGGTGGTCGCCGCGGTCGGCAGTCTCGCCGCCGTGCGGTCCCGCGCTGTCTACGAAGGACTGAACCAGCCGTCGTGGGCTCCGCCCGGGTGGCTGTTCGGTCCGGTGTGGACGGTGCTCTACCTCCTGATCGCGTTGTCCGGCTGGCTGTTCTGGCGTGCGGGCGGCACTCGTCGCGAGTTCGCCTGGTACGCGGCCGGCTTGGTGCTGAACGCGGCGTGGACACCGTTGTTCTTCGCGGCCGGCGCCTACACTCTCGCCTTGGTGGAGATCGTGGTCCTGGACCTGGTGATCATCGGGACGGCGCTGGTGTTCCGCCGTCGTTCACCGGCCGCCGCGGCGCTGCAGCTGCCGTATCTGGCGTGGACCCTGTTCGCGACGGCGCTCAACGCCGCGATCGTCGTGCTGAACTGACCGGAAGGACCGCATGCTGCTCGACACCGTGCTCGACCGAACCGTGCTGCTGGGTTACTCCCGCGTCGGCTACGCGCTGCGGCGCCGCACGTGGGCGAGTGACGACCCCGCCCCCGGCTCCTTGCGCGGCCGCGTCGCTCTCGTGACCGGCGCGAGCTCCGGCCTGGGCGAAGCCACCGCGGCCGGACTGGCGCGGCTCGGCGCCGAAGTCGTCCTCGTGGTGCGCGACCTCGAACGCGGCGAGCGGGCGCTGACCCGCGTCCGCGCGGCGGCGCCGGAGGCGAACCTGCGGACGGCCCGCTGCGACCTGGCCGACTTCGGTTCGGTGCGGGAGTTCGCGGCCACAGAGCCGAAAGTGGATGTCCTGGTCCACAACGCCGGCGTGCTGCCCCCGGCGCGTCAGGAGAGCGCCGACGGGCACGAGATCACTTTCGCGACCCACATGCTCGGACCGCTCCTGCTGACCGAACTGATGCTCCCGGCCCTGCGAGCCTCCGATGACGGCCGGGTGGTCATGGTGTCGTCCGGCGGGATGTACACGCAGCCGCTGGCCGTCGACGACCCGGAATATCGGAACGGGCGCTACCGCGGCGCGACGGCGTACGCGCGCACCAAGCGGATGCAGGTCGAGCTGACACCGCTGCTCGCCGAACGCTGGCGGCCGGACGGAGTTTCCGTGCACAGCACCCACCCCGGTTGGGCCGACACCCCGGGGCTGGCCGGTTCCTTGCCGGCGTTTCGCCGGATCCTCGAACCGGTCTTGCGCACGCCGGCCCAAGGCGCCGACACCGCGGTCTGGCTGGCCGCGACCCGCCCCGGACCCGTCCCGGGCGGCTGGTGGCACGACCGGCGAGAGCGGCCTCGTCACGTCATTCCGGGCACCCGCCCCAAGCCAGGCGAAGCGGAACGCCTGCTGCGACATTGCCTGGACGCGATCGGCCGGTGACCCGCGACGCGCGGACGGGCCCGGGCGGGGTGCCCGGGCCCGTCTCACCTGCCGGTCAGGACCAGTTCGAGCAGTGCATGTCGTAGTCGTCGGTGTCCGTGGCGATGCCGCCGACGTAGATGGTCGCGTGCTTGCCGCTCGGGCAGGAGTCGTTGAAGTCGCCCCAGCCGAGCGACTGCTCGTGGATGGTGTTGCCGAACGGCTCCATCCGGACCTGCCAGTGGATCCACGCCACGTTCGCCGGCACGAAGAACGTGCGGTGGCCGGTGTGGCCGAGGCTGCCGCTGAAGTCCGACCAGACCTGCCGGTTCGACGAGTCGTAGGCCTGGATGTCCGCGTACGCCCAGTAGTAGCCCTCGTTGTGGAAGTGGACGTCCACCACCTTCGTCGAGTCCGCCAGCGCCGGGGTGCCCCCGGTCGCCATGATCCCGAACGCGACGGCGATCGCCGCCAGCAAGCCGAAAACGCGATTCCGCACGGAGTTTCCTCTCCCTCGTGGTTCCGCGGCGCCCGCTCCGGCGGGCCGTCCGCGTTGACGGACACACGATCCCGCGCGCGGCGGGTCAGCCGAATCGGGGAAAACACGTAAGGTCGAGGTCGACGACCTGGACGAGCTGGGTCCGGGAGCGGACGCCGACCTTGCGGTAGATGTGCGAAAGGTGCGTCTCGACGGTCCGCCGGCTGAGGAACAGCGCGGCCGCGACCTCGTCGTTGCTCCGCCCGGCGGCGACGAGCGCGGCGACCCGGTGCTGGGCCGGGGTCAGCCGGTCCGGCGCGGTCCGCCGCAGGCCGAGGCTCCGCAGCTCGGCCGCCACCCGGTCGTGCCACGGCTTCGCGCCCAACCGGCCGAAGATCTCCCCGGCCCGGTCCAGCACGTCCGCCGCGGCGCGCTTTTTCTTGCGCCGCCGGAGAATCTGACCCTGGACGAGCAGCGTGCGAGCGCGTTCGAACGGCAGCGGCAGCTCGGTGTCCGCGACCTCGGTGAGGTCGGCGCGGGCGAGGCCCAGCAGGGCACGGCTTCGGGCGGCGACACAACGCCAGTACGGCGATCCGGCGCGCCGCTCCAGCTCCGCGACCACTGCCGCCGCCCGGTCCACCGCACCCAGCTGCAGCAGGGCTTCCACGTGGTCGCCGGCGAACGTGCCCGGCGCGGCCGCCCGGGTGAAGTGGCGGTCGGCGGCCTCCGGGGCACCGCGGGAAAGCTCCGCGAACCCGAGCACGGCCAGGTTCCGCACGGCCGCCGCTTTGTCCATTATGGACTCGGCGTGGGCCAGGCCTTCGGTGGCCGCGGCGATCGCCATGTCGACATCGCCGCGGTGGGCGGCCACCAGCGCGGTCACGTGCAGCGCGTGGGCACACCACCGGCGTCCGGCCAGTTCGGTTAGTTCCCCGGCGTACCGCGCGGCGACGTCGAGTTCGCCCAGGCGGCACTCGATCTCGGCGAGCTGCGCGAGAGCGTGCGGAAGAGTGGTGTCGTCCGCCACCTGGTACCGGGCCAGCCACTCGGCGCGGGTGCGCAGGATGTCCGGGCTCTCGGCCCAGCTGTCTGACCGCCGCAGCACGTCGTGGTCGGTGACGGACGTGATGCGCTCGTGGAGCGTGTCGGCCAGTTCCCGGCCTTCGCCGAGGGCTTCCCGCAGCGTCGCGACGGCCGCGCGGGGACCGTCGTCGTAGAAGCGGATCGTTCCCAGCCACAGCAAAGCCCGCGCGCGGTGGGGTCCCGGTTCGGCCGCCGCCGGTTCCAGGACCGTCCGCGCCCCGGGCGTGTCACCGGCGGAGAAGAGGCTTTCGGCCGCTGAGACCGCGCGTCCCAAGCCGGCGGGGTCGCCGGGCGGCGTCCGGTCCCGGGCCAGCAGCCACAGTTCGGCGGCCACTTCGGGAACCTGCGCCCGGCCGGCCGCTTCGGCCACTGCGTCGGCGACGCCGGCGTCGGGACCGTCCACCGCTCGCGCCCGGTGCCGAGCCCGCTCGTCGGGATCCTCGACGAGCGTGGCGAGCCGCGCGTGCAGTGCCCGGCGGGCTTCGGCCGGGGCACGCGCGTAGACGGCGTCGGCGAGCAGGGGAGGAACGAATCGGACGTGCCCGTCGCGGATTTCGATCAGCCCCGCGTCCTCCGCGGCCTGCAAAGGGCCATCCGCGGCGGGAGTCCGGCTCGCGGCGGCGACGAGCAGCGCCTCCCGCGTCTCGGGTGGCAGCCGGTCCAGGCGTTCGACGAGGGAACCGGGCAGCCGCAGGGGTTCGTGTGCCAGCTCGAGCGCGTAGCACGGGTTGCCGCCGGTCGCGTCCGCCAGCCGCCGCAGCGCGCGTCCGGTGAGGTGCGGACCACGGCGCCGGACGAGCCGCCGCAGGTCGGCCGGTGGCAGCCCGGCGAGCCGGAGGCAGCGGATCCGGTCGGGCTCCAGGCCGAACGGCACGCGGGTCCCGCGGGCCGCGGCCAGCAGCCGGACCCCGCGCCCGAGCACCCGGCGGGCGACGTGGCCGAGCACGTCCGCGCTCGCCGGGTCGAGCCACTGCGCGTCGTCGACGGCCAGGACGACCGGACCGCCGCCGGCCAGCAGCCGCACCAGCGCGAGCGTGGCCACGCCCACCGCGCGCGGGTCCGGAACCGGGCCCGCCGCGCGCAGCAGCGCGACCTCCAGCGCCTGCCGCTGGAACGCGGGCAGCGGGCGGAACTCCTCGTCGGGGACGGTCTCGAGGAGATCGGTCAGCCCCGAATACGGCAGCGCGCGGTCGGGTTCGCCCGGCCGGCAGGTCAGGACGCGGCAGCCGCGGTCGCGCGCGCGTGCGGCCGCGTGACGCCAGAGCGTCGTCTTGCCGATGCCGGCGTCGCCCAGGATCACGTACGCGGCGTCCGTTACGCCGTCCAGTGCCCGGAGCTCGGCCGTTCGGCCCACGATGTGGTCGGTGTCCACGGATTCCCCCTGCGCGCGAGCCGGGCGGCCCGCTCCCGGCCACCCTCGCCGGACCCGGTGGCCGATAGCATCCGCAGAACTACGTACCGGGGGAAGGCAGCGTGGCACCGACGTCGTTCGTGGGCCGTCAGCGAGAGCTCGCGCTCCTCGACCGGCTCCTGGCCGAAGGCGCCGCCGGGGTGTCCCGGACCGTCGAGATCGCCGGGGAGCCCGGCATGGGCAAGACGCGGCTGCTCGCCGAGCTGGCGGCCCGGGCGCGGGAAGCCGGGTGGCTGGTGCTGTCCGGACGCGCGGCGGAGGCGGAGCGGCACGTCCCGTTCTCCGTGCTCACCACGGCGCTGGAGGAAACCGACCTGGCCGGGCTGGCGCAGGACGAGGCCGACCTGCTGCGGTCGGCGTTCCCGGCGCTGTCCACGGGCACCGCGCCGCCGGAGATCTCCCCGGCCGAGCGCTACCGCCTGCACCGCGCGGTCCGCCGGCTGCTGGAAACCCTGGCGGGGCCGGCCGGGCTGCTCGTGCTGCTCGACGACCTGCACTGGGCCGACGAAGGCACCGCCGAGGTCGTCGACCACCTGCTGCGGCGCCCGCCGGACGCCCGCCTGGTGCTGGGCCTGGCCCACCGGCCCCGGCAGACGTCGAGCCTGCTGCGCCGCGCCCTGGCCCACGCCGGCGACGTCCACCGGCTCGAACTGGAACCGCTGACGCCGGCCGACGTCGCCGAGCTGGCCCCCGCCGGTGGCGCGGCCCTGTACACGGCGAGCGGCGGAAACCCGTTCTACGTCCAGGCTTTGGCGGGTCCGTACGGCGAAGTGCGGGCCGCGGGAGACAGCGGCGCCGGCATCCCGGAACCCGTGCAGGCGGCGCTCCTCGCCGAGCTGCACACGTTGTCCCCGCAAGAACTCCTGGTGGTGCAGGCCGCGGCCGTGGCCGGTGACGGCGTTCCCGCCGGCCTGATCGCGCACACCGCCGGCGCGGCCCTCGACGACGTCCTCCCGGTCCTGGACGACCTCGTCCGCCGTGACCTCCTCCGGCCGGCGCCGGGCGGCCGGTTCCCGTTCCGGCACCCGCTGGTCCGCCGCGTCACCTACGACGCGGCGGGCGCCGGCTGGCGCGTCGCCGCCCACGCGCGGGCCGCGGCCGCGCTGCGCTCGGGACCGGTCACCGAGCTGGCCCACCACGTCGAGTGCTCGGCGGCTCCGGGTGACGCGGCGGCCGTCGACGTCCTCCGGCGGGCGGCGGCGGTTTCCCTGCACCGGGCGCCGTCGGCGTCGGTCCACTGGGTGCAGGCGGCGCTGCGGCTGGTCCCGGAGCCGTCGCCGGCGCGGATCGAGCTGCTGCTGATGCGCGCCCACGCGTACGGCCTGACCGGCCGGTTCCGCGACTGCCGGGCGACCCTGCACGAGCTCCGGCGGCTCCTCCCGGCCGAGCTGACCGAGCAGCACGCGCAGATCGCGGCGTTCTGCGCGCTGATCGAGCGGTTCCTGGGCCGCCACGCCGAGGCGCGCGCCCAGCTCCTGGCCGAGCTGACGGCCCTGACCGACCAGCACGGCAAGGCGGCGCTCGCCCTCAAGCTCGGCCTCGCGAACGGTGTCGCGCTGAGGGCCGACCGGGACCGGAGCCGCGACTGGGCCGCGGAAGCCCGGGAGACGGCCCGCCGCCACCCGGATCGTCCGGCGGTCGCGGCGGCACTGGCGATGTCCGCCCTCCAGTCCCATGTGGACGGCCGCGTGGACGACCGGACGGTGGCCTGGCTGGACGAGGCCGCCCAGCTGGTCGACGCGACCACGGACGCGGAGCTGGCCCCGGCGGTCGAGACGGTCGGCCTCCTGGGCTCGGCCGAGCTGTGCCAGGAGCGCTTCGACGACGCGGTCCGCCACCTGACGCGCGCCTTGCAGATCGTCCGCGCGACGGGCCAGAGCCACGTGGTGACGCACCTGTACTCGATGTTGTCAGGCGTCGATCTCATGCGGGGCACCCTTTCCCGCGCGGCCGGCCACCTCGCCGACGAGCTGGATTCGGCGCACCTGACGGGAAGCCCGGCGTTGCGGAGCTTCGCGCTGCGCAGCCACTGCCTGCTGGCGATCTCGAGGGGCGATGCGGAGACGGCGGTCCGCCTGGGCAAGGAGGCACTGTCCATCGCCGACGAGGCGAAGCTCCCCGAGATCGGCATGGTCGCGGGCACGCTGGGTTTCGCCTGTTTCCTGGCGGGCGACGCGGCGACGGGCGTGGAGCTGATGACGAGCGGCCCGGACCTGTGGGAGGTCTACCCCGTCGAGCGCCCCAACTGGTACGAAACCCTGGCGGCGGCCGAGGCCGCCCTGGGCCATGAGAAGGAGGCGGCGGAGTGGGCCCGGCTGGCGTTCGCCCAGGCGGCCGGCCTGCCCCGGCGCACCGGCTTGGCCCACCTCGCCGAGGCGCACGCGCTCCTGCCGTCGGATCCGCGCGGCGCCGCCGCGGCCGCGGTCCGGGCGGTCGACTCGCTGCGCGTCGCCGGTGATCGCCTGGGGGAGGGGCGGGCGCACGTCGTCGCCGGGACGGCGTTCGGCGCGTTCGGGGAGATGGGCTCGGCACGCGCGCACTTCGGTGAGGCCTGCGCGCGGTTCGAGGCCTGCGGGGCGCCGTTGCGGGTCGAAGAGGTGCTACGCGTTCAGCGCCGGGTGAACGCGCAGCAGCCCCGCGGTCACGGCTTCGATACCCTCACCGGGCGTGAGCGGCAGGTGGCCGAGCTGGTCGCGAAGGGGCTGACGAACAGTGAGATCGGGAAGGCGTTGTACGTGAGCCCGAAGACGGTGGCCGTCCACGTGGGACGGGTGCTGACGAAGCTGGGGGTGTCGCGCCGGGCGGGCGTAGCGAGCCGGCTGACTTCGGAACCCTGAGCGTCAGGCGTCCCACTCGGCGACGACGGCCTCGGTGTCCGCGCCCGGCCGCGGCGGTGGGGCCGGGCGGCCCGTGGCCGTGCGGGAGAAACGCGGGGCCGGGGCCGCCTGCTCGACTCCGTCGATCTCGATGATCGTCTCGCGCGCGGCCAAGTGCGGGTGGGCGGCGACCTCCTCCGGGGCCAGGACCGGCGTCACGCACGCGTCCGTGCCGGCGAAGACCGCCGCCCACTCGTCGCGGGGCCGGGTGAGGAACGCCGCGGCGAACCGGGCGCGCAACGTGGGCCAGCCCGTGCGGTCGAGCCGGCCGGGCAGGGTGGCCGGGTCGAGGTCCAGGCCCGTCAGGAGCGCGCCGTAGAACTGGGGCTCGAGCGCGCCGACGGCGACGCAGCGGCCGTCCTGGCAGACGTACGTGTCGTAGAACGGGGCGCCGCCGTCCAGGAGGTTCGTGCCGCGCCCGGCCGACCACGTGCCCTGGCCGCGCATCGTCCACAGCACCTGCAGGAGCACGCTCGTGCCGTCGACCATCGCCGCGTCGACCACCTGGCCCTCGCCGGACCGCTCGCGCTCCCACAGGGCGGCGAGGATGCCCGTGACGAGGAACATCGAGCCGCCGCCGAAGTCGCCGACCAGGTTCAGCGGGGGCACCGGCCGCTCGCCGGCGCGGCCGATCGCGTGCAGCGCGCCGGTGAGGCCGATGTGGTTGATGTCGTGGCCGGCCCGCGCCGCCAGCGGCCCGTCCTGTCCCCAGCCGGTCATCCGCGCGTAGACCAGCCGCCGGATTCGCTCCCGGCACGCGTCCGGGCCGATGCCGAGCCGCTCGGTGACGCCCGGGCGGAAGCCTTCGACGAGCACGTCGGCCTTCGCGATCAGCCGCAGCGCCAGCGCCCGTCCCGACTCGGATTTGAGGTCCGCGGCCACGGACCGCCGGCCGCGCAGCAGGTGGTCCGGCTTGCCGCCGGTCAGGTCGAGCGTGCCCTGGGGACGTTCGATCCGGACGACGTCCGCGCCGAGGTCGGCCAGCACCATGGCCGCGTGCGGCGCCGGCCCGAGGCCCGCCAGCTCGACCACGCGCAGTCCTGTCAGCGGCCCGGTCACGAGGTGAACTCCGGCGGCCGCTTCTCCAGGAACGCCGCGACGCCTTCACGGCCGTCCGGGGAAGCGGCCCGCGCCCGGATGGACACGGCTTCCCGCCGCAGCGCGACCTCGGCCGCGGGGACGGCCGTCTCGCGCAGCAGCCGTTTCGTCGCGACCTGGGCGGCTCGCGACCCGGCGGCCAGGCGCCGCACGACTTCCTCGGCGGCGGCTTCGAGCTCCTCGTCCGGGTGGACCTGGGCGACCAGCCCGAGTTCGCGCGCCTCGTCCGCGGTGACGACCGGGTTCAGCAACGCGACGCGCAGCGCCCGGTGCAGGCCGAGGGAGGCCGTCAGCAGCGAAGCGCCGCCGTCGGGGGAGAAGCCGAGTTTCGTGTAGGCCAGGGTGAACCGCGCCGACGCTCCGGCGAGCACCAGGTCGGCCGCCGCGGCGAGCGAGAGCCCGGCGCCGGCCGCGGTGCCCTGCACGACCGCGACGACGACGGCGTCCATCCGGTGCAGGTCGCTGATCGCGCGGTGGAGGGCGTCGGCCAGGTCGTCGACCAGGACACCGACGTCGCCGGCCGCGGCGAACGCCGAAACGTCGCCTCCGACGCTGAACGCACGTCCCTCGGCGGACAGCACGACGACGTGCGCGTCGTCGGTCCGGGCCTGCCGCACGGCCCGTCCCAGAGCGTCCACAGTGGACAGTGTGAGAGAGTTGCCGCGATCGCCGTCCGACAGCCGGATCCGGGCGACGCGCCCGTCGAGGGTGTAGGTGACCGCGCTCATCGGGCGGCCGCCACCGGGTTGCCGGTGCACGCCCGGCTGTCCCTTCAGCGTGGTCATGGTCGGCCTTCCTGTGCGGGGGTCACGAAGCGAGGGCGGCGTGGCCGCGGTCGACGAGCGCGGGGACGAACGCGCCGAGGCGGTCGAACCCCTCGCCCACGGTGAGCCCCCGCTGGGCGCGGTAGTGGATGCCTTCGAAGATCGCGGCGATCTTGTAGAACGCGAACCCGAGGTACCACGGCAGGGCGGACAGGTCCCGGCCGCTGTGCCGGGCGTAGGACTCGACGAGGAAGTCGCCGGACGGGAACCCGGGGACCGCGCCGGGCGTGGCGGCGACCGGGGTGGCCGGGCCGTCCCACCAGGCCACGGCGGAAGCGAGGTCGGCCAGCGGGTCGCCCAGGGTGGCCATCTCCCAGTCGAGGACGGCGAGGACGGTGCCGTCGGCCGGATCGACCACGATGTTGTCCAGGCGGTAGTCGCCGTGCACGATCGCCGCCGCGCCGGACTCCGGGATCCGGCGGGCCAGGCGTTCACCGAGCGCGGTCAGCTCGGGCAGGTCCCGGCTGTGGGAGTCGCGCAGCTGCCGCGCCCAGCGTCGCAGCTGGCGCTCGAGGTAGCCGTCGGGGTGGCCAAGGTCGCTCAGCCCGACCGTCGCGGGATCGGTGTGGTGCAGCCGGGCGAGGGTTTCGACGAGCGCGCCGGCCAGGCGGGTGGCCTCCGCGCGGCCGAAGGACTCGAGCTGGTGCTGGTCGCGCAGGACGCTGCCCTCGACGAACTCCATGACGTAGAAGGGCGCGTCGGCGACGCCTTGCACGATCGGCTCGGGCACCGGCACCGCGCTCGGGTGCAGCGCGCGCAGGACGCGGAACTCGCGGTCCATGTCGTGCGCCGTGGCCAGGACGTGGCCCAGCGGCGGGCGGCGCAGCACCCGGCGGCCGGACCCGTCGGTCAGCAGGTAGGTCAGGTTGGACCGGCCGCCCGCCAGCAGCTCCACGCGCAGCGGCCCGGAGAGCAGTCCGCGCTCGCGGAGGAACGCGGCCAGTGCGGGAACCGAAACTCCCGGTGGGCTCGACATAGCCAAGAACCTTTCGATACCGAGCGATCGAACGGTAAAACTGAACAAGATGTCGAGTACCATCCCCGAGGCGGTCGGAACTGTCAAGCGCCGAGAGGACGGACCCGTGGGGGCACGTGGGATAGCGCCGGAGGAGCTCGACGCCCGGAAGGAGGTGGGCTCCCGGCTGCGCGACGCCCGCCGGAGCGCCGGGCTGACCCTGCGTCAGGTGGCGCAGGCCCTCGACGTCAGCGCCGGCACGTGGAGCGCGGTGGAGAACGGCGGGACGAAGCTCGACGACGCCCGGCTCGCGCGGGTCGCGGACGTCCTGGGCACCGACGTCGCGACCCTGCGCGGCGCGCCGGTCGCCGGGAGCTGGCGCGACTTCGCGCCGCTGCGGCTCGAACCGCCGCTGGCCGGGGCCCTCGCGGCCTTCGCCGAGCTCGGGTACCACGGCTCGACCATCCGCGACATCGCCCAGCGCGCCCGGCTGTCGGTCCCCGGCGTCTACCACCACTGGCCGGCCAAGCAGGACCTGCTGGTCGCGTTGCTCGACCTGACGATGGCCGACCTGCTGACCCGCGCCCGCGCGGCGCGGGCCGAGGTGGACGGCCCGGTCGAGCGGTTCACCCGCCTGGTCGAGTGCCTCGCGCTCTTCCACACCCACCGGCGCGAGCTCGGGTTCATCGGGGCGAGCGAGATGCGCAGCGTCGAGGAGCCCGACCGCACCCGCATCGCGGCCAGCCGCCAGGAGATGCAGCACATGGTCGACGACGAGGTGGTGGAGGGCTGCCGCCGCGGGGTGCTGGCCACGCCGCTGCCGAAGGAGGCCGCGCGGGCCGTGGTCACGATGTGCACCGCGCTGCCGCAGTGGTGGTCGCCGTCCGGGCCGTCGTCGCCGGAGACGGTCGCGCGCCAGTACGTCGGGTTCGCCCTGGACGTGGTGCGGCTCGCGCGTTGACACCCGGCGCGGCCGATCGTACGGTCATTCCGACCAGTCGCTCGGTTGCGTTCAGGAGTATCTCGTGCCGGATTACGCTCTGCCCGCCCCCTCGGCCCACGCCCGCGAGCTGCACGACCGGATGCTGGCGTTCGTCCGCGACCGCGTGCTCCCGGCCGAAGCCTCGTACCTGGCGCACCGCCGGGCCGCGGGGCCCGACGACCACGGCGTCCCGCCCGTCGTCGAGGAGCTGAAGACGGCGGCCCGGGCCGAAGGGCTGTGGAACCTGTTCCTGCCCGCCGAGTCGGGGCTGACGCAGCTGGAGTACGCGCCGATCGCGGAGCTGTCGGGCTGGAGCCTGGACCTGGCACCCGAGGCCATCAACGGCCAGGCGCCCGACACCGGCAACATGGAGCTGCTGCACCTGCTCGGCAGCGACGAGCAGAAGCGCGACTGGCTGGCGCCGTTGCTGGCGGGGGAGATCCGGTCGGCGTTCGCGATGACCGAGCCGGACGTCGCCAGCAGCGACGCGACGAACATCGCCACGCGCATCGTGCGCGACGGCGGCACCTACGTCATCACCGGTCGCAAGTGGTGGACGAGCGGGGCGATGGACCCGCGGTGCGCGTTCTTCATCGTGATGGGCAAGACCGACCCCGAGGCCGCGACGCACCGGCAGCAGACGATGGTGCTCGTGCCGCGCGACACGCCCGGCGTGACGATCGTGCGCGACCTGCCGGTGTTCGGCCACCACGACCAGCACGGCCACGCCGAGGTCCGCTTCGACGACGTCCGGGTGCCGGTCGAGAACGTGATCGGCGAGGAGGGCGGCGGGTTCGCGGCCGCGCAGGCCCGGCTCGGCCCGGGCCGGATCCACCACTGCATGCGCGCGCTCGGCGCGGCCGAACGCGCCCTGGCGCTGATGGTGGCGCGGGCGCGCGACCGGGTGGCGTTCGGCGGGCCGCTGGCCGACCAGGGCGTGGTGCAGCAGCAGATCGCGGAGTCCCGGCTGGAGATCGAGCAGGCGCGGATGCTGTGCCAGCGGGCCAGCCACGTCATCGACGTCGCGGGCAACAAGGCCGCGAAGGACCTGGTGGCGATGGCGAAGGTGGCGGTGCCCCGGGCGGCGACCCGGGTGATCGACCGCGCGATCCAGATCCACGGCGGCGCGGGCGTCACCGACGTGACGCCGTTGGCCGCGATGTACGCGTGGCACCGCGCGATGCGGCTGTTCGACGGGCCGGACGAGGTGCACCTGAGGTCCATCGCGAAGGCCGAGCTCCGGGCGGCTCCGGTGTTGCCTCCGGACGTGTCCCCCTGAGTGCGCTGGTCGTCCATCGTCGTCTTCATAGGCTCCGACCAGCGCCCCAGCGTGGAGGCAGATGGGTATCCCGTCCGCACGGGGCGCGGTGCGGCACTTCCGCTCGCCCGCCGACGTGATCGCGTCGCTGGACGGCGATCTCGAGTCGACGGTCGCGTTCGTCGCGTCCGGCGGCACCACCTTTCCTGTCGCCGATCCTGGGGCGCCTCGGCGGGGTCGTCTGCCTGGACGGGACCCTCCGCTCGCACCTCGCCATCGTCTCCCGCGAGTTCGAGGTGCCGTGCCTGGTCGGGGCCGAGCTGGCCGACGGGACGGAGGTGGTCCTGGAGATCGGTGCGGCGCGGAAGTCATCTGGGGCGCGGAGTTCGAGACCGACCCACCCGAAGCGTCGGGCTTGACGGGGATCACTGAGGTCAGCTGATCGGTGAGCCGAGCCCGGCATCGTCGCGTTCGGCTGTCGACGATGTGGATACCACGCACAGACTTAGCGCGGTCCGCGCGGGCCGAGGTTGTCCGGGCTTCGTGGACTTCGACGGCCGAGCGATCCGGACCGAGGGCGGCGGGCAGGGCAACCCCTGGCTGTCTGCTCGATTCCGGGGCGGTGTGAACCCGGCTCTTAAACTATGACAGTTGTTCGACGACATCTCGGAAACAGCCGGACGAGGGCGGGGGTGCTACGGCCGGGCAGATGCTTCGGTCGGGCCGTGCCGTCCGATTCCGCGAAATTCGGTGACAGGGAGGAAAAAGCGGGGAATGAGCCGTGGGAAGTGGGCGAAAATGGCTGAACCGATCTATGTGGGAAGCGCAAGATGCTACCCACAGTCGCGCTCGGGGACACCTGCGGCCCCTCGTTGGCCCTGTCGACAGACGACGAGCCCCCCCGCAGGCGGTCGCCACCAACGCCGGCCGCATGCGTGCTCGACCGTCCGACCGGAGCTCGGCCGACGTTCTGCTCTAGAGGCCTTCGATCCGAGTCGCCGCCAGGTCATCACGCACTGCCAAGCCGAATGTGGAGGCAAGCCCCAGGTGGCGAAGCTGCGCGTCTCGCGGCGAGGCACCTTCTCGGGGTGGGGGACGACGTGCAAGCCTCGAGTTCCCCTCTCAAAGCGTTACTTCAGAACGCGCCAGATCTGACTATTGCGTACCAATTGGTAATCTGGTAAAGCACGCAATGTATTGCCGATTGTTTCGGGAACCGGTCTCGGGGCGAGAGTGCCGGTGGCATGATGTCGGAATGCCGGTGATCAACCACAAGTCTCTTCCGTCGGATCCGCGCGAGGTGCAACTGGTCGTGAGCGGGGGAGACTCGGACCTGCACCTGCGGGCGCTGCGTGAATGGTTGCTTCATGAAGACGAACTTCGAGGTTGCCTCGAATTGCGGAACCGTCCGGTCGTGCCCGGTCAGATGGGCGGAGTGCTGGACCTCCTCGCGGTGACGCTGGGCACGGGAGGTGCGGGAGTCGCGCTCGCTCGATCTCTTTCGACCTGGCTGGCGCAGCGGCGGGCCGATGTCACGGTCACCGTGAAGGCGCAAGACGGCCGTGAAGTCAGTGTGGATGTGCGGCGCGCCCGTGATCCCGAGGCGATCATCCGGGAGGTCGCGTCCCTGGTCGATCCCATTGAGGACTGACCGATGACCACTCCCTGGTTCCCGGAGGCCGGCAAGTGCCGGGCGGTCCTGATCGGCACGAGCGTCTACCGGGCGGCGGACCTCACTGCCATTCCGGCGGTGGCGAACAACTTGAGGGCACTGCGGGATGCCTTGACGGACTCGGTGGGCGGACTGCTGAGTCCCGAGCACTGCACGGTCGAAGGCCTTGACGGACCGACATCGCTGGCCAAGGTCGGCATGGCGCTCGGCCGGGCCGCTCGGGAAGCCACGGACCTCCTGGTGGTCTACTACGCGGGTCACGGACTGCTCGACGACGACGGCAGCCTGCACTTGGGGCTCGAAGACACCGAACCGCAGAATGTCGGCTACAGCGGCCTCCCGGTGGCACGGATCAAGCAGGACCTGGGCCAGGCCCGTGCCCGGGCGCGGGTCCTGATCCTGGACTGCTGCTTCTCCGGCCAGGCGATCGCGGCGATGGCCACTCCCAGCAGCCTCGTGACCGGTCAGCTGACCCTCACCGGGACGTACACCCTGACCTCCAGTTCGGCGAACGTTCCATCCCACGCACCACCCGGGGCGCGGTTCACGGCGTTCACCGACGCGTTACTGAGCGCGCTCGCCGAACCCGAGCCCCGCTCGCTTGACGAGATCTACCAGCACGTCAACGATCGGCTGGTCGGGCTCGGCCTGCCGGCGCCCCAGCGCAGGGCGACGAACACCGCCGGTCGGCTCGCGCTCGTCCGCGGGGCTTCCGCCGCGATTCGGGACGACCTCCCGGAAGAGAGGCCGGATCCGGCCGACGACCTGCCTGCCGCGTCGCCGCGGAACCGGACGAGCACGCTGGCCCAAGTGCTCGCGGACGCCGCGGCACCGCCGACGAAGATCCTCGAAAACCGGCGCCGGCAAGGCGTGGCGAAGCTCGGATCAGCGTCAGCGCCCGGGACCGACGCGGACCGCGCGGCGATCGTCGGGTTCTGGAACACCGTCGAAATGTTCAGTCCGCAGCCGGTGAAGAAAGTGAGCGGCCGGGAGAGAGTGAGCACGGTAGTCCCCGGCGAGCCGTTGCCGTGGGAACCCGACCACGAGCTGGCGCGCTATCGGCTGACGTCGAAGCAAGCCTGGCGGCACTCGGTCTACCTGGGTATCTACCAGCTCGAGCCGGTCTTCGAGTTCCTCGACTCGGTGTTTCCGCCGGACGAGACGAGCTACGACGAGCGACCGGCGGGGGAGAGCGCCTTGGCAGCGTTCGTCGTTTCGGGAGCGGGGCGTCCGCTGGTCGACTCGCAGGTGCTGTCCGGCTGTGCGTGGGCGACCGGCCGGGTACTCAATCCCGGGCCCGATGTACCCGGATGGATGAAGGGATTCGAGGGAACCCGGGAAGAATTCGCCTCCCTGTTCGAGAACCTGGTCACGCCCGGTCGGAAGACGGTGCTGGAGGCACGGAAGTCAGGGCGGGTGCACGAGGTGGGTTACGTGGCCGACGAGGAACTGCTCGCCGGGTGCTTCCGGCTGGTCGAGGACCTCGTTCGGCTCGGCGGCGTGGTGCCGCACGGTGAGATCCGCATTCACAGCCAGATCGTGGCCAAGCGCAACGCCTTCGGCGTGGACGGACACGACTTCCTCAACAGTATGATCGCCGGCGACCTGGCCACCGTGGCGGCGAGTGCCGCGGAAGGCGGTGCCGGAGCGGCCCTGCGCGCCTATCTGCGCCCCGATGCCGAGCTGGATCTCGGCGCCCGCGTGGATGTTCGGAACCGGCCGGACGCGGTGCTGCACGACACCGCGCCCGGGCGGGTCCCGCTGGGGCGGTGGCCGAGCAGCCCGGACCATTCGCTCGCGCTCGGACAACAGCTGGCGGTCTCCAACGCGGTGCGGCTGGGGGAGGGGCCCGGGCGGATCTTCGCCGTGAACGGACCGCCCGGCACCGGGAAAACGACCATGCTGCGCGACCTCGTCGCCGCGCTGGTGGTCGAGCGGGCTCGTGTCCTGGCGGGGCTTGACCGGCCCGACGACGCGTTCACCGGGGCGACGGCGACCTGGCGCACCGGCGACTACACACGGGTGGTCCACACCCTTCGCCCCGAACTCACCGGCTTCGAAATGGTCGTCGGGTCGGCGAACAACGGCGCCGTCGAGAACGTCACCGACGAGATGCCGGCGTGGGATGCTGTCGACGACAGCTGGCGTCATGCCGCCGAGGACGTCGACTACTTCGCGGGCATAGCGTCAGCACTGCTCACCGCGGACAAGGACCCGGCGAACCGTGGGTCACGGCCGCCCGATGAAGAGCAGGCGGGTTGGGCCCTGCTCACGGCGCGGCTGGGCAACAAGGCCAACCGCAGCCGGTTCGTGGACGCGTTCTGGTACCGCACCCCGCCGCAGCCGCCGGTCGGCGTGAGCGACTCCGAACCGGCCGATGACGAAGCCGGGGAAACGAAGGACCTCGACCACGCTCGAGCCGGCCTGCTGGCCATCCTCAAAGACTACGAGCTGTCGACGCCCGCCGAGACGTGGCCGGAAGCCGCGGCTGAGTTCGACCGAGTGTTCAAGCGCGCCGAAGCGGATCAGGCGGAGCGGGAACGAATCTACCGGGCTTGGTGCGAGAAGCCACCTGCCGAGAAGCGTTTGCGACACTGCCAGGACGAACTTTCGGCCGCGGCGCGGCTACTCGATGGCGTCCGCGCTCAGCTGAGCGAAGCGAACAGTCGTGCGCACGCGTGGTACGCGGAGGGCAGGCGCCTGACCGGACTGCGGATCGAACACCAGCGGTTCCGGCCGGGCTTCCTGGAATGGTTGACGACTTGGGGTCGCGCGCTGCGGGAATGGCGAAACCGTGACGCGAAACTGGCCAGTGGACTCACCGCCGCCGAGCGGGCGTTCGACCAGGCCCGTACCGAGGTGGCTTACTTGACCAACCAAGTCGACGTCGCCGCCGGCAACCGGGATCGCGCGAAGCTGGGCGTGGAGAGCGCCCAGCGCGTGCTGGGCAGTCTGCTCGACGAACTGACCCGCGCGGAGGCGGCCCTCGGCCCGTGCTTCCCCGATGACAGCTGGTTCGCCGACCGGACCCGTCGCGAGCTGGCGGCGCTGTGGACCGACTCGTCGTGGAATTCGGCGCGGACGGAGCTGTTCCTGGCCGCCCTGCGGCTGCACAAGGCTTTTCTGCGGCTCGCGCCGAAGAAGATGCGCCAGACCCTTCAGGGTGCGATGGATGTGCTGTCCGGCAGCGCGCCACGGGAGCTGCCCCAAAACGACGCGCTCGTGGCATGGCAGGCGCTGTTCCTGGTGGTCCCGGTGGTATCGACGACGTTCTCCTCCTTCGCTCGCATGTTTTCCCACCTGGGGGCGGAAACACTGGGCTGGTTGCTGATCGACGAGGCCGGGCAGGCGACGCCGCAGAGCGCTGTCGGTGCCCTTTGGCGCGCGAAGCGCGCGGTGATCGTCGGTGACCCGCTTCAACTCGAACCGATCAACGCGGTGCCGTTCCGAGCCGAACAGGCCATCCGCCGGGAACTCGGCGTCGACGAGCAATGGTTGTCGGGCCGGACTTCCGTGCAACGCCTGGCCGACCGCCTCACCCGGCTGGGGACGTTGCTGCCTTCGGACGACGGCAAGATCTGGGTCGGGGCGCCCTTGACCGTGCACCGCCGCTGCGACGAGCCGATGTTCGGCATCGCCAACGACATCGCCTATGACGGGCTGATGATCCACGGCAACTCGGGGGCCCACGCCGACCGGTTCGCCGAGAAGTATCCGTCGCTGCCCGAGTCCAAGTGGATCGACGTGGTGGCCGGCCACTCCGAAGGCCACTGGATACCCGCGGAAGGCCAGCAGCTCGACCGGATCCTCAGAGCCCTTGGCCTGGTGCACTTCGACATGTCCGAGGTGATGGTGATCGCGCCGTTCCGGGACGTCGCCGACCAGGTCCGCCGGCGCACCGACCGTTACCCCGGGCTGGTCGCCGGAACCGTCCACACGGCTCAGGGGAAGCAGGCGGACATCGTCATCCTCGTGCTCGGTAGTGATCCGCGGCGTCCGGGAGCCCGGCGTTGGGCAGCGAGCAAACCGAATCTGCTCAACGTCGCGGCCAGCCGGGCGAAACGTCGTCTCTACGTCATAGGTGACCGGCGAGAGTGGTCGAGCCGGCGCCACTTCGATGTGCTGGCCGAGCGACTACCGTCTTCGGCTCCCCTGTAGGACAGCCGGTGCTTCACCGGTGGATCCTTTCCCAGTAGTACGTCACGGGCAGCACGCGAAAGGTCGAACCCCACGCCGCCGATGCCGGGTGTCATCCGGCGCGCGGCCTCCCGGCTCGGCGGGCTCCACGAACACCGGCGGCGTTTCCTTCCGGCTGCGCCATGAACACGCGGTCATACTCATGAAATGTCGGCGGCCGGACCGGCGTTCGGCCTCGTCGCCGATGACCTTCGGCGAGGCAGCGGGTGATCGGTTCCGCGCTGCGGTCGAACGGGCGACCGCTACGGACGGACAGGCTCGGCCGCTGAGCGGGTCAGCCTGCGAGCTTGGGTGTCCACGTGCTTCTGAATGGGCTGTCGGCCGGCATGACCTCGTCCACCATCGCCGCCAGTTCACGTCGTCCGCGGTGCAGCATCGGCAGCACTGCCGGGATGGGCGTGGAACGGGGAAAGGGCATGTCGGCGACCAGGTCCTTGAACCCGAAGTCGCTCGCCAGCCAGCGAGCCAGTGCACGGAGGTGCTCCGCGGCCTTCGCCCTCATGTCGATGCGGGTCAGGTCGCGCCGATAGTCGGTTCGATCGGTCCCGGCGGCGTGCAGGAGGCCCGAGCGCCGGACGAGGCATGGGTAGCAGTGTCCGCAGTTGAGCCGGTCTCGGTGGGCGTAGCGCGCGCTGCTGGGGTCGCCGCAGCTGACTGTACGAGCAAGGTCATCTCGGGTAAGCCCGGCTTGCAGCGCTTGGCCGCACACCTCGCCCTTCGTGAACGACAGTAGTGGGTTGACGACCTCGACAGCGCCGCCGAGCCCGCGGATCAGGCGGTTCGTCAGCTCCAGCGTCCAAGGATGGACAGATCGCGTCGAGAGACCGGCCAAGCGGTTCGGCGTCAAGGGCGGGTTGATCGCGAGTTGTCCGTTCTCCGGTGCTTTGACTTGACCGAGACGATGCGCTGACGCGGCCGCCACCGCGGTAGCCATATAGAGCAGGCCACGCGTACGTGTGCTGCGCTCGAGCTCGCCGTCGGCTCCGGAGAGCACTCGCTGACCGATCTGCACCAGCTTGACCGGCCGGCTGCGGATCCGTTCGATGGCCTGGCGGACCTCTTGCTGCCGGGCGCGGATGTTGTCGTCGTAACCCATCAGCAGCAATGTCCCGGCCTGCCCCTGCGACGCTGCTCGCGCGGCATAGGAAGTGGAGTCCAGCCCACCTGAGAAGAGCGTCACCTCCGACGCTCGTCCTTCGTAGTCCAACCACTGCCGATAGGTGGCACCCCCTACCACGTGGACCTGCCAGGTATCGCTGGTCAGGGCGGCAAGCAGCGTGGTGAGATCGCCGAGTTGTGACGCACCCCAGCGCTCGGGTTCCGCGACCTCGACCACAAGGTCGATGGTGCGCGACCACCCGTCTTCGGTGCGCCGGACATAGCGTTTGTCCACCAGATAGACGGCGCGCGCCACCTGCAGCAGGTCACGGGCCCAAAGTTCGGCCGGGCCAACCATCGCTGTGCCTTGGTCGAGCCGAGTCTCCCGATCGTGGAAGTCGTCGTCGGAGAGCGGTTCACGATCGGAGTCTCGGCGACGCCGGGGGGCCGCGGTGAAGCTGAAGCTCCGGGCGTCGCTGGTCATGAGCTCACCGGCGGAAGCCCCAGAGCCGTGGTCACAGCGTTCCGCAGCATGTCGCGGCCCAGCTCGACGATGGAGCGGGGCTCGTCCGGGTGTGCGGCCTTCTCGGCGCAGGGCATCGGGAGCACCGCGGTGATCTGGTCGGCGACCCAGTCCGCGATCTGACCGCTGGGATCGACCAGCACAAGCGCCGGCACTGCCAGCTTCACCTTTTCGGCGATGACCGCGTGAATGAACTCGGCGACGTAATCGGCGAAGAAGAGCTGGTAGATCTCACAGAACAGGCCGTCGGGAAAGCCCCAGTGCGAGTCTCCTCGCCTCACGGCGTCCGCCGCCGAAGGACTGGCGAGGATCTTCTCGGCGCAAGCGGTGGCGGAGCGGCGTGCGACGGCGTCGGCGATCGTCGTGCCGTCACCGGCTACGACGGATACGAACCTGTAGGCGAACCACTCGTCGCGAGTGCCGGGCCAGCCCGAGTCGGGAACCAGGTCCACCAGCCCGTCGTCTCCGCCGAAGCTCCCGACCACATCGACCAGGGCTTCGCCCGCCTTGGTCATCGTCAGCCGCAGATCGTAGGCGTCCGGGTCGGCACGCACCGCTTCGGTCAGAGCGTCCAAGCAACGCTGTCCTCGCTTCGCGACCGACTCGTCCGAGATCGGATGATCTTCGGACTGTCGCGGTCCGGGGATATCCGCGGCTGATGCGGCTGCGCCTTCCGCCGGCCGCAGCCGGGCGACACTCCTCGACACGGCTGTCCAGGCCGCCGTCTGCGGCCCTTTCCATCTGCTCGAAGTGCCCACGCACGCGCTCCCGGGTGCCGGCGACCTCCTCCACGGTACGCACGCACGGTCACACCGCAATAGCCATCAGTAAGACCATCCGTTCGGCCCAGGCTCGCCGTGTCGCAGGTGCACCCGTTCACTCGATCGTGTAGAACGTGTTTGGGGTATGGGACAGGTCGGGTTCGAGATCCAGGGTCGGTAAACCCGATGGCACAGTTCAAGGGAGACGGCAACGAACACGTGGCAGCCATCGGAAGCGTTCTGGCCGGCGCGGGAATTTCTCCGGGACAGTGCCAAGCTGATTCCTGAAATCGAGCGGTGCTATCAGGAGGCGCATCCCAACGGTTCGGCGCCTGGTCCGGGAGACGTGACCTCCTGGCGGCAAAGCGTGTACTGGCTGGCGTCCTTGCTGGATCGCCTCGGGCTCGATCGAGTTTGGCTGTTCGTGGAGTACTCGGTCGCTCGTACAATGAATCCCATCGACGTCGTCCTCGCCGGTTTTCATCCGAACGGTGGTTTGAGCTACGCGGCGATCGAGCTGAAGCAGTGGAGTCAGGTCGAGCGTCCGAGGCCGGAAGTCGCCGATGGTCTGTGTGCGGTGTGCCGACGGGGTGGGCCGGGAAGTCTGTGCAAGCAGTGCGCTCTCGACAAGGTCTACTTCGACGCATACAGGAAGCACAAGAAGCATCCGGCCGTGCAGGTGTGCGACAACATGATGGCGCTCAAGACGCACCACGCCATGTTCGATGATCGCTACGTGAATCTTGTCGGCGCGTCATATCTGCACAATCTCAAGGCCGTGGAGTTCCAGTGGATGAGAAATGTTTCACCACGGCCGGGGATACCGACGTTCACGGCTCGCTTTCCCGGTGAGCTCGAAGCCTTTCTCAAGGGAAACTTCAGTGCGAAGTCGGGTGCTGATGCGGCTGAAACCTTGCTCGAGCGACGTCGCGCGAGTCCCCTGATCGAGCCGGACGTCGGAGCCATCGTGGCTGGGCACACGCGGTTCAGTCTCGTGGAGAACCAGTTGGCCGCTGTGAAGAGCGTGACCGAGGCGCTGGCCGGCTCGTCCCCGGCCGGAGCGAAGAAGGTCTTCGTCGTCAGCGGCCGGGCCGGGAGTGGGAAGTCGCTGGTCGGACTGACCCTGCTCGGTCAGGCGCTCAACGATGGGCACAAAGTCGGCTATGTATCCGGCGGAATCGCTTCACGGGAGACGTTCAAACGCGCGTCCCAGGGTCGGCGCTCCGCTTTCGCCACGCTGAACAGTATCGCCGACAACCGGACGAAGGACGAGCTCGACTTGATTCTGTGCGACGAGGCGCACCGACTGACCGAGCGCCCGATGAAGGGCTCGTATTCCATGCGCCCCGGTGAGTCCTCCGTGTCGGTGGTCGTCACGCGGGCGAAGGTGCCGGTGTTCTTCATCGACGGTGATCAGCGCCTGTTCCCCGACGAGGTGTGGTCGCCGGAAGCGCTCATCCGTGAGATAAAGAGCCTCGAGGCGGAGGTCGTGCCGATCGGCCTGGACAGGGTGCTCCGCGCTGTTGGCAGCTCGACGTACGATACGTGGATCCAGCGCCTGTTCGCCGGCGACCCGCTGCCCTGGAAACCGGATGATGGTGACGAGCCAGAGCCATTCCAGCTGTGGTACACGGACAGTGCCGCGACCATGGAACGCTTCCTTCGCGCAAAGGAGAGCAAGCAGGAAAGCGCTCGGATGAGCGCTGGAATCTGCTGGAAATGGGAAGATCGGAGTGGCACCGAGCCGGAAGTCGCCCCCGAGCCGGGCTGGGCGCGCCCGTGGAACGCCGGAGATCAGCACGATACCCCCGGAGTTCCGAAGCGGCGTTTCTGGGCAACGGAATCCGGCGGCTTCGGGCAGATCGGCTGTGTCCATACCGCGCAGGGCCTCGAGTACGAGTGGGGTGGCGTGATCATGGGACCTGACCTCACTTGGGACGGCGGTAGCTGGCAAGTGCACCGCGAACACGTGCTGAGCAAGGCCAACCGGATCCGTGAGGACGAAGAACTCGCACGTGCAATCCGGAGGGCGTACGGAGTGCTCATGACTCGCTCGATCCGCGGCACCGTGCTCTATTCGGTTGATCCAGTCACGAGAAGACTCTTCGCCGATCTCGGCGTTCGCAAGCTGTGAAGTCGTCGATTCGAGAGAACCGTTCAGATTTCGTGGTTTGGAGCCCGGTAAGCATAGGCGGAGGACGGGCGGGCGTGGGTGGCCAGGCCGGTGACCCGGCCCGGTCCGTCGTCGGGCTCGGGCCGCTTTGACCCGGAGGCGAGCTACCGGACGCCGGCGACCGGAGGCGCTCGTGCAGCGGGCTCAGCACCCGCGGGCGGCACCCGCCCGCGACGTCTCGAGCCCGGCGGTGTTCCGCGCGCTGCTTGGGGGTGATGCTGCGCCTGGACGCAGTGCCGTTCACCGGCAAGCGACTGGCACCGACGGCCAGACCAGTCCGAGGCGCACCTGGAGCTGAGGGCGTTCCGTGCGTTGACCCGGCTCGCGGCGCCCGGGCTGCTGCTCAAGGCCGAGGCGGTGGTCGCGCCCGTGGAGGTCGGTCGCTACCTCGGCGACTACGACCCGTGCCGGTCGGGGGACGGAGAAGTCCACTGTGGAGTCGCGGGCGTTCACGGCGTTGCGTGACCTGGCGGCGGTTCGCGCGCGGACACCGTCGCCGGGGTCGGACTCGCCGGCGACCGGGCTCGAGAGCCGGAACCCGCGGTTGGTGGCGTATCCGCGGGGCGCCCGGAGCGGGAACCCGGTGCCGGCGGTGGTCAACTTCGGCCCGGAACCGGCGGACTTCGGCGGGTTGGTGCCGGTCCACCTGCACGCGACGGCCGGGGCGGAACCGATCGGGCCGGGCCGGCTGTGGGTGCCAGGGTGCGGGTTCCGGTGGCAGACCTTCGCCCCCTGACCCGACGCGGCGGGGTGCGCACCTTCTACACCTCACCCGCCGCAAAGCCGGTCGGGGCGATGGGCCGGAGGCCGGCCAGCAGGAGGTCCAGCAGGCGGCCGGCCTTGGCTTCCTGCTCGGGCAGGGGAGC
This sequence comes from Amycolatopsis sp. NPDC114505, assembly GCF_055633615.1. Lineage (NCBI taxonomy): Bacteria > Bacillati > Actinomycetota > Actinomycetes > Pseudonocardiales > Pseudonocardiaceae > Amycolatopsis > Amycolatopsis sp. NPDC114505. The sequence continues at coordinate 1,842,796 of NZ_JBVKDV010000003.1, read as the reverse complement.
CACGGTGAAGATGCCGATGAGGGACGCCGCGATGTCCTCGGCGCTGACGTCGGGGCGGAGGTCGCCCGCTGCGTGACCGGCGGAGAGGATCTTCGTGATCGCCGCCAGTAGCTCGGTGCGGGTCTGCGCGTGGGCGATCTCGCCCGACTCGACCATCGCGAGCAGCGTGTCGAGCATGCCGTTCTTGGTCGCGATCCAGTCCCCGAACAAGTCGGTCCAGCGGCGCAGCGCCGCGGCCGGGGGTAGCCGGCCGAGGAGCTCGTGGGCGCCCGTCGTCAGGCGGGCGACCTGGTCTTGGTAGACCGCGTCGACCAGGGACTCGCGGGTGGGGAAGTGGCGGTAGAGCGTCGCGATGCCGACGCCGGCTTCGCGGGCGATCGCTCGCATCGACGGCTCGGCGTCCGCCGACGCGAACACGCGGGTCGCCACCGCCAGCAGCTGGTCGCGGTTGCGGGCCGCGTCCGCCCGAGGTGCGCGCATGTCACTCAAAACGGAACACGCTCCGATTGTGTTATCGTCGTCCAGGTAAACGGAGCATAGTCCGTTTTACCTAAGGACGGGTGTACATGCAGGCACACAGCAGCAGGGCGGTCCGGCTCGACGCCTTCGGCGGTCCCGAAGTGCTGGAGGTCCGTGAGGTTCCCGCTCCGCAGGCCGGTCCGGGGCAGGTCCGCGTGCGGGTCACCGCCGCCGGCCTGAACCCGATGGACTGGATCATGACCGCCGACGCCGATACCGCCGCCCGGTTCGGGTTGAGCCTCCCGGCCGGGTTCGGGACCGATTACGCGGGCGTCGTCGACCAGGTCGGCGACGGCGTCACCGGCTTCGCGCCCGGCGACCGGGTGTTCGGGAGCGCCCTGTCCCGGGCGGTCGCCGACTTCGTCGTGGTCGACGCGGCCGGGGCGATCGCGGCGAACGAGGCCCATCACACCCCGGACGGCGTCGACGACCGCACCGCCGCGACCCTCACCATCGCCGGCCGGACGGCGTCCGCCGCCCTCGCCGTGGTCGATCCCGGCCCGGACGACACCGTGCTGATCGGCGGCGCCGCGGGCGGGGTCGGGGTGTTCGCCGTCCAGCTGGCCCGGATCGCCGGCGCGCGCGTGCTCGGGACGGGCTCCGCGGCCTCCGCCGATTTCCTGCGCGACCTCGGTGCCGAGCCGGTCGGCTACGGCGACGGTCTGGCCGACCGGGTCCGCGGTCTCGGCGTTGTCACCGCCGCCATCGACCTGCACGGGACGGAGACCGTCCACACGGCGAGGGAGCTCGGCGTCCCGGACGGCCGCATCTGCACGATCGCCGCGCAGGTCGACGGCGCGTCGGCGGCCAACGGCGCGAACGCCGCTCCCGGCGCGCTGGAGGAGATCGCTCGCCTCGTGGCGGCGGGCCGGCTCCGGGTGCCGATCGCGGCGACCTTCCCGGTCGACCAGATCCGTCGCGCGACCGAACTGCAGGCCGGCCGGCACGTGCACGGCAAGGTCGTCATCGATCTCTAACTCACGACGGTGACGGCGGCCAGAGGTCCCGGAACCGGTCCGACACCACGGCGTTCGACATCCTGACGCCGGTGATGGCGTGGAAGGAGAGCGGCCGGCAGCCGGGCGGGTGGAACGCGGCTGCTGTGCCGGCCCGCCGAAACCTGGCTGACCCGCAAGGCCGCCGCACCTCATCGCTCATGAGGGTTCGAGGGCGCGGCGCCAGTAGCCGGTGACGCTGCGGCGCACCTGGTCGACGTCGACGCCGCGCGGGTCCAGCAGCCGCTGCAGGGCGATGCCGCGGAGCTGGCCGACGAGGGCGATCGCGACGTCGTCGGGCCGCAGGCCGGGGTCGATGACGCCGTCCGCGATGCCGGCCTTGACGTCGTCCCGCAGGTCGGCGCGGAAAGCTTCGTCGCGCTCGCGGAAGATCGTCGCCAAGTCGGGTTGGGTGGCCGCCTCGGCCCACAGCAGCAGGAACGCCTGGTTGAACACGCCGAGGCGGGTGAGTTCGCCGAGGTAGCCGTCGATCAGCCGCAGGAGCCGGTCCAGACCGGGCGGTAGGTCGCCGAGGCCCGGGACGAACCCGGCCTGCGTCGCCCGGGCCAGCCGTTCCACCAGCGCTTGCTTGCCGCCGAAGTGGTGCGTGACGATGCCGCGGCTGTATCCGGCGCGTTCCCCGACCCGGGCCAGCGTGAGCGAGCGGACGCCGTGCTCGACGACGAGCTCGGCGGCGGCGGTCAGCAGTGCGGCTTCGGCCTGGTCCCGGCGTTCCTGCTGGGTACGGCGGGTCGCGGTCATGGCGTGGAGTCTAGCAGCAGAAACTTGCGTGTCGACCAACAAGTATGTGTAGGGTGGGAGTCGTGAAAGCAGAGTCGCGCGACTTCTCCGAGTGCGACCGGCCGGCGATCGCGGTCACCTCGCGCAGCTACTGGAGCCATTTCGCCCCGGGCGACCGAGTGCTGGTGTTCGGCGCGCCCGACCCGGTTCACGGCCGGCGCCGAGTCCGGCGTGGGACGGTGCTCGCCCCGCTTGCGCCCGACGTCATCAGGATCGATTTCGGGGAGGAAGGGCTTGGTGAGTTCTCACCCGCCGATCCGATCCGGGTCAGTCACGCCGGCGGCGCGTGCCGGTGCGTGGTGGCGCTCTCGTGAACGCTTACCTGTTTCTCGCCAAGGCTTGCCTGGCCGTCCGCTGCCGGGGCTGACGGGGGTCGCGGACGCGCCACGTCATTCCCTGCCACCAGATCCCGAGGGCGGTGAGCGAGTCGGCGACGAGGACGATCGTCGCCGCGTAGGCGACGCTGCCGGCGACGTTGGAGAAGCGGTCGTCGCTGGTGAGCCAGGCGGCCGTCGCGACGAAGGCGATCGCGGTGGCGAGCGTGATCGGCCAGTGCCGCAGCGACACCACCAAGCGCCGTCCACGGCCGGGCTTGCGTGGTGGGGGCGAAGAGCCCGGTAGGCGAGCGAGAACCCGATCCCGGGCAGCACCACGGTGCCGGCGATGAGCCAGAGGGTGCCGGAGCCGCCGGCCGGCTCCAGGGGCGAGTCGTAGGTCAGGAACCGAGGGCCGAAGGACGACACCAGCCGGTCCCCGGTGCTCACCATCCCTGCGAGCACGGGCAGCACCCCACGCCGCATCATCGATCCTCCCGCGCTGGCCGGCCGGGGAAGATTCTCCCGGGGCGCGGGAAGAAGCAAGCCGCCGGAATCGCTGTCTCGCAAGAAAATGACGGGCTGCCGGCCGCCGGTCACTTCACCGGCGTACCCGGTAGCGCAGGTGAAGCACCCGGTTGCCCGGCACCACCTCGGGATCCTCCAGCAGGTGCTGCGCCTGGACCGACCCGAAGTAGCGCTTGCCGGCCCCGAACACCACGGGGACGACGTCCATGCGCACCTCGTCGACCAGGCCCGCCGCGAGCACCTGGCCGCCGACGTCGCCGGCCGCTACCTCGACCACGCGGTTACCCGCGAGCTCCTGTGCCTTGGCCATGGCCGCCTCGATGCCGTCGACGAAGTGGAACGGTGCCTCGGGGTTCCAGCCCTCCGGCGCCGGCCGGTGCGTTACGACGACCACGTGGTCGATGCCGCCCGGTGGCTTTCCGTCCCAGCCGTCCGTCATGTCGAAGACGTGGCGGCCGGCGATCGTCACCCCGATGCCGTCCCAGTACGGCCGGGTGTAGTCGTAGGACGTCTGGGACACCTTCAGCGCGCCGCTCTCGTCCAACGGGACGTCGCCGCCGGACAACCAGTCGAACAGGGGTCCCGGCTGGTCATTCTCGTCCGCGACGAAACCGTCCACGGACACCGAGCTGTACATGACCACCTTGCCCACGGGACTCTCCTCTGCTTCGGGAAGCCCAAATTAGCGTCTCGTGAGCCGTCGCTCTTGTAAGAAATCAATCGATCGGCAGCGGCCAGCCGTCCAGCGCGTGGCCGGGGTGTTCGCGCAGGAACCGCCGCCGGACTTCGAGGTAGCGGGTCGGCGTGAGGCCGGTGAACGCCCGGAACTCGTGGCCGAAGTGGGCCTGGTCGAAGTATCCCGCGCCGCCGGCGACGTCGCTCCAGTCGATCGGTCCGGCGGGGTCGATCGCCAGCACGGTGGCGGCGAAGCGGTGGGTGCGGGCCAGCCGCTTCGGCGTGACGCCGACGAGCTCCTTGAACCGCCGGGCCAGATGAGTGCCGCTGACGCCGGCGGCCACGCTCAGGTCGCCGATCGCCACCGCCCCGCCCGTCGCCGAGATGACGCCGCTCGTGTGGCGGATCAGCCCGAGGCCCGGGGTCTCGCGCAGGCGTCGCACCAGCTCCTCCTCGAGCAGTGTCAGCATCGCGTGCGGTCCGTCCGCCGTGGCCAGCCGGTCTCGCAGCTCGGCGACGGCGGGCCGGCCCCAGACCTGCTCCAGCGTCACCGGCCGGTCGCACAGCTCGGCCGCGGGCATCGGCAGGAACGGCGCCGGCCCCCACGGCTTGAAGTGCACGCCGACGGAGCGGGTCCGGCGGGGGTAGCCGAACTCCACCGCGCGGGTGGGCGTGGTGACCACGCAACCGTCGGCGTACTCGGCCGGCTCGACGTCGGTGCCGCCGCGGACGCGGAACGGCGCCCCGAGGTTGACGATGAGAAACGCGCCCGGCATCGGCGGCAGCGTCAGCCGGGCGTACGGCGACGTGCCCGCCAGGTAGTAGAGGTCGTCGACCAGCCCGTCCAGCGGCGGTCGCGGCACTCGGGACACGTACTCCACGCGCCCAGCATCGCCGACGCCCCGCCGGTGGTCCAGCCGCCCTCGCTCAGGCGTAGCCGCGCTTGAGCAGCATGCCCGCGGCCTTGTCGAACTCGGCGCCGGTCGGGATGGCGAAGCCCAGCGCGTTGGCGTAGCGGGTGACGATGTTGAACAAGGCCGCGACCGCGGTCGCGTCGTCGAGCTGCCGCCGGGTGACGCCGGCGGCCAGCGCCGCTCGGACTTGCCCGCCCTCCAGCTCGCCGGGGCGCGAGGTCATCGTCTCCAGGACGGCGAGCGTGGCGCGCAGGGGATCCGAGATCGGTGCGGTGTGGTAGTCGGCGAGCGCGGCGTCCGCCACCGCCTGGTCCATCCCGCGCACGGCGATGGCCCGGTGAGCCCCGACGCAGAAGGGACACGAGTTCCACGTCGCGACCATCGCGGCCATCAGTTCCCGCTCCGCGACGGACCATTCGCTCGGTCCGCGCATCGCGGCCTGCGTCCACGCGCCGAGCGCGGTGCCGACGAAACCCTTGTGGTAGAAGGCAACCCGGGCCGCGTCCGGGAGGCGCGCGCCCAGGGCCAAGGTGATGACCCGGATCAGCATCCTGGTACGGAGACCGTCACCGCGTTCGACCTCAGGCAGGCGCATCGGTCGCCTCCGCGATCACCCGGGCGGCGGCGTCCCACCGGGCGAGGCCTGCCCCGATACAGGCGGACATGACGATCTCGAACGCCGCCTTGTCGCTGCCGGTCGCCTCCCGGACGGCGTCGACCTCGGCATCGGTCACCCGGTAGGAGGCCTCACCGATCCGCCGGGCCAGGTCGTCGTACGGTTCGGCGACGGGCGGCCCGCCTGCCGCTCGGGCCGCTACCGCCGTCCGCAGGGCCACATCGGTGATTCCGGTGCGCCCGGCCATCGCCTGGCGCACCGTTTCCGCGCGGTGGCGGTGCGAGTCGTCGCTCATCGGGGTCCTTCCAGTGCGTGGATCCGACCGGCGAGGAAGCGCTGGTCGGCGGGGTTGGTGGCGAGGTCGTGAGCACGCCGGTACGCCGTGATCGCGTCGTCCGCGTGGCCCAGACGGCGCAGGAGGTCGGCGCGGGCGGCGTGCAGCAGGTGGTAACCCTCCAGGCCCTCGATCCGGTCGATCAGGGCCAATCCCTCGCCCGGAGTGGTGGCCATGGCGACCGCCACGGCGTGGTTGAGCGCCACCACCGGCGAAGGCGTCAACCCGAGCAGCTGCTCATACACCGCGGCGATTGCGGGCCAGTTCGTCTCCTCGGCCGTCCGCGCCTGGGCGTGCAGGACCGCGATGGTCGCCTGCAGCAGGTACGGCCCGGATGTCGCCCACCGCAGGGCTCGGTCCAGCAGCCCGACGGCTTCGGCGATTTCGGCGCCGTCCCAGCGGGACCGGTCCTGGTCTTCGAGCAGGACCAGGTCGCCGGTCGGCGCGTACCGGGCGGCCGAGCGCGAATGGTGGACCAGCAGCAGCGCGACCAGGGCGAGGGCTTCCGGCTCGTCGGGCATGAGGGTGGCGACGAGCTTGGCGAGACGGATCGCCTCCCGCTGCAGCTCGCCGTACTCCGGCCGGTCGCCGCCGGCGGTGTAGCCGCGGGTGAAGATCAGGTAGATCACCGCGAGGACGCCGTCGAGCCGCTCGGGCAGGAGGTGGTCGGCGGGGACGTCGAGGCTGATGCCCGCGTCGCGGATCTTGCGCTTGGCGCGGACGAGCCGCTGGGCCAGCGCCGGCTCCGCGATCAGGAACGTCCGGGCGATCTGCCCGGCGGTCAGTCCGGCCACGGCCTGCAGCGTGAGAGCGACCCGCGCCTCCTCGGCCAAGGCAGGGTGGCAGCAGGTGAAGATGAGGCTGAGCCGCTCGTCGCCGACGCCGAGCAGGCGTTCTTCGCCGAGGTTCATGGTCACCTCCGGCTGCCCGGCGAGCTGGGTCAGCCGGGCCAGCTTGTCCCGGCCGTTCCGGGCCCGCCGGAGCCGGTCGATCGCGGTGTTGCGGGCCGCGGTCAGGAGCCAAGCCACCGGGTCGTCGGGTGGCCGGTCCTCCCAGGTGCGCAACGCGAGCGCGCACGCGTCCTGCAGCGCGTCTTCGGCGAGCTCGAAGTCGCCCAGCACGCGGACCAGGGCGGCGAGCATCTTCGCGCGGTGCTCGCGGTAGGCCTCCGACAGGACGGGTGCGGCCGTCATACGCCCGTCGACGCGCGGTGGTCGAGGTCCGGGACCCCGGCGATCGGCCGGACCTCGATCGTGCCGTCCGCGGCCATCGGGCAGAGCGCGGCCAGCTCGAGGGCTTCGTCGAGGCCGCGGCAGTCGAGGATGTAGGCACCGCCGAGGTGCTCGTGGGTCTCGGGGAACGGGCCGTCGGTGATCAGGGTCTTGCCGTCGCGGACGCTGACGGTCGTCGCCGTGTGCTCGGCCTGCAGCGGGTGGCCGGCGACGAACGCGCCTCGCCGGCGGCATTCGTCGGCGAAGGCGTTGACCCGGGCCAACGCGTCGGGGAAGGCCGGGTCACCGGGCTCGGGACGGTCGCAGTTGTAGATCAGCAGCATGTAGTGCACGTGTCCTCCAGCTCACTGGCTCGGGTGCGTCCCAGAGGATGACGAACGGAACGGCCGCATCTCGACAGTACTTCCGGAGATTGCCGGCGTCGCGTCAGTGCGCCTCCGGCTCCGAGCCGATCCGGTAGGACACCGGCTGCCCGTCCGCGTCCCGCACCGGGACCGGCCGGCCCTGCGCGTCGACGATCTTGCCGTCGACGACCTTGTCGCCGTTCTCGAGCCGGGAAAGAGCCTTCAGGTCGGAGTAGTCGATCACCCGGGTCGCCGTCGCGAACACCGACGGCTCGGTGCCCGCCTTGCCCGGTTTCAGGTGGTTGAACACCAGGTTCAGCACGACGGCCAGGAGCGCGGCGGAGCTGATCCCCGAGTGGAAGATCGTGCCGACCCACGACGGGAACCGGTCGTAGAAGTCCGGCACCGCGATCGGGACCATGCCCAGGCCGACGGAAGCCGCGACGATCACCAGGTTGAGGTTGCCGTTGTAGTCCACCTTGGACAGTGTCTTGATGCCGGACGCCGCGACCGTGCCGAACAGCACGAGACCGGCGCCGCCCAGGACCGGGTACGGGATGGCGGCGACCACCCGGCCCAGGACCGGGAGCATGCCGAGGACGACCAGGACCCCGCCGCCGGCGGTCACCACGAACCGGCTCCGTACCCCGGTGATCGCGACGAGGCCGACGTTCTGGGCGAACGCGCTCTGGATGAAGCCGTTGAAGATCGGCGCGATCGCCGAGGACGCCATGTCGGCGCGCAGGCCGTCGCCGATCCGGCGCTTGCCGACCGGCGTGCCGACGATTTCCCCGACGGCGAGGATGTCGGCCGTGGTTTCGGTGAGGGTCACCAGGATGACGATGAACATCGACACGATCGCGGCGACGTCGAAGGTCGGCGCGCCGAAACCGAACGGCGTCGGCACCGCGAAGATCGGGCCGTTCCCCACCTGCGAGAAGTCGGCCTTGCCGAGCACGGCGGCCAGCGCGGTGCCCAGCACGATCGACAGGAGGATCGAGAGCCGGGAAACCGCCGGAATGGCGACCTTGCTCAGCAGCAGCACGATCAGCAGCGTCAGCGCGGCCAGCCCGATGTTGGAGACCGACCCGGAGTCCGGTGCCTTGGTGTCGTTGCCCATCGCCCAGTGCGCCGCGACCGGCATCAGGCTGAGCCCGATCACCGTGATCACCGTCCCGGTCACGACCGGCGGGAAGTACTTCACCAGCCGGGAGAACAGCGGCGTGATGAGCAGGCCGAGCACCGCGGACGCGATCACCGAACCGAACACCGCGGGGAGCCCGCCGTCGGCGACGATCGCGGTCATCGTCGCCACACCGGCGAACGAGGTGCCCTGCACCAGCGGTAGCCGGGAGCCGAAGAAGGGCACGCCGTAGGACTGCAGGATCGTCGCCAGCCCGCCGATGAACAGGCACGACGCGACGAGCAGCCCGATTTCGCCGGGTGACACGCCCGCGGCGCTCCCGATGATCAACGGCGGCGCGATGATCCCGCCGTACATCGTCAAGACGTGCTGGACGCCGTAGGCGAAGCTCTTGCCGATCCCGAGCCGTTCGTCCTCGGGCTTGCTCACCGCGTCATCCTTCGCCATCGAACCTCCCGAAGTTCCGTTCTGCGGAGGTTAACTTCCACATGGCAGAATAAGCAACAGTTAGGAGGGGATCCCCTGTGCGCGGAGGGGATCGCCGTCAGCCCGGGTGGGGCGACTCCACCGTCCACGGCATCGCCACGTCGAGACCGGCGGCGAGGGTGACGATCGCGTCGAGGACGGTCACCACCTCCTTGCGCGGTTCGGAGCGGGTGGTGCGGTGGCGGGCGATGAGGGTGCGGGTCCCGAGGCCGGGCAGGGACACGGCCTTCACCCCGTCCGGCACGGCTTCGCGCACCGCGAGCGCGGGCACGATGGCGATGCCCAGGCCGCCCGCGACCATCGACAGTGCCACGTTGTAGTCGTAGTAGCTGTGCCCGGGCGCCGGTGCGGACGGAAGCCCGCCGCGGGTGCGTTCGGTGGCCGCGTGGGCCGCGGTTTCGGAGTCGACGCCCAGCCAGGTGTGGTGTTCCAGGTCGGCCGTGCTCACCGGGTCCGCCGTCCCGGCGGGCAGGACGACCAGCCACGGCTCTTCCAGCACCGGCACGTCACGGGTGCCGCGCGCCGGTTTCCCTTGGCTCGCCGGGCTTTCCGCTTCGAGGAGGAGCAGGTCGACCGCCCCTGACCGCAGGGACTGCAGTGCCTTCCGGGTTTCCATTTCGCGGATCACCACCTCCAGTGCGGGGAACTGCTCGCGCAGCTGGTGCAGGAGCGGGATCAGCAGCGTCCGGATGACCGACTGGAAGGCGGCGATGACGACCGTGCCGGTGACGTCTTCCTGAAGCGCCGCAAGGGCTTTGCGCGCGTCGATCAGCTCGGATTCGATGTGTTCGGCGGCTTCGGCGAGCACCCGCCCGGCGGGGGTCAGGACGGCGCCGGTGGGCTGGCGGTCCAGCACCGCCACGCCGATCGCCTCCTCGAGGCGGGCGATCTGCTGGGACACCGCCGACGGCGTCAGGTGCAAGAGGTCGCCGGCGGCGAGCACGCCACCGGCGCGGTGCACGGCCAGCAGGACGGCGAGCCGGCGTGGATCGATCTGCATTCAGCGGAGCTTAACCCCCGGAGCAGATAACTTCGATTGCGCTGCACCCCCGACGGCAGTCACGATGGCGGCATGGAGGAAATGATGTCCCTGGCCGCCACCGCGGCCGGGTGGGTGGGCGCACTGGGTACGGCGGCGGCGTACGGCCTGGTTTCGCGCCGCGTGATCGAGCCGGACTCGGCCTTGTTCCAGACGCTCAACCTGTCGGGTGCCGCCCTGCTGGGTGTTTCGGCCGCCGCCAACGGCGCGTGGCCCGCCGTCGCGGCGAACTTCGTGTGGGTCCTGATCAGCGTCATGGCGCTGGTCAGCGCCCGCGGCGTCCTGGACGCGGTCCGCCGGCGCCTGCGCCCCCGCCGTGCCGGTGAGCAGCAGCTGGTGTGCGCCGCGCCGGGCCACGAGCCCACCGCCCCTTGACCTTGACACCGTGACAAGGTCTTCACTGGCGGCCGGAGGTGATCTCGATGAACGCGTACCCACACCTGGCCGCCGCCGACCCGTCGACCCGCTTGGAAGCCGCGCTCGCGGCCGGCACGCACGCCGACCCCGGGCTCGTCGACGCGCTCGTCGGCCGGTGCGCGGTCGAGCCCGACTTCTTCGTGCGCGACATGCTCACCTGGGCCCTGACCCGGCTGCCCGCGGCGGTCACTGTTCCCCGGCTCCTGGCCGAGCTGCGTTCGGAGCACGCGCAGGCCAGGAGCCAGGCGCTGCACACGCTGTCGAAGATCGGCGACCGGACCGCGTGGCCCGCCATCACGCCGGCGCTGCTCGACGACGCCGACGACGACGTCAAGCGCAGCGCGTGGCGGGCCGCCGTCGTCCTCGTGCCCGACGGTGACCGCGCGGAGCTGGCGGTCCGGCTGGCCGCCCGGCTCGGCCGCGGTGACCGGGACACGCGGCTGAGTCTCAGCCGCGCGCTCGTCGCGCTCGGGGACGTCGCCGAGCCGGCGGTGCGGACGGCGCTGGCCGACGCCGACCCGGTGGTGCGTGCGCACGCCCGCGCCACCGAACGGCTCCTGCGTGACCCGGACGCCGGGTTCGACCTGGCCGTCGAAGAGGCGAAGCGGGTGGTCGCGCTCGGCCCGGAGCGGGCCGGGGGCGCGGCGTGCTGATCGGTGAGGTGGCCCGCCGGTCCGGGGTGAGTGCGCGGATGCTGCGGCACTACGACTCCCTCGGGCTGGTGCGCCCGACCGGCCGGACCGTCGGGGGCTACCGCGAATACACCGAGGCGGACATCCGCCGGATCTTCCACGTGGAAGGCCTGCGGTCGCTGGGGTTGTCGCTGCGGCAGATCGGCAGCGCACTGGCGGACCAGGACCTCGCGCCGTCCGCCCTGGTCGGCGACCTCATCCGGCGGACGGAGGACCGGCTCGAGCGCGAGCAGGAGCTGCTCGAGCGGCTCCGGGCGATCGACGCCTCGGCTCCCGACGGCTGGCCGGACGTCCTGCGCGTCGTCGAGCTGCTGCACGGGCTGGAGTCCCCGCACGCCGCGCGCCGGCAGCAGGCGGCCCTCGCCCCGGCCGAAGACGGGTCGGTGCCCGCCGACGTGCTGGTCAAGGCGGTCCTCGCCGAGTCCGATCCGAACGTCGCCGGCGCGCTTCGCTGGGCGCTCGCGCGGGCCGGGAGCGACGCCGTGGCCGGCGTGGCGGCCGGTCTGCGCTCGGCCGACGCGGGCATCCGGCGGCGGGCGGTCCTCGCGCTGGCCGAGCTGTCCGGGGACGAGGCGACCGCGGAGCTCCTGGGCGCGGTCGGCGACCCGGACCCGGCGGTGCGCCGGCCCGCCGCGCTGGCCGCGGGCAGCCGAGGTGCGAGCGTGGCGGTGCCGGTCCTCGTCGCGATGGTGGTCGAGGGAGCGAACGACGTCGAGGCGGCCGAGGTCCTGAGCACGCTGGCGACCGACCACGGCTGCGCGGACCAGGTCCTGAGCGCGCTGACCGGCGTGTCGGCGGCGGATTCCGCGGTGCGGATCCGCCTGGTCCAGGCGCTGGCGGAGCTGCCGGCATCCCTCACGCACGACGTCCTGCGGCAGCTGGCGCACGACGACGACCAGGCTGTCGCCCGTCTCGCCGCCGCCCTGTCGGCGAAGGAGCACTGACCGGTAGACGGCCGGGAGACGGCGGACGCGGCAAGATGGCCGGCATGACGTTGCCTGCGCTTCCCGAGGAGTCCTTCCGCCGCGTGCTCTGCGTCGTCGCGCACCCGGACGACATGGAGTACGGCACGTCCGCGGCGGTCGCCCGCTGGACGGCGCGCGGCATCGAGGTCGGCTACCTGCTGCTCACCCGCGGCGAGGCCGGCATGCCGAACCCGCCGGAGGAGACGGCTCGCCTGCGCGCCGCCGAGCAGCGCGCCGCCTGTGACGCCGTCGGCGTCGAGCAGCTGACGATCCTGGACCACCCGGACGGGGTGCTCGTCTACGGCCTGGACCTGCGCCGGGACATCTGCCGGGAGATCCGCCGCTTCAAGCCCGACGCCGTGTTCGGCACCGGGTTCGCCGTCGAAACCCCGTACGGCTTCGACCAGGCCGACCACCGCGCGGCCGGGCTCGCGACCCTGGACGCGATCCGCGACGCGGGCAACCGGTGGGTCTTCCCCGAGCAGGTCGAGGACGAGCACCTCGAGCCGCACTCCGCGCGCTGGTACCTCACCTCCGGCATGACCGACGCGACCCACGGCGTCGACGTCACCGGTGAGCCGCTGCGCCGCGGCGTCGCCTCGCTCGAGGCGCACGCCGCGTACCTGGCCGCGTTGCCGGACCACCCGGCCCCGGCGGACTTCATCCCGCAGATCGCCGCGATGGGCGGCCAGGCCATGGGGGTCGAGCACGCGGTCCTGTTCCGCGCCTACGACCTGCAGGCACGACCGGAGGTCTAGCGTCGGGTGGCGAGTGCCCGGCGCACCTCGTCCGCGCCGAGCACCACGGGGGAGCGCAGCGAGCCGACCTCGCCGATCTCGATCTCGACCACGTCGCCCGGCCGCAGTCCTTGATCGAGCCCCGGCACGACGGACGTGCCCGTCGAAAGGACGGCGCCGTCGGGGAAGTCGTTGTCCCGCCACAGGTATTCGACCAGTTCGGCCGGTTCGCGGTTCAGCTGCGCGGTACTGGCTTCGCCGGCGAACACCTCCTGACCGTCGCGCAGGATGCGCATGCGGAGGCCGAGCGCCAGCGGGTCCGGCACCTCCCACGCCGGTCGCACCCGGGCCGACACCGCGCACGAACCGGTGTAGATCTTGGCCTGCGGGAGGTACAACGGGTTCTCGCCTTCGATGCTGCGGGAGCTGACGTCGTCGACCACGACGTATCCGGCGATCTCCCCGGTCCCGGTCAGCACCAGGCCGAGCTCCGGCTCCGGCACGTCGTTCGCGGAGTCGGCGCGGATGGCGATCGGCTCGCCGTCGGTGACCACGCGCCAGGCGGCCGACTTGAAGAACAGCTCGGGCCGTTTCGCGCGGTACACCCGGGCGTAGACGTCCTCGTCGGCGCTCTCCTCGCGGCGCGCCTCCTCGGACCGCAGGTAGGTCACCCCGGCGGCCCACACCTCCATCCGCCCGTCCAGCGGCGGCAGCAGACGCGTCCCGGCCGAGGGCACGGGCTCTCCGGCGGCCTCGGCCAGCTCACGGATCTCGGCCACCGGCCGGCGCAGCAGGTCACCCATCGACGCCACCGCGAGCGGCCGCAGCTGCTCATCGGTGAGCAGGCCGACGCGGACGTCGCCGGTTCCGTCGGCGAACCGCACCAGGTGGCTCATCCCGGACCTCCTCGTTCAGTGACCCGAACCGCGCTCGGTGTCGAACCTACGGAGTGCGGAGCGGGGTGGTCAACGAGTGCCGGGTATTGCCGGCGACGGTGACGGTGGTCCGGTCGTACGGCGCTCGCCGGTCATCTGGAGGACCGTTTCGCCGAGAAGCACTCGCAGCTGCGCGTCGACATGGTCGAGGCATTGCCGATGTTCCTGACGGCACGGTTCGCGGAGGGGGACTTCCGGGTGACCGGCACCGAATTCGGTCCCGCCGACGAGGGGATGCGATCCGGCTCGAGATCTTCCCGGACTGCTCCGGGCCGTGGATCGAAAGCCGGCGGGCTCGGCGACGACGATCAGCACTGGGTGTACCCGGAAGCCGCCGGCCGCGACTGAAAGTGCCGGGTTCAGCGTGGGGGAGCGGTCGTGCGGCGGGGGACCAGTTTGGGTGACAGCTTGATCTGGGCCGCCGGGCGGGTCCGGTCGGCGATGCGCTCCAGCAGGAGCCGGGCGGCGGCCGTGCCGATGTGGTGGCCCGCCTGGTCGACGCTCGTCAGCGAAATCGGGCCGAGGGCGGCGAAACTGGTGTTGTCGTAGCCGGCCAGGGAGATGTCGGCCGGCACTGACAGGCCCGCTTCGCTGAGCGCCGTCAGCGCCCCCATCGCGACGATGTCGGCGCCGGCGAAGATGGCCGTCGGATGCTCTTGCCGGGCGAGGATCTGCTGCGTTCCCAGGTAACCGCCTTCCTGGGTGTAGCTTGTGGACACGATGTCGACCGGCAATCCCCGGTCCCGCATGGCTTTCCGGTAGCCGTCGGCGCGGACCGCGTTGGGCATTTCGGCCAGGCGGGCGGGTTCGGTCTCGTGGTGTTCGATGTGCGCGATGCGGCGGTGGCCGAGGTCGGCGAGGTGGCCGACGACGAGCTCGGCGCCGGTCGTGTCGTCGTCGGTCACCGTGTCGTAGTGCGCCGAACGGGAGTGGCGGCCCACCACGACGGTCGGGACGGTCTTGGCGAGCCGCTCGAGACGCGCCTGCGACATCACCGGGGCGATGAGCACGAGGCCGTCCATGCCCCGGTCGACCATCGCGTCGGTCAGCTTGCCTTCGTCGGTCTCGTTGTCGCAACTGGGTCCGAGCAGGACGTGGTAGTCGGTGTCGCGCAGCGTGTCGGTGAGGCCGTCGAGGATGTCCGGGAAGAACGGGTTCCGGATGTCCGGCAGCATGACGCCGATGGTGTAGGTCTGGCCACGCAGCCCGCGGGCCGCCGCGTACGGCCGGTAACCCAGCTCCTCGATCGCCTGCTGCACCTTCGCGCGCATCGCGGGGCTCGCGCCGTAGGCGTTGCGAAGCACCTTCGACACCGCGGTCGTCGACACGCCCGCGTGGCGCGCGACGTCGACGATCGTCACCCGTCGTTGCTGCTCCGCTCGGTCCATATGGGAAACGTTACCTGTCGAACGCAAGCTCGGCACCAGGTGTCTTGACGCGCCCTCGCCGGACTCTTAAAGTCGTCCGCACCCTTCAGTGGGCAACGTTACCCAAAGCGTCTCGAACCAGGTCAAGCGGCCTGGCCGCAATGTTGAAACGTTCAAACAAGGTGGGCGCCAATGACTGTCGCCATCAAGGAACCGCACCCGGACGTCGTCACGGCCACGCCGAGCCGTCGTCGCGGCGCGGTGAGCCGGCGGGGTGCCCCGTGGTGGTTCACCCTGCCGGCCCTGCTGCTCTTCGCGTTCGTGGTGCTCGTCCCCAGCGCACGCGGCGTCTACTACGCCTTCACCGACTGGGACGGCCTGTCCCCGGACTTCTCCTGGGTCGGGTTCGGCAACTTCGCCGCCATGCTCGACGATCCCGCGGCCACCCAGGCGGTCGGGCACACGCTGGTGATCGCGGTGGCCATCACGGTGATCCAGAACGGCGTCGGCCTGCTGCTGGCCCTCGGCGTCAACAGCATCATCAAGTCCCGCAACGTGTTGCGAGTGCTGCTGTTCGCCCCGGCCGTGGTCACGCCGATCGTGTCCGCCTACCTGTGGCGCAACATCCTCGGCCCGGACGGCGCGGTGAACAGCCTGCTCGACGCCGTCGGCCTCGGCTCGTGGCGGCAGGACTGGCTCGGCGACCCGGACATCGCGCTGTGGTCGGTCGTGGGCGTGATCGTGTGGCAGTTCGCCGGCTACTCGATGGTCATCTTCCTGGCCGGGCTGCAGTCGATCCCGCGGGAGGTCCACGAAGCCGCGGCGATCGACGGCGCCGGAGCCATCCGCCGGTTCTGGTCGGTGACGCGGCCGCTGCTCGCGCCGGCGTTCACGATCAACCTGATGCTGTCGATCATCGGCGGGATCAAGCTGTTCGACCAGGTGTACGCGCTGACCGGCGGCGGTCCGGGCCACGCGACCGACACGCTCTCGACGTTGATCTACAAGGACGCCTTCACGTTGGGGGAGTTCGGTTACAGCATCGCCCTCGCCGTGGTGCTGACCCTCGTCGTGTCGGTGGCCTCGACCGGGCAGTACCTCGGGCTGTCGCGAGCCGAGAAGGCCGTGTCGTGAACCGCTACCGCGGCCGCACGCTCACCCTGGAACTGGTGATGATCGCCGTCGGGCTGGTCTTCGCGTTCCCGGTGTACGTGCTGGTCAACCTGGCCATCCGGCAGCCGTCGGACACCTCGTCGCCGATCGCGCCGACGACTTCGCCGACCTTCGGCAACTTCACGCAGGCCTGGCAGCAGGGCGCGCTCGGTGGAGCGCTGGCCAACAGCGTCCTGGTCACCGTGGGGTCCGTGGCGGTCATCCTGGCCGTCTCGGCGCTCGCGGCCTACCCGCTGGCCCGGGTCGCCGCCCGGTGGTCGCGCTGGACGTTCCTGCTGATCATGCTCGGTCTGGTGCTGCCGTTCCAGCTGGCCGCTTTGCCGCTGTACCAGACGATGCGCGACCTCGGCCTGCTCGGGACGCCGTGGGCGCTGATCCTCTTCTACTCCGGGCTGCAGGTGCCGTTCACGACGTTCCTGTACGTCGGGTTCCTGCGCGCGGTCCCGCGCGAGTTCGAGGACGCCGCGCTGATCGACGGCTGCACGACGTTGCAGGGCTTCCGGTACGTCGTGCTGCCGATGCTCCAGCCGGTGACCGTGACCGCGCTGGTGCTCAACGCGGTCGCGGTGTGGAACGACTTCTTCACCCCGCTGCTGTACCTCAGCGGCGGCGCGCAACAGACCTTGCCGGTCGCCATCGCCGGGTTCGTCGGCCAGTACGTGTCCGACTGGAACCTGATCTTCGCCGCGCTGGTGATCAGCATCGTGCCGATCCTGGTCGTCTACTTCGCCTTGCAACGCAGCATCATCAACGGTTTCGCCGGAGGGCTCAAAGGATGACCGACACCCTGACGCCGTACGCACTTCAGGCCGAACAGCGTCACGAACCCCTCGGCCTCGGCGAACCCCGGCCACGGCTGTCGTGGCGGCTGGCGAGTGATCGCCACGGCGCCGCGCAGAGCGCCTACCGGATCACCGCCGCCGAACGCGCGGCCGACCTCGACGACCCCGCGCGGCTGGTGTGGGACAGCGGCCGCCGCGAGTCCGGCGACGGTGTGCTCGTGCCCTGGGCCGGGCCGGTCCTGCGCTCGGCCACCCGCTACCACTGGCGCGTCGAGCTGTGGGACGAGACGGGTACCGCGGCGGGTACCGGGGAGAGCTGGTTCGAGACGGGCCTGCTGCACCGCGACGACTGGACGGCCGCGTGGATCGGCCGCGACGCCCACGCCCAGCCCGTGTTCGACCCGCCGACCGACCACGACCAGCCTCGCGGCGAGCCGCCGCTGAACCTGCGCCGGGAGTTCGAGCTGACGCGGGAGCCGGTGCGCGCACGCTTGTACGCCACCGCGCACGGCGTCTACGAGGCGTCGCTGAACGGCATCCGGGTCGGTGACGCCGAGCTGGCGCCGGGGTGGACCGAGTACCACCACCGGCTGCAGTACCAGACCTACGACGTCACCTCGTCGCTGGGAACCGGTGGGAACACGCTCGGCGCGGTCGTCGCCGACGGCTGGTGGTCCGGGTTCGTCGGGTTCGACGAGCGACGGCCCGCGCGCCACTACGGCGAGCACCCGGAGTTCTTCGCGCAGCTCGTCGTGGACTTCGCCGACGGCTCCCGTCAGGTGGTGGCCACCGATGCCGCGTGGACCGAGCGTCCCGGCGCCGTCCGCTTCGCCGACTTGCTGATGGGGCAGCACGTCGACGCGTCCGGTGTGGACGGACCCGGCCGGCCGGTGGCGGTGCTCGGTACCGAGCCGGGACCACTGGTGGCCGAACCCGACGCGCCGATCCGTGTCACGCGGGAGGTGCCGCCGATTTCCTTGGTGAAAAGGGAACCCGGGCGGTTCATCGTCGACTTCGGACAGAACCTGGTCGGCCGGGTGCGGCTCACCGTCCGCGACGCACCGCCCGGCCGGCGGATCGTCCTGCGGCACGCCGAGATCCTCGACGACGGCGAGCTGTACGTGACGAACCTGCGGCGCGCCACGGCCACCGACAGCTACACCTGTGGCGGCGAACCGGTCGAGGTGTTCGAGCCGCGGTTCACCCTGCACGGCTTCCGGTACCTGGAAGTCACCGGACACGCCCTCGCCGCGGAGGACGTCGTGGCGCGGGTGCTGCACAACGACACGCCGTGGACCGGCACGTTCGAGTGCTCCGATCCGCTGGTCACCCAGTTGCAGGCCAACATCCGCTGGGGCCAGCGCGGCAACTTCGTCGCGGTCCCGACCGACTGCCCCCAGCGCGACGAACGCCTCGGCTGGCTCGGCGACGCCCAGATCTTCGCCCCGACCGCCAGCCGCAACGCCGACGTCGGCGCGTTCTTCGCCCGGTGGCTGGCCGACGTCGTCGACGGCCAGGACGCCGACGGCGCGTTCGGCGACGTCGCCCCGCGCATCGCGATGCCCCGCGAGGCCGCCCCGGCGTGGGGTGATGCCGGGGTGATCGTGCCGTGGCATCTGTGGCGCACCTACGGCGACCGGCGCGTGCTGGAGCGGAGCTTCGACGCGATGGTCGCCTGGGTCGCCCACATCCGCCGCCACAACCCGGACCTGCGGTGGCGGCACCGCACCGGCAACTCCTACGGCGACTGGCTGCAGATCGACGTCACCACCCCCCGGGTCGTCCTCTCCACGGCCTACTTCGCCCGCAGCGCCGAGATCGTCGCCGACGCCGCCGAAGTGCTGGGCCGCCCGGGCATCGCGGCCGAGCACCGGGCCCTCCACGCGTCGATCCGCGCCGCGTTCATCGAGTCCTATGTGGACGAAGACGGCACGGTCGAAGGCGGCACCCAGACCGCGTACCTGCTGGCCCTGGCCTTCGGCCTGGTCCCGGACGACCTGGTGCGGGCCGCCGTCGACCACCTGGCGGCCGACGTCGAGAAGCGCGGCAACCGGCTCACGACCGGGTTCGTCGGGGTCGCGCTGCTCTGCCCGGTGCTGGCCGACCACGGCCGCGACGACCTGGCGTACGCGTTGCTGCAGCAGGAGGAGTTCCCGTCGTGGGGCTACTCGATCCGCCAGGGCGCCACCACGATCTGGGAGCGCTGGGACGGCTGGACCGAGCACGGCGGGTTCCAGTCCGCCGCGATGAACTCGTTCAACCACTACAGCCTCGGCAGCGTCGGCGACTGGCTCTTCGGCCGCGTCGCCGGCATCGACCAGCCCCCGTCGTCGGTCGCCTACTCCGAACTCCTGCTGCGTCCCCTGCCCGGTGGCACGCTCACCTGGGCCCGGGCCGAGCAGGAAACCGCACGCGGCCGCGTCGCCTGCGGGTGGGCCCTCGACGGCGACCGGATCACCGTCACCGCCGTCGTCCCGCCGGGGACCACCGCCGTCCTGGAAGTCCCCACCACGGACCCGGCGAGCATCGCGAGCGAGACCGGGGACCGGAGCGGCACCACGCTCCGGCTGGCCTCGGGCCACCACGTCGTCACCGCCACCTTTTCGAAGGAGCTGCCATGAAGATCCGCCCCGTCCTGCTGGCCGTGACGACCGGCGCCGCGCTGGTCGCCTGCGGTGGAGGTACGAACGCCGCGAACACCGGCGGCACGCAGACGCTGTCGCTCGCCTCGGTCGACCAGGGCTCGGTCGAGGACGTCGTCAAGGCGTTCGAAGCCGCCAACCCCGGGGTGAAGGTGAACTTCACGACCAGCGGCGCCGACCAGTTCCAGCAGCAGATCCGCACCCAGCTGGCGTCCGGGACCGCGCCGGACGTGATGTCGGTGTGGCCGGGCAACGGCAACCCCGGCACGGTCACCGTCCTGGCCAAGGGCGGCTACCTGAAGGATCTCTCGGACCAGCCGTGGGTCGGGAAGTTCCCGAAGGTGGTCAGCGACGTCGCGCGGTACGGCGGCAAGACGTACAACGCGATCTACGGCATCAACGGCATCGGCGCGGTCTACAACCAGGAAGCGATGACCAAGGCCGGCCTCACGGCGCCGGCGACGTGGACCGAGCTGCTCGCCTTCTGCCGCGCGGCGAAGGACAAGGGCACGCCCGCGTTCGCGCTGGGCATCCAGGACAACTGGGTCACGCAGGTTGCCCTCTATCCACTGGCCGCCACCCTGGTCTACGGCCCGGACCGCGACTTCGAGAAGAAGATGGCGGCGGGCCGGACGTCGTTCGCGAGCTCGCCGTGGGCGGCCGCGTTCGCCAAGTACGGTGAGATGGACCAGGCGGGCTGCTTCCAGGAGAACCCGCTCGGCACGAGCTACGAAGCGAGCCAGAAGCTGGCCGCGACGGGCAAGACGCTGGGCATCATCCAGGGCAACTGGGTGATCTCGCTGCTGAAGAAGCAGAACCCGGCGGGCACGTTCACCCTCAAGCCGGTCCCGGCCACCGACGACCCGGCCCAGACCATCATCCCGGCGGCGGCCGGCGCGGGCTACGGCGTCAACGCGAAGGCGAAGAACCCCGAGCTGGCGATGAAGTTCATCAGCTTCGTGATGTCCCCGCAGGGGATGAACCTGTTCGCGGAGAAGCACGGCGGGCTGCCGGCGCTGCCGGACACCGGGTTCAAGCTCGACGCGTCGCTGACCGAGCTGTCGACGTACATCACGCAGAACAAGACGGTTCCGTTCATGGACCAGCTGTGGCCGAACCCGAAGGTGCAGCAGACGATGCTGACGGGCATCCAGGAGGTGTTCAGCAAGCAGTCCACCCCGGACAAGGTGCTGGCGTCGATGGACGCCGACTACAAGTCCGGTGCCTGACGCCGGGACCGCTGCGCCGCGTCCGGCGTCGAGCGTGACCACCTGCTGCGGGAACATCAACTCGACCGTCGGCGCGGACGGCGTCTTCCTCGGCCGCCGACGGGCTACTTCTTGAGCCGGCGGCTGCCCGCGTGCCAGTCCTCGGTCTTGCCCGTCTCTCCGGTCGTGACGCCGAACGACGGCAGCTGCGGCTGCTCGCGCAGGCTGCGCTTCAGCTCGGCGAAGCCGGGGAACCGGGCGAGCCCGACGACGTGGTCCCACAGCTCCCCGGCCTGCTCCTCGCTCGGCAGCCTGCTGATCACCGGGCCGAAGAACGCGACGCCGTGCGGGGGTTCGAAGTGGATGATCGGGGTACCGACGTCCTTGCCCGTCAACGACAGCGCCTCGTCGGACTCGGCCTGGATCTCGGCGTCGCGGCTCGTGTCGTCGAGGAACTCCGCGAACGAGGTCGGCAGGCCGGCGGCGGTGAGCGCGCCGGCGGCGAGTTCGGGGGTGCCCTGCCAGCCGAAGGGCTTGCTCTCGTCGGGAGCGGTCTCGAGGATGCGTGCGCCGAAGGCCTCGTAGAGCGGGCCGATCGCCTCGCGGCCGTGGTTCTCCCGCACCGCCGACGCCACCCGCAGCAGTCGCAGGCCCGCGGTGTGCTGGGCCTCGTACTCCGGCGGGAAGTGGGTGTCGTAGTCGAGGTGCGCGTTGATCAGCCGCAGGGAGATGAACCGCCAGTCGACGGTGTAGTCGCGCTGCGCCTGCACGATCCGGATCCACTTGCTCGTCATCCACGCGAACGGGCAGATGGGGTCGAAGTAGAAGCTGATGTCGGTCATCGGGTCCTCCTCGGGAAGGCGTGAGTGCGGGCGGAAACGACGATGAGCACGGTCGTCACGACGGCGAGCAGCAGGCCGCCGGTCAGCCCGCCGAGGCCGATGCCCACGTTCCACATGGTCACCATCATCGGCTGAGCCGCGCCGGCGTGCTCGCCCGCGGCGGCCATCAGGGCCGACTGGAACAGACGGCCGGGTCGGCGGCGCCCAGGGACAGCGCCGACGCCGCGACGGCGAAGAAGACCGTGCTGAGGATGACGAGCGGATCTGCCCGACCCGCTCGACGACGGGCTCGTCGTCGGTCAGGGGGTTCGTTGTGATTGTACCTCTCGGTACAGAACCGGCCGCCGGAAATCTCGGCCGTACTGCAACAGGGCGTCGTGGCAGCGGCATCTTAAGAGGTGTGCAGTTCGAAGAGTTCTCGCGCGAACAACTGCCGGGCCTGGTGCGGTTCGCCGCCGTGCTGACCGGTGACCGTGAGCTGGCCCAGGACGTCGTGCAGGACGCGCTCGTGCGCGCGCACCAGGGCTGGCGGCGGGTGGCGGCGGTGGATCGGCCGGACCTGTACCTGCGGAAGATGGTCGTCAACGGCTATCTCGGCTGGCGCCGCCGCTGGTACCAGCGCTCGGTGCACCCCACCGCCGACGTCACCCGGTTCGACGAGCCCACCGCGCCCGATCCGGCGTGGCGGATCGCCGACGCCGACCAGCTCACCGGCCTGCTGGCCGGGCTGAGCCGCGCCCAGCGGGCCTCGATCGTGCTGCGGTTCTACGAGGACCGTGACGACGAAGAGATCGCCGCGGTCCTCGGGTGCGCGACCGGAACGGTGCGCAGCCACATCTCGCGCGGCCTGAGCTCGCTGCGCGTCCAGCTCAAGGAAGGCAAGGAAAGCGTGTGATGACCGACCTCGACGAGTTGCGCCGCGTGCTGCGCGCCCAGGCGGACCTGGCCCCCGATCCCGGCGAGGTGCTCGCCGTCGCGACGCGGCGGATCCGGCGTCGCCGGATGGCCGGCGTCGCCGCGGTGGCGGTCGCGGTGCTCGCGCTGGGAGCGGGTGCCGTCGTGGTGCTGGACCGCGGGAGTGCGGCGGTGCCGCCGGCGACGCTCGCGAGCTCGGCACCCACCACGCCGCCGGCCGGCGGGAAGGTACCTCCGGCCGCGCCGGCGCTGAGCCTCCAGGACGGCTCCTGGGATCTGGCGATGTGGGCCGTCCAGCCGCACTTCGCGGCCCTGCACTACGCGCAGGACCACAAGTACGCGTTCGAGATCGACGTCCGCGACGGCGCCGCGCCCCGGGGCGCCCTGGCCGCGAAGCCCTCGACCGCCGGTCAGATCGCGCACCCGCAGTCGGTCATGTGGCAGGACGGGCCGGACCGCTGGATCTGGGCCCAGACGACGAAGCCGGTGACGGCCGCGGAGATGTTCGCCCTGCTGGCGAAGATCGGCACGACACCGCCGGTGGTCGCGTCGCCGCTGAAGTCGGTGCAGGTCCCCGACGGGCAGCAGGTCACGACGTTCACCAGCGAGCCCGAGACCAACACCCTCGTGCTCTGCCCCGACCCCGAGGCGAACCGGGCCCCGCTCGACGTCCGGTGCTTCTCGTTGACCGTGTCGCTGACCAGCCGGGCCGGCGACAGCGCGTTTCCGGAGGACCCCCTGCCCGTGCACCAGCACCGGGTGATCGGGGCCTACACCGTCGAAGTCGACAGCTCGCGCGCCAACGAGCGGCCCGCGCTGGCCCTGCTGAACTCCGTCCAGCTCACCCGGTGACCTTGCGGTGCGCGTCTCCGTGGTCGTCCTTTTGGTGGTCGTCACCTTCGGGGCCCTCGCCGCGGCGGTCTGGCTTCGCCCCGCCGGCGAACCGGCCGCGGACAGGCCGGTCTCGTACGTGCCCTCGGTCTTGAGCAGCCCTCCGGTCGTGTCGCGGCCGGAGGACCTCAAGGTGACGGTCGAGGTCCGGGGCGAGTGGTCCTGGGCGCTGCGCGAGCTCGACACCGGAGTCGTGGTCGGCGACGGAACCCTGCGCACCACGACCGAGTCCATGATCAAGATCTGGCTGGCCGTGGACTTCCTCGCCTCCCGGAAGTCCCGGATCCCGGCCGCGGACGAGGATCGGGTGACCCGGATGATCCGGCACAGCGACGACCACGCCGCTCAGGTGCTGTACCTCCGGCTCGGCGGGGACGACTCGATCACGCGGATGATCCGGACCTGCGGGCTGCGGGACACCCGCGTCCACCCGGACTGGTGGTCCAGGACCACGATGTCCGCGACCGACGCGACGTTGCTCGGCCAGTGCGTGGTCCGCGGTCCGGGCCTGAGCCCGCAGTGGCGGGACAAGCTGCTCGACCTCATGCGTTCGGCGGATCCCGGCGCCGCGTTCGGCATCCCCGAGGCGCCGGCGCTGGCGGGCACGCACCCGGCGGTGAAGAACGGCTGGACCCGGCACGGGGACTGGTGGGTGGTGAACTGCCTGGCGGTCTGGGACCACTGGGTGCTCGCGGTACTGGTGCACTACCCGGACCAGGGGGACGAGCACCGGTTCGGGGCCGAAGTGTGCAAAAGCGTTGCGCAGCAACTGTTCGGCCGGATGGACATCAGTTTCGCCCGGTAGTGCCTCACGAGCCGACCAGGCTGAGGATCACGGCGGTCACCCGTATCGGGCTTCACCAGGTGACGGGCAGGCTCGCGACCCCGCGCATCAACCCGTCGCGGCGCCACTCGATGTCTTGCGCCGGGATCGCGAGACGCAACCCCGGCAGACGGCGGACCAGGGTCGACAGCAGGACGCGCAGCTCCAGCCTCGCCAGTGGCGCGCCGACGCAGTGGTGCACGCCGAAGCCGAACGCGACGTGGTGGTTCACCTTGCGGCCGAAGTCCAGGTCCTCCGCCGAGGCGAACACCGATTCGTCGCGGTTGGCCGAGTCCAGCTGGACCAGGACCGCGTCGCCGGCGCGGATGGCCTGGCCGCCGAGCTCGAGGTCCTCCTGGGCGATCCGCGCGAGGTCCGCGACCGTCGCCAGCGGCACGAACCGCAGCAGCTCCTCCACCGCCGACGGGATCAGCTCGGGACGCTCGACGAGCGCCGTCCACCGGTCGCGGTCGGACAGCAGCTCCACCAGGAAGCTGCCGGTCAGGTTCGCCGTGGTCTCGTGGCCGCCGGCCAGCAGCGCCACGCCGAGCATGAGCAGCTCGTTGTCCGTCAGGCGGTCTTCCTCGTCGCGGGCGGCGACGAGCGCGGTCAGCAGGTCGCCGGTGGGCTCCGCCCGGCGCTGCGCGATCAGCGTGTTCAGCGCGCCCGCCAGCTTCGCGCGTGCTTCGGTGACGTCCGCGGGTGTCACGGTTCCGCCCGACGCGAGCAGCGTTTCGGTGCACTGCCGCACCATCCGGCGTTCGCTCGCCGGCACGCCGAGCAGTTCGCTGATCACCAGCACGGGCAGCTCCCACGCCACCGCCGAGGCGAAGTCGACGGGCGGGCTGATGCCGTCGAGGAGGGTGTCGACGATCTCCTGGACCCGGGGCTGGAGCAGCTCCACCCGGCGGACGGTGAACGCCTTGGCCACCAGCGCGCGGATCCGGTTATGCTCCGGCGGGTCCATGGCCAGCAGGTTGCCCGCCGGTTCGAGGCCGGGACGCCCGCGCGGCACGTCCGCCCCGGCCGCGGCGGCGCGGGAGAACCGCGGGTCCGACAGGACGACCCGCGTCTGCTCGTAGCGCGTCACCAGCCAGGCGTCGCCGCCGTAGGGCATCGTGACGCGGACCGGCGTCCCGGACTTCCGCAGCTCGGCGAAGCGCGGGTGGAGTCGTAGGGCTTCGACGTCCCCGAAGGGGTAGGGAGCGGGCTGGACCTCCATCGCCCCATCGTGCGGCACCCGTGCGTCGCGGCGTACCGCCCAACGGCGGCCCCGGACCGAACGTTGTTCACGGCCGGTCCCAGGTGCTATACCGGCAGCTGCCCGGTGTCGCGACGACGCGACGCCACGAGCGAGCGGAGTGTCCGGTGGCAAACCGTGCTTTCGTCGTGGCCGCGCTGACCGCGCCGGTGCTCCTGCTGGGGACCGCGACCGCCGTGGCCGGCACGCCACCGGGGCGGCAGCTGACGATCGAGACGGTGTCCAACCCGCGGCCCGCGCTCGTCAGCGGGGGACAGGTCCTGGTCAAGGTCGTCGCGCCGGGGAGGACACGGGTCACCGTCAGCGGCAACGGCCACGACGTCACCGCGAGCTTCCGCGCTCAGCCGGACGGCAGCCTGCTCGGCCTGGTGACCGGGCTGCGCGACGGCGTCAACGACCTCAGCGCCCGGACGAGCGGTCACGGCCCGGACCAGCGCGCGAACCTGCGCGTCACCAACCACCCGATCACCGGGCCCGTCCTCTCCGGCTCGCAGCAGCGCCCGTTCTACTGCGAGACGCAGGCGTTCGGCCTGCCCCCGGCGTCCCAGCCCTTGTGCAGCGCCCCGACCCAGGTGAGCTACCAGTACAAGACCACCGCCGGGGCGTTCGCGCCGCTGGCGGACCCGGCGACCCGGCCCGCGGACCTCGCGACGGCCACGGTGAACGGGCACGCGGTGCCGTACGTCGTCCGCGTCGAGCGGGGCACGATCGACCGCGCCGTCTACGAGCTGGCGGCCCTCTACGACGGCGTGCCGTCGCCCGTCGCGCCGGATAACAGCTGGAACGGGAGGCTGGTCTACACCTTCGGTGGCGGCTGCAACGCGGGCTACCACCAGGGCAACTCGACCGGCGGGGTCGTCAACGACCTGTTCCTGGCGCGGGGGTACGCGGTCGCGTCGTCGAGCCTGAACGTGCTCGACAACAACTGCAGCCCGATCATCTCGGCCGAAGCGGCGATGATGGTCAAGGAGCACTTCGCCGAGACCTACGGCCCGATCGCCCACACCATCGGCTGGGGTGGCTCGGGCGGGGCGATCCAGCAGTACGACATCGCCGAGAACTACCCCGGCATCGTCGACGGCATCATCCCCGGCGTCTCGTTCCCGGACCCGCTGAGCGTGGGCGGCCCGGTGTCGGACTGCCGGCTGCTGGACCGGTACTTCGCCGGGCCGGGCGCGTCGTTCACCGCGGCGCAGAAGCAGGCCGTCGCGGGCTTCGCCAGCTACGACACCTGCACGTCCTGGGACGCGACGTTCGCCAGCCGCGCCACCGCGACCGGCAGCTGCAACGCGGCCATCCCGGTCGCGGCGCGGTGGGACCCGGTCACCAACCCGCGCGGGGTGAAGTGCAACTCGAACGAGCAGCTGGTCAACCAGCTCGGCCGGGACCCGAAGACCGGGTTCGTGCGCAGCCCTCTGGACACCACCGGCGTGCAGTACGGCCTGGCCGCGCTGAAGGCCGGGACGATCACCGCGGCGCAGTTCGCCGACCTCAACGCCGCGATCGGCGGCCTCGACTACACCGGAGCGCCCGTGGCACAGCGGATCGCGGCCGATCCGAAGGCGCTCGAGGCGGCTTACGCCGACGACATCCTGAACTCGGCGTCGCAGGGCTTGCGGGAGACGCCGATCATCGACCAGCGCACCGACCTCGACTTCGCCGGGTTCGGCAACGACATCCACACCACCGAGTGGTCTTACGTGATGCGGCAACGGCTTCTGCGGGCCAACGGCACCGCGGGCAACCAGGTCATCATCGAAAACCACCCCACCGCGCCCGAGGCGGCGGCCGCGAGCGTGTACGAGCTCGACGCGATGGACCGCTGGCTCACCGCGATCGACGCCGACGGTTCCCACCGGAGCCGCCAGCAGAAGGTGCTGGCGGACCGCCCGCGCGACCTCGGCGACGGCTGCTACCTTTCCGCGGCGTCGCGGATCACGGAGAAGCTGACGTACCCGGCAAGCGGCCAGTGCGGCGCGCAGTACCCGGTGGCGGCGAACACCCGGATGGTCGCGGGGGAGAGCCTGTCCCTCGACGTGCTGAAGTGCCGGCTGAAGCCGTTGGACTTCCGGGAGTACCCGGTGGCGTTCACGACGGCGGACCGGAAGCGGCTGCGGGAGACGTTCCCCGATGGGGTGTGCGACTACAGCCGTCCGGGAGTGGGGCAGCGCGCCCCGATCGGAACCTGGCTGAGCTACGGCGACGAGCGGACGGGCACCACGCCGCCGACGAAGTCGCGGTGACGGTTGCGGTTTCGGGTGGTGCGCGGGTTCTTGCCGGCGACGGATCGGAACCTGGCTGAGTTACAGCGACGAGCGGACGGGTACCACGCCGCCGACGAAGCCGTGGTGACGGCCCCGGTTTCGAGCGGCGCCCCGGCTCTTGCCCGCGACCGAATGGGCTAATACTCCTTGCGGCACAACATCATCCGCGCACATTCGAGAAAAACTCGGGCAATCCGGCCGCCTCAGCGTGCCGAATGTCTGGGGAGCGGGCGGTGCGGACGCCCACAGCAGTGAGGAGTTGGCTCATGGCAAAGGAAGATCAGGCCGCGCCCGGTGGGGGAGTCTCTCGGCGGCGGGCGCTCGTGGCGGGGGGTGGGCTTGCCGCGGCCGGGCTGGCCGTTGGTGTGGTGGGTCCGTCCGTCGTCTCCGCCGTCGCGGAATCCGATGGCCCGGCGGAAAACCCGGCTGATCCCGTCATGGTGCACCTGCGGGATGCCGGCTCGGGGGAGCTCGACGTGTTCGTGGGCGACCGCCGGATCCAGGTCACCGATCGCGCCTTCGCCGCTCGCTTGGCGAAGATCGTCAACGCCGCCTGAAAGGCCGCATTTCCCGTGCCGGCCCTGTTGTCCGGCTTCCTTTTCAAAAACCCGTGAGGTTGAACCATGTCTTCACACCGTGAGGCGCCCGAAATCTCCAAAGACCCCGTCGCCGACTCCAGTGATGTCTACGCCTTCGTCAGCCCGGACAGACCGGACACCGTCACCCTGATCGCGAACTACGTGCCGCTGCAAGCGCCGGCCGGCGGGCCGAACTTCTACGAGTTCGGCGACGACGTCCGGTACGCGATCCACGTCGACAACAACGGTGACGGCAAGGCGGACGTCAGCTACGAGTTCCGCTTCACCACCCAGGTGCGCAACGAGAACACCTTCCTCTACAACACCGGCCCGATCCAGGCGCTGGACTCGCCGAACTGGAACCGCCGGCAGTTCTACTCGGTCACCCGCCGGGACGGCAAGGGTCGCGAGCAGCTGCTCGGGCGGAAGTTCCCTTGCCCGCCCTGCAACATCGGCCCACTGTCCACACCGGACTACGGCGCGCTCGCCGACGCGGCGGTGCGCGATCTCGGCGGCGGGCGGAAGGTGTACGCCGGGCAGCGGGCCGAGGGGTTCTACGTCGACCTGGGTGCCATCTTCGACCTGCTCGACCCGCGGCCGTTCGCCGACGCGCACGCGCACTTCGGGCTGACCAAGTTCCCGCAGTCCGGGGCGGGGGTCAACGCCACCAAGAACCTCAACGTGCACTCCATCGCGCTGCAGGTCCCGATCACCGACCTGACCAGGGAAGGCCGGCCGGGCCGCGACGTCACCGACCCGCGCGCCACCATCGGCGTGTGGACGACCGCGAGCCGCCAGCGCGTGCGCATGCTCGACGCCGACCGCAACAACACCTGGAGCACCGGGCCGCAGCGGCAGGTCTCGCGGCTGGCCAACCCGCTGTTCAACGAGGTCATCGTGCCCATGGGGCGCAAGGACTTCTGGAACACGCAGTCTCCGGACGGCGACAGCCGGTTCGCGAAGTTCGTGGCGAACCCCGAGGTCGCGTCGCTGCTGCCGGGCCTGTTCCCGGGCGTGTTCCCGAACCTCGACGTGCTGAACAAGTCCGGCAAGCCGCGTGCCGACCTGCTGGCCATCCTGCTCACCGGCATCCCCGGCGGGCTCATCCCGGGCTTCCAGAACTTCACCGGCAAGACCCAGGCCGACCTGATGCGGCTGAACACCGCCATCCCGCCGTCGGCGAAGCCCAGCATCTTCGGGCTGCTCGGCGGCGACCTCGCCGGGTTCCCCAACGGGCGCCGGGTGTTCGACGACGTGGTCGCGATCGAGCTGCGCGCGATCGCGGGCGCCACCTATGCCCTGGTGGACAAGACCTACACGCCCGACCCGGCGGCGGCGAAGGTGGACGACGGGGTGACCCCGGACGACCTCGACATCCCCTACCTCGACCGCTTTCCCTACCTCGGCGTGCCGAACAGCGGCTTCACCACCCCGAAGGCCTGAACGGAGAACCCACCATGGACACCCTGATCCTCGACATCGGCGGCGACATCGGCGCGCTGGTCATCCACACCGGCCCGCAGCACTGCGAGCGGGAGATCGAAATCAGCCCGGGAGCGGACTCCGAAACGCCGCGCAGCCACAACGTGGTGCACGCCCGGCACAACCGGGAGCGGACGGCCTACACCGCCGTGTTCCCCAGCGTGCCGGCCGGCGACTACACCGTCTGGCACCCCGACGGTGCACCGCACGCCACCGTGACCGTCCACGGTGGCCAGGTGAGTCAGCTCCAGCTGTGAACCCGGGACAGCTCACCGGCTTGACCCGGCAGGATCGCCGCCGGCTGGTCGGCATGGGCGGCTTCGTCGTCTTCCTGCACCTCTTCGGTGTGGGCATGCTGCTGCTGGCGGCGAGCGGCGGTGGTGCCCAGGGCCTCGGTACCGGGATCGGCGTCACGGCCTACGTCCTGGGCATGCGGCACGCGTTCGACGTCGACCACATCGTCGCGATCGACAACACGACCCGGAAGCTGCTCGGCGACGGGCGGCGGCCGCTGTCGGCCGGGTTCTGGTTCTCACTCGGCCATTCGACGGTCGTGTTGCTGCTCTGCGTCGTGCTGGGACTGGGCTTCCGGGCGGTCGCCGACAGCGTCGTCGACGACTCCTCTCCGCTCCACGACGTGACCACGGCCGGGGGCGCCCTGATTTCGGCGGGGTTCCTCCTGCTGATCGGGGTGCTGAACGCGCGGGCCTTCACGGGCGTCCTGCGGGTGGCGAGGCAAGCTCGCGACGGCGGTCACGACGAGGCGGAGCTCGAACGGCAGCTGAACTCGCGCGGGCTGCTCGCCCGCCTGCTCGCCCGGCTGACCAGGTCGGTCGGCCGGGAATGGCACCTGTACCTGATCGGGCTGCTGTTCGGCCTCGGGTTCGACACCGCCACCGAGGTCTCCCTGCTCGTCCTGTCGAGCAGTGTCGCGCCGGCCGTGCCCTGGTACACGTTCCTCGCGCTGCCGGTGCTGTTCGCCGCGGGGATGAGCGCGTTCGACGCGGCGGACGGGGTGGTGATGACCGCCGTCTACGAGTGGGCGTTGCTCAGCCCGGTGCGGAGGATCCGCTACAACCTGCTGGTCACCGGGATTTCGGTGGTGACCGCGCTGCTGGCCGGCGGCTTCGGGCTGGCCGGGCTGCTCGGCACCACGTCCGGGCCGCTGGCGTGGGTCGGGGACATCGACCCCGGTTACGCGGGGCTCGGCATCGTCGCGCTGTTCCTCTTGACCTGGCTGATCGGTGTGCTCCTCTGGCGGGCCGGGCGGCGGGTCAGCTCCTCGTAGGCCGCGGTGAACGCGCCGCCGATAGGGGCGATGAGGGAGGCGAGGCGGCGGGCACCCGCCGCGCCGATCGGGGCCCACAGCGGCACGCAGAGCCGGTCGGTTTCGCCCTCGATCCGTTCACGGGCCGCGACGCCGGCCTCGCTCGCGGTGCCGTCGGCGGTGAGCCAGCCGCGGGCGACGAGACGTGCCGTCGCCGCGGCCCATTCCTCGTCGTCCCAGCCACGGGTGGCGCGGACGACCGCTTCGGGGAGCCGGCCCGTCGCGGTGTGGAGGACGTTGCAGTCGCAGGGCCCGAGGTCGTTGCCGGCCAGCACGGCGACGTGCGCGTCGCCGCGCCATTCGCGGGCCACGGTGAGCTGCTGCCACAGCGCGGCGAGCGGGTCGGCCGGCAGCGGGACCGACGCGTTCGCGGCGGCCAGCGTCTTGCCGGCGTAGTCGGCGTGGGCGACGACGGGATCGATCAGTGACCGCGCCTCCGCGATCCGGCCGGCCGTGAGGTTCACGCCGACGCGGTGCAGAGCATCCACTGCGGCCGTGAAGCGGGCAGCCTGCCATCGGCCGGGTGACGCGGCGTTCCACACCCCGTCCATGGCGCGCACCGCCCGCGGGCTGAAGTTGTAGAAGGCCGCCAGCGTGACCTGCCACGGAACCGCGCCCATGGCGGCCGACCGGAAGGCGAAATACCGCTGCCCGCGGTCGGTCACGCCGAGCTTCGCGGCCTCCTCTTCGGACTCGGGGACCAGGTAGATGAACGTGTGGGCCGCGGAGACGGCGAGGCCGACCTCCCGCACGGCGGTGCTCATGCGGGCGTTTCGGCGGTGGCGGTCAGGACCGCGCGGCCGAGGATGTGGCCCGCCATGGTGAAGCCGAGGACGGCCGGGGTGGCGTCGGCGGGGACGCCGATGGCGGCGACGTCGAGGGCGTGCACCACGACGAAGTAGCGGTGCGGGCCGTGCCCGGCGGGCGGGGCGGCACCCAGGAAGCGAGGCACGCGGGCGTCGTTGGGCAGCTGGAAAGCGCCTTCCGGCAGGCCGGACCCGGTGTCGTCGCCGGCGCCCTCGGGCAGCCGCGCGACGGTGGCGGGGATGTCGGCGACCGCCCAGTGCCAGAACCCGGAGCCGGTGGGGGCGTCGGGGTCGTAGACGGTGACGGCGTAGCTCTCGGTGCCTTCCGGTGCGCCGCTCCAGGACAGCTGCGGGGAGACGTCCTCGCCGCCCGGGACCCCCGAGGAGAACTGCGGGCGGGGCCAGGCGGCGCCGTCGGTGACAGTGGTGCTGGTGACGGAGAAGGCGGCCGCTTCGGGGAGCCGGGCGAAGGGGTCGTTGACGGTCATCGGGGATCCTTCCGGGGAGGTGACGTCATCGACGATAGCACAGATAATCGATTATTAACGGCAACATCTATGCTGAGGGCATGGGTCAGATGCTGTCGGAGCAGGTCTACGCACACCTGCGGGACGCGATCATGCGCGGCGACTACGCCCCCGGTGAAGCGCTCAAGCCCCAGGACCTCGCCCGGGACCAGGGCGTGAGCCTGGCCGTCGTGCGCGAGGCGCTCGTGCGGGTGGTCGGCGAGGGCCTGGCCGACCGGCTGCCGAACCGCGGCTTCGCCGTTCCGGCGTTCTCCGACCGGCGCTGGCAGGAGATCACGGAGGCGCGCCGGACCGTCGAGCCCGTCGTGCTGCGCCTCTCCGTCGAGCGCGGCGACGTCGACTGGGAGGCCCGCGTGCGGGCCGCGCACCACCGCCTGGCCCGCACGGAACCGTATGCGCCGGGCGAAGGCGAGTACTACAGCGCCGCCTGGTCCGAAGCCCACCGGAGCTTCCACCGCACCCTGCTGGAGGGGTGCGGCAACGCCGCCCTGCTCGAGACCTTCGACCGGATGTGGGCGGCGAGCGAGCTGGCGCGCCGGTGGTCGGCGCAGCGCGCGCCGGACCGGGACGCCGCCGGCGAGCACCGCCGCCTGGAGGAAGCGGGCCTGGACCGCGACGCCGACGCCGCGGCCGAGCTGCTCGCCCGGCACCTCACCCTGACCGCGGCGGCACTCGACGGCTGATTCCCGTACGCGGGCGCTGACCAGCGCAGCTGCGTCGAGGTTGCCGTTTCCGGGCCACGAGAACAGGTTTCGGGGAGGGGCGAAACGTTTTCGGGTCGGTTGACGCTGTTCGCGCGCCGCTGGCACGTTCGATCTTGCGAGAGTTCCTTCACTCACCTGGGGGATGAAGGCGCTCTCGGTGACTGGGGAAGGCGGAAGACCGCATGGCGAAGAGCGATGGCCGACGTAGGGGATCACGTCGGCACCGCGCCGGGGGAGGCCGGTGAAGGTCGCCGGCAGTTCCCGCCCAGGCGCGGGAACCCACTGAACGACCCGTTCCGGGAGTCCGGCCGCCGTCGAACGCGCGCGGCCGGCCGCGAGCGCGGGCACGAGAGCTGAGCGGTACCTGTCCGGCGGAGTCGCGTCACATCCTTTGACACCAACGAAGTGATCGTGGCGGACGACGCCGTCTTCGTCGTGCCGGTGGTGCTTCACCGGCCGAAAAGTCTTCTGCGGATTTCCCCGCTGTTCCGGCAAACCGAGAGAAAGTGTGTTGTCGTCATGAACTTGAGAACGAGAGTTCTTGCTCTCCTCGCGATGGCCCTGCCCGCGGTCCTGCTCGGCGCCACGCCGGCGCCGGCCGCCACGGCCCAGACCGTGGAGATCGCCGCGCCGGCGAGCAGCGGCCTTCCGCCCTACGTCGCCGTCATCAAGACGGTCACCGCGGAACGGCTCGCTTCCAGCTGGCACGAGGGCTGCCCGGTCGGTCCCGACCAGCTGCGGCTGGTGAGCCTGAACTTCCTCGGCTTCGACGGTGCGGTGCACCGGGGCGAACTGGTCGTCAACGCCGACCGCGCCACCGAGGTCGCCCGCACCTTCGCCGACCTGTACTTCGGCCGGTTCCCCATCGAGCGGATGGAGACCGTCGAGAAGTACAACTCCGACGACGACGCGTCGATGGCGGCGAACAACACCTCGGCGTTCAACTGCCGGGCGATCACCGGCGGCACCGCGTGGTCCAACCACTCCTACGGGCGCGCCATCGACATCAACACCGTGCAGAACCCGTACATCTCCGGCAGTGGCGCGGTCTACCCGCCCAACGGCGCGCCGTACGTCGACCGCACGCTCACCACGCCCGGCATGATCCACGCGGGTGACGTCACCGAGCAGGCGTTCACCACCCGCGGCTGGACCTGGGGCGGCTCCTGGGACACCCCGATCGACTACCAGCACTTCGAGAAGCCCTGACGCCGTAACGAAAATTCGCCCGGGATCGTCGCCGGACAGGTCGGCGGCGGTCCTGGGCGGATCGTCGATCCCGAAAGGTGCGGGCAGGGGATTGCTGGAAGCCACGGTGCTCGGTCCCGTCGGCGCGCGGGTCCGGGGGACGCCGGTCCCGGTCAAGGGACGGCTGGGGCGCACGGTGCTCGCCGCGCTGGCGCTCGCCTGCCGGCGGCCGGTGTCGGTGGAGCGGCTGATCGACGCCCTGTGGGGTGAGCTGCCGCCGGCCACCGCGCGGACGCAGGTGCACATCCAGGTGTCCAAGCTCCGGGCCTCGCTCGACCGGGCGGGCGCGGCGGGAGCCGTGGTCACCGTGTCGAGCGGGTACCTGCTGGACTGCCTCGTCGACGTCGACGAGGTGCGGCGGCTGATGGGCACGGCCGGTGCGGCCGGGGATCCCGCGGACACGGCCGTCCTGCTGCGGTCCGCGCTCGACCGGTGGACCGGGACGCCGCTGGGCGGGGTGACCCCGCACCTGGCCGGCGCGGAGCTGCCCCGGCTGGAGGAGCTGCGGATCTGCCTGGTCGAGGAGTGGATCGACGCGGAGATCCTGTGTGGACGGTCCGCGCGGCTGCTGCCCGAGCTGACCGCGCTGGTCCGAGCGCACCCCCTGCGCGAAGGCCTGCACCGCCGGCGGATGCTGGCCCTGCACCGCGCCGGGCGGCGGGCCGACGCGCTGGCGGCGTTCCAGGAGGCCCGGCGCGTGCTGCGCGACGAGCTGGGGATGGATCCGCCCCGGGAGCTGCTCGCGCTGGAGGCGGAGATCCTCTCCGTCGAGACGCTGCCGGCCGCGACCGTGGTGCCGGCGCAGCTGCCGCCGCGGACGTCCGGGTTCGCCGGGCGCGACGCGGAGTCGGCCGCGGTCCGGGCCGCGGTGGCGCGCCGCTCCGACGCGCCGCCGCTGGTACTGGTCACCGGTATGCCCGGGATCGGCAAGACGGCGCTGGCCGTCCACGTGGGAGCGGCGTCGGTGCACGCCTACCCCGACGGGCAGCTCTACGCCGACCTGCGGGGCGCCGACGCCCGGCCGGCCGCGCCGCACGAGGTCCTCGCCGGCTTCCTGCGGGCGCTGGGGGTGCCGGCGCGGTCGATGCCGGCCACCGTCGAGGAGCGCACGGCGGAGTTCCGCAGCCGTACCGCGGGAAAGCGGGTGCTCGTGCTGCTGGACAACGCCGCCACCGTCCGGCAGATCGAGCCGCTCCTGGCCGCCGACCCGGGCTGCGCCACGATCGTGACCAGCCGGTCGCTGTTGCCCGAGGTCGAGCCGACGGTCCGGGTGCCGCTCGCGCCGCTGTCCGACCAGGTGGCCGGGACGGTGCTGGCGAACGTCGCGGGCGCGGCCCGGCTGGGGGAGCGCGAGGGCGAGGGGGAGGACGCGGTTGCGACGGTGCTCGAGGCGTGCGGGGGTGTGCCGCTCGCGTTGCGGATCGCCGGGGCGCAGCTCGCCGCGTACCCGAAGCTCAGCGTCGCGGAGCTGGCCGCGCGGCTGTCCGACGAGTCGACGCGGATGCGGGAGCTGGTGGTCGGGCAGCGCAGCGTGCGGGACAGCCTCGACGCCAGCTTCCGGTTGCTGGACCGGGACGAGCGGACCGCGATGCTGGCGCTGGCGGCGATCGGGGCGCCGACGTTCACCGGCTGGCCGCTCGCGCCGGTGCTCGACGTGCCCCTGGCCCGCACCGGCGAGGTGCTGGCGCACCTGTGCACGATGAACCTGCTCGACCAGGCCGGGCCGGGGCGCGACGGGGTGCCTCGCCACCGGATGCACGACCTCGTGCGGGCCTACTGCCGCACGGTCGGCCCGTCACTCGACCCGGGCGCCCTGGACCGGCTGGCCGGGTGGGCGGTCGCGCTGACCGGGCACGCCTACGAGGGCATCCTGGGCCTGCGGGCCGGGTACGCGGTGCTCGCCGAGACCGCCGCGCCGCTCGACCGGGACGTCGTCGGTCGCGTGGTGCGGGAACCCCTGCCGTGGGTGGGCGCGGACGTCGACGTCCTGCTCGCCGTGTTCGGCCTGGCCGTGCGCGGCGGCCGGCCCCGGGCCGCGGCGGCGCTGCTGCTGGTGCTGCGGGCGCCGCTCGTGCGGCTCGACCTGTCCGACCACGGCGCCCGGGCGGCCGCGCGCCTGGCGAACGTCGCCGGCCCGGACCCGGTGGTGCGGGTGACCGCGGCGCTGGTCGCGGCGACGGCGCGGATGCACCGCGGCCGGTACGCCGACGTCGTCGGCATCCTGAGCGAGGTGCCGCTGGCCGACGTCGACCTCGCGCTGCGGGCGGAGGTGCTGACCAAGCTGGGCGACGCTTACGAGCGGTGCCGGGACTGGCACCGCGCGATCACCGCCGTGCGCGAGGCGATCGTGTGCCTCCGGAAGTCCGGCAACCTGGCGGGGATGTCGGGCTGCCACGCCACGCTGGCCGCCCTCTACCGGGACCACCTCGGCGACCTCTGCGCGGCGAAGGTACACGGCACGAAGGCCCTGCGGCTGGCCGACGCCGCCGCCGACTGGAAGGGCCGCGCGCAGGTGCGGCTCGTGGTCCTGCGCACCGCACTGGCCTGCGGCGACGCGGTGACCGCGGCCGCCCTCGCCGAGCAGGCCCGCTGCCTGGCGGAGCAGAACGGCGACCTGATCGGCCAGGCCTGGTGCCTCACCGCCGAAGCCGACGCCCACCGCGCGAACGGCGACCTGGACGCCGCCCGGAGATCCGCGGACCGGGCGCTGGGCCTGGCCCGCCGCACCCGCCGCCCGGACGCCGAGTCCGCCGCGCTGCTCGCACTGGCCTCGATCGAGCTGGCCGCCGGTGACCGGGACGCCGCCCGCCGCGTCGCCCACGCGTCCCTGCGTCTGCAGGACGAGTTCGACAGCCCGGTCGAACGGGCCGGGGTGGAGAAGGTGCTGGCGGAGATCGACTGTCAGCTGCCCTCCGGCGCGGGGCGGTGAGGGACCGCGCCGGCCACGCGGGCGACGTCGATGTAGCCGAGCTGGCGGGAATCCTCGCTGTGGCCGGTGTTGTCGCCGGCCACCACCACCCGGCCGGCCGGGACGACCGGGTGGTCCGCCGCCAGCCAGGCGGGGACCGGGTCGCCGGCGACCGCGGCGACCCGTTTGATGCGCCAGGCGACATCGGTCGTCTCGGACCGCGGCCGGAAGACGATCACGTCGCCGACGCGGTAGTGCCGCCGCCGGGTCGCGACGACCCGCTCGCCGTCGTGGAAGGTCGGGGCCATGCTGTGGCCCCGGACGTGGGCCACCACGAACCGGCGGCGCAGCACGACCAGCAGCACCAGCAGGACCAGCGCCGCGAGCACGACCCCCGCGGCCATCATGCTTCCACCATCGCGTATCCCTTGGCCTGCAACGAGAACAGCCGGGCGTACTCGCCGCCCGCGGTGCGCAGCTCGTCGTGGGTGCCCTGCTCGATCACCCGGCCGCCGCCGAGCACGACGATCCGGTCCGCGCCGCGCAGGGCGGACAGGCGATGGGAGATCAGCACGCTCGTCCGGCCGGCCCGGTGGGCGCGCAGGGCCTCGTGGGTCCGGGTTTCGGCGTCGGCGTCCATGCCGGAGCTGGGCTCGTCGAGGATGAGCAGGTCGGCTTCGGCGCGCATGAGCGACCGGGCCAGCGCCACCCGCTGCCACTGGCCGCCGGACAACGCCGCGCCCGCCTTGTCGTCGACGTCCAGGAACGCCCGGGACAGCAGGGTTTCGTAGCCGCGCGGCAACGCCGACAGCGCCGGGTCGATCTCGGCCAGGCGGGCCGCCGCGCGAATCCGGTCGAGATCGCCGAGGCGCGTGACGTCGCCGATGCCGATGTTGTCGGCCGCGGTCAGGTCGTAGCTGGTGAAGTCCTGGAACGTGGCGCCGATGCGGGCCCGCAGCTCCGCCGGGTCGCAGGAGCGGATGTCCACGCCGTCCCACAGGATCCGGCCGCGGTCCGGGTCGTAGAAGCGGCACAGCAGCTTCACGAGCGTCGACTTGCCCGCGCCGTTCACCCCGACCAGCCCGACCGCCGCGCCGCGCGGGATCACCAGGTCGACCCCGCGCAGCACCCACGGGCCGGTCGGGTCGTAGCGGAACCACACGTCACGCAGTTCGATGCCGGCCGTCAGCTCGGGCACGGCGTCCGTCCCGGAGACCAGGTCGGGTGCGGTCGTCACCACGTCGAGGTAGTGCCGGAACAACCCGAGCGAGCCGCCGGCCCGGCCGACCTGGCCCAGCAGCGCGCTCACCGGGGACTGGATGCCGGCCACCGCGGCCGTGAAGAGGGTGACGTCGCCGATGGACAACGACCCCCGGGCGGCGCCGGTCGCGGCGACCACGAGGGCGACGCCGGCCACCACCGCCGACACGATCGCGGCGGTGACCCCGGCGACCGCGATCCGGCGCTGCATCGCGCATTCGCCGTCGGTGGCCCGGCGGACCGCGGCCACCATGCGTCCCCGGAACAGATCCGTGAGACCGAAGAGCCGGATCTCCTTGGCCGCCCGGATGTCCGAGCACAGCGAGCGGAACAGGAAGCGCTCCCGGTGGGTGGCCATCATCGCCTCGGCCTCCCGCACGCGCAGGCGGGACAGGGTCAGCTGGGAGATCGCCGCCGCGGCCAGTGAGGCGGCCAGGAGCCCGGCCATCGGCGGCCACACGAGCAGGACCGCGCCGCCGAACGCGAGGACGGCGACCCCGGCGCGCACCGACTCGACGGTCAGCGCCAGCACCGCGGGCGTCGCCTCCTGTGCGCCCTGCTCGGCCAGCCGCACCTGGTCCAGGAACGCCGGGTCCTCGAGCCGGCGCAGCCCGGGCAGCGCGCCGACCGCGCCGACCAGCCGGTCCTCCGCCTCGATCGCGGACTTGGCCCGCACGACCGAGGTGCAGTACGAGGCGATCGCGGTGATCGCGGTCGCGAGGGCGAGGCCGGCCGCCGAGCCGATGGCCAGCAGCACGATCAGGCCCCGGTCGCGGCCGCCGACCAGCTCGTCGAACAGCAGCTTCCCCAGCCAGGCCGACACCGCCGGCACGGCCGCGGCGAGCACCGCCAGCGCGATCGCGCCGCCGGTGGCCGCCCGCGACGCGCGCCAGGCGATGCCGAACGCGGGGCCCGCCGTGCGGAACAGGTTCATCGGGCGTGCTGCGGGCGCACGGCGTCGAGGTCGTGACCGGCGGCGGCGATCCGCCGGTCACGCACGCGGATCAGGGTCGGGGTCACGTCTCCGGCGTCGAACGCGGCCGACACGGGGCTGCGGTCGCCGACGAAGGCGACGCGCACCGCGGGGCCCAGACCGGCCGCGTACTCGACGGCCTTGTCCCGGTCACCGCCGTCGAGCACGAACGCGACGGTCGGCTCGGTGAGCTTGCCGGCGAGGCGTTGGCACGGCCCGCAGGTCGGCGAGAGGAAGGCGACGAGCGCGTCGTCGAGTTCGCGGTCGGTGACGGTCACGCCGTCGGCGTCGGTCACCTCGAACGCCCCGATCTCGGTGCCCACCGCCGGCAACGCGGGCGTCGCCGGCCGCCGCTGCTCGTTCAGCATCCTGATGATCGCCGAGGACAGCAGGAGGTTGAGCACCGTCAGCACGGCCAGCACCGCGACCACGGCCACCAGGAACGACATGAAGAACCTCTTTCTGTGTTTTCGCTCAGCCGCGGGCGGTGTCCGGCTTGCGTATCAGGCCGGCCAGGCTGTCCCAGTTGATCGCGACGAGCGCGGCGGACGCGCCGACGAGCACGGCGGCCGCGACGGTGTCGAGGCCGAGCGCGGGTCCCGCCGGGACGGCGAGTGCGGCGGCGGCCCACGCGGCGAGCAGGGTGTTGCGGACGAGGTGGGTACGGCCGAGCACCGCCCCGGAGCGGCCGAAGCAGCGGCAGGTGACGCGGCGGTCCAGCCGCATCGACCGGGCGATCGCGACGCAGAACACGAGCATCACCGCCGTCGCCAGCCCGAGCCCGAGCCGGTAGGTGGCGGGGAACGCGACGAGCACGGCGACGGCCAGTTCGGCGACGGCGGTCCCGGCGGCGACGGGCAGCCACCCCACCGGCGACCGGCCGAGCGGCGCCAGCGAGTCGGCGAACTCCGCCAGCCGCACCCGCCCGGCGAGCTTGCCGACGGCCGCGACCGCGAACACCAGCCCGACCAGGACCCGGGCGGCGAGCACGAACTGGGCGCCGATCATCGGTGGATCTTCCTTTCGGTGCGGGCAAGGCACCGCCTTTCCCGCCACGAGGGCCGCGGCGGGAAAGGCGTGGGCGCCGTGGTTACTTGCAGCTGCCGTAGCAGTCGTAGTGGAACGTCTTGCAGACCTGGCCGTGCTCGGGGACGCAGGCGCCGGCCTTCACCTCGCGCAGGAACAGCCCCAGCAACCGGTCACCCAGGGTGTTGATCATGCGAGCCATGATCACTCCTCTCACTAGCGGGAATCGACCGGGAGATCGTGGCTCAGCCTCGCTATCCGTTCGCTATCGCGGAGAGGCCGGGCACGGCTCCCGGCCGTCGACGGCGATGCCGAGCTGCCGGGCGGCGCCCGCGGCCTGGCGGCGGGAACCGACGGCGAGCTTGGCCAGGATCGCGGCGACGTGGTGGTCGACCGTGCGGACCGACAGCATCAGCTGGGCCGCGATGTCGGCGTTGCGCAGTCCGTCGGCGAGCAGGGCGAGCACCTCCAGCTGCCGCGTGGTCAGGTTCGCCGGGTTGGCCACCGTGGCCGGGCGGGGCCCCCGCGGTACGCGCAGGCCGCCGAGCCGCCGCAACCGGCGCCGCAGCCGGCGTGCGGCCGCCGTGGCGCCGAGCCGGTCGAACGTCTCCAGCGCGCGCAACGACGCGGTGTCGTCGCTGCCGCCGGCCAGGGCCTCGGCCTCCTCGTACGGGCAGTTCAGCTCCGCCCACGCCGCCGCGGCTTCGCGCCAGTCCCCGGTGAGCAGCAGCCGATAGGGCTCCGCGTACCAAGCGGAGACCTCGGGCTCGGCCCCGGCGCGGCGCAGCCACCACGCCAGTTCGCCCGCGTACCAGGGATGACCGGCCCGGCGCGCCAGCTCGAATGCGGCGGTGAGCTCGGCCGTCACCGGGATCGCCGCGTGCCCCAGCCACGCGTGCTCGGCCTGCGCGGCGGCGACCAGCGCGATGCCCCGCACCTCTCCCATCGCCCGGGCCGGGACGGCCGCCTCGCGGAGCAGCCCGGCCGCGGAAGCGTGGCCACGCCGGGCTTGCAGCCGTCCCAGCGCGCACAACGCCGGAACCACGATCGCGCCGGCCGGCCGGGGCCGTCCCAGCACGGCCAGCGCGTCTTCCTGCGCGCCGGGCCAGTCGCCGTGACCCAGCCGCTGCCACGCGCGCAGCGAGAGCACCTGCGTCGCGATGCCGGGCAGGTCGTGCCCGGTGGCGAAGCCGAGCGCCCGGTCGAGATCCCCCGGGCGGGGATCACGGCGCGCGACGCCGTCCGCCGCGAGGTTCACCCACGCGCGGGCGGCGTCCTCGACCAGCCCGTGCTCCCGCGCGAGCGCGTGGCCCTGGTTCAGGTCACGACGCCCGGCGGCGTCACCGGCGGCGAGCCGAGCGGTGCCGAGGTCGATCAGCGCCGGAGCCAGGCTCACCGGATCGTCGAGCCGCGCCGCCATCCGCATCGCTTGCCCACCGCGCGCGAGCGCCGCCGCGGGGGAGTGCGCGAGCGCGTCGAGCTGGGCCAGCGTGCCGTACGCCAGCGCGAGCTGCGGGCCGTCACCGCCGGGCTCCAGCGTCTCGACGGCGCGGTGCGCGGCCGCCTCCGCCTGCTCGCGGTGGCCGGTCCACCAGTAGAGGCGGGACAGCAGGCGCAGGTTCTCGCCGATCTTTTCCCGCCGGCCGGCCGTTTCCCGCAGGGCGAGCGCCGTCCGGCGGGCGGTCACGGCCTGTTCGGCGTCACCGGCCAGGAACAGGTGCAGCGCGAAGGACTCGAACAGTTCGGCGCCGCTGTGCCCGGGCAGCCGGACCGCCACCCGCGCGTACCGCAGGACCGCGGCGGTGTCGTTGCACTCCCCGGCGTGGTGGACCAGCCGCGCCGGATCCACCTCCCCGCCGGACGGCCGCGCCGAGAGCACGCCGAGAATCCGGCGGTTCAGTTCGCACCGGGCGAAGGCGGGCAGCGAGTCGTGCACCATGCGGCGCAGCAGTTCGCGCCGGAACCGGATCCGATCGCCGGTGCTGGACAGCAAACCGGCGCACAGGCACTCCTCGAGCACCGCGGGGCCGGCCGCCCCCGCGCCTTCGAGCAGCCAGGGTTCGGCCCCGTCCGGACTGACCGCCACCAGGCGGACGACGTCCTGGGCCGCCGCGCTCAGGCCGGACAGCCGGGACCGCACCAGCGCCCGGATCTTGGGCGGTGCGTCATTCCCGGCCGCGAGCAGTTCGGTGACCAGCAACGGGTTCCCGCCGGTGAGCCGGTACAGCTCGGCGCCGTCGTGCCCGGCCCGCCGGCCCAGCGCGGTGACCGCGTCCCGGGACAGCGGCGGCAACCGCAGGTACGACACGTGTTCCGACGGGAGGCTGGCCAGCACCGCGTGCAACGGGTGGTGGACGCCCAGTTCGTCGTCGCGGTAGGTCAGCAGGATCAGCGCCGACGTGCGATCGAGCCGGCGGCCGAGGTACGCCAGCAGAGCGAGGGTGGCGTCGTCGGCCCAGTGCACGTCCTCGACCACGACCACGATCCGCCGGTG
Organism: Amycolatopsis sp. NPDC114505; assembly: GCF_055633615.1. Taxonomy (NCBI): domain Bacteria; kingdom Bacillati; phylum Actinomycetota; class Actinomycetes; order Pseudonocardiales; family Pseudonocardiaceae; genus Amycolatopsis; species Amycolatopsis sp. NPDC114505. Next base: position 1,799,608 of record NZ_JBVKDV010000003.1, on the reverse strand, counting down.
CGCACGCGCGAGCCCGCCCAGGAACGCGGCGAACGCCTCGGCGCGGTCGCCGGTGGCCGGCAGGGCCGCGAGCCCACCACCGACCTGGGCGTCGATGTCGTGCAGCGGACCCAGCGGGCGTGACCGCGCCAGCGGGTCGCACAGCCCGACGAGAACCTCCGCCCGGCCCGCCTGCCGCTGCGCGAACGACCGCACCAGCGCGGACTTCCCGCTCCCGGCCTCGCCGGTCACCAGCGCGATCCGGCCGGTGGGCCGGTCTTCGTCCGACGCGCGCTCGAGTTCGGCCAGCAGCGTGTCGCGCTCGAGTAGTCGACCAGCGCCCGAAAACGCCCGTGCCGGTTCCCGCGCCATCCGGGTCAGCGGTTTCACGAAGTCCCCCTAGATTCGTGTGGCAACGCATCTCAACCCTCCCGTGATCCGTCGACAACCTGTCGACAGTCGGGATGCACCGCAGGTCGTGCCCGCCCAAAATGGGCAACCGGGCGGCCAAAACAGGCAGTGTTCACCGATCCCGCGACCGGCGACCCGCGCGACGCTTGCTCCGGCATCCGATTGGCGCAGAACCGGAAGAGGGTGTTCCCGCATGCGGTTCCTCCACGATCTGCTCACGGTCCAGGCCCAGGAACGACCGCACGGGACCGCGGCCGTCCTCGGCGGCGACTCGAGCACGTTCGGTCAGGTCGACGCCGCGGCGTCCCGGGTCGCCGCCGGTCTGGCCGCGCTGGGGGTGCGGCCGGGCGAGCGCGTCGGCCTGCACCTGGACCGCTCGCTGAACCTGCTGCCCGCCCTCTTCGGGTTGCTCCGGGCGGGCGCGGTCTGCGCGCCGGTCGACCCGGACGACCCGCCCGAGCGGCGGTCCGCGATCCTGGAGTTCTCCCAGGCCGGCCTGGTCCTGACCGAGCGCGCTCTGCTCGGCGCTCCTTACCCGGCGGGCGTGCGCACGGTGGCGGTGGAGGACCTGCTCGACGCCGGCGGCGGTCACGAACCGGTGGACCTGCCGGCGGACGCGCTGGCGTTCATCTTTTACACCTCCGGCTCCACCGGTGTGCCCAAGGGCGTGATGCTCACCCACCGCGCGTTGCTCAGCGGCCAGCAGTGGCTGCAGCACCGGTTCGCGCTGCGGCCCGGCGACCGGCACCTGCTGCGCACGACGCTCAGCGTCACCAACCTGGTCCGCGAAGTGTTCTGGCCGATGTTGTCCGGCGGGACCACGATCATCGTGCCGCCGGGCGAGCACAAGGACCCGGACCGGCTGGTCGAGCTGGTCACCGGCGCCGGGGTGACGACGGTGATGGTGGTGCCCGCGTTGCTGTCCGGCATGCTCGACAGTCCCGGTTTCGCGGCGAACACGTCGCTCCGGCACGTTTTCTGCAGCAGTGACGCGATGCCGGGCGAGCTTCCGGAGAAGTACTTCGCCACCGGCCTGCCCGCTCGGCTGTACAACATCTACGGGCTCACCGAGGCGCTCTACGGAGCTTGCTGGGAATGCCTGCCCGGCGCTGAATACGAGGGCTTCGTCCCGATCGGCTTCCCGGCCGAGCTGGACCTCGCGGTGCTCGACGCGGACCTGCGTCCCGTCGCCGACGGGCGGACCGGCGAGCTGTGCCTGTCCGGCGTGGGCATCGCCGAGGGCTACGACCGGCTGCCCGAGCTGACCGCGGCGAAGTTCGCCGAGACGGCCGCGGGCCGGGTGTTCCGCACCGGTGACCTCTGCCGGCGCGTCGGCGACGGCCCGTTCGAGCTGCTCGGCCGGATCGACGACCAGGTCAAGATCGCCGGCCACCGGGTGGAGCTGGGCGAGGTGGAGGCCCGGCTCAAGGAGGTGCCGGGCATCACCGGCGCGGTGGTCTCCGGACGCCGCGGGGCCGGCGGGCACCAGCGGCTCGTCGCCCACCTCACCTGCGCGGACGAGCCGCCCGGCCCCGCCGCCCTTCGCGGGTACCTGGCCCGGCATCTGCCGGAGCACATGATCCCCGCGTCGTTCTCGGTGCTGGACGCACTACCGCTGACTCACAACGGCAAGGTGGACCGCCGGGCCATCGGGGAGCTGGCGGGAGCCCGCCTCGAGCTCGCCGAGGAGTACACCCCGCCGCGCACCGAGCTGGAGGCCGAGCTGTGCCGGTTGTGGGCCGACGTGCTGTCGCTGCCCCGGGTCGGGGTGCACGACAACTTCCTGGCCCTCGGCGGCGACTCCATCCAGGGCTTCATGATCAGCGCGCGGGCCAACCGGGACGGGCTGGGGCTGACCGCGACCCAGGTCTTCGCCACGCCGACCGTCGCGGAGCTGGCGGTGCACATCGGCGAGCTGCGCCGCACCGGCGCCCGGCAACCCGACTTCGTCCCGGCCGGCTTCGCGCCCGGGGACCACGACGCCGACGACTCCGGCGACATCGAGAAGGTCTACCCGCTCACCGAGATGCAGAAGGGCATGCTGTTCCACTCGCTGCTCGACCCGGAGTCCGCGGTGTACGTGGAGCAGTTCCTCTTCACCCTCGACGGCGAGCTCGATCCGGAGGCCTACCGGCAGGCCTGGCAGCGGGTGGTGGACCGGCACGAGATCCTGCGCGTCCGGATCGCCACCGACGGGTCCGCCGAGCCGCGGCAGGTGGTACAGCGCCACGCCGAAGTGGCCTGGACGGTGCTGGACTGGGCCGCCGACGACCCGGCCGGCCAGCGAGCCAAGCTCGTGGAATACCTGTCCGAGGACCGGCAGCGTGGCTTCGCGTTCGAGCAGGCACCGCTGTTCCGGCTGATCCTGATCCGGGTCGGCGACGCGCGGCACCGGCTCGTGCTCAGCTACCACCACCTCATCCTCGACGTGTGGTCGCTGTTCCTGATGCTGCGCGACTCCCTGGAGTTCCTGCGCGCCGGGCACGCCGGCGAAGCACCCCGGCTGCCGGCGACCCGCGCGTTCGGCGACTACGTGTCCTTCATCGGCCAGCAGGACACCGGCCCGGCCCGTGAGTACTGGCTCGACCAGCTCAGCGGGTTCCGAGGCCCGACCGCCATCGGCCGGGCGGTGCAGCGGGGGCTGTCCGCGAGCGGGCACGAGCTGCACGCGGCGGCCGGCTACCCGATCGCGGCGGACGTGACCGACCGGCTGACCGCCTACGGCCGCGAGCACCAGCTCACGCTCAACTCGCTGGTGCAGGCCGCGTGGGCCGCGGTGATCGGCGGGATCAGCGGCCGCGACGACGTCTGCTTCGGCATGACCGTCACGCATCGCCCGGTGGCGCTGGCCGGCGTCGAGGAGATGGTCGGCATCTTCGTGAACATCCTGCCCATGCGCTTGCCGCTGGACGCCGACCAGCCCCTCGAGCACTGGCTGCGGCAGGTGCAGCGGACCCAGATCACCGCGCGCGCCAACGACAACTACCCGCTGCCGCTCATCCAGCAGAACCCCGGGCTGCCCAGCGGCCACCCGCTGTTCGAGTCGCTGCTGATCTTCGAGAACATCCCGCACGGCATCGGCTGGGCCGAGCTCGGCGACGTGCGGGTGCGGCACGAGGAGAACTTCGGCTGGACCAACTACCCGTTCACCGCCGGGGTGACGGCGGCCGGCGGCCGGCTGTCCTTCCAGGTCGAGTACGACCTGGCCTACTTCGACGCCGGGTCGGTGGACCGGGTGATGGCCGCGCTGAGCGAGGTCCTCGACGCGATCGGCCGGGCGACCGGCACCGATTCGGTCGGCAAGCTCGTCGGCCTGGTCGAGGGTGCCCAGCCGGGGTGGTCGGCGCCCGTCCCCGCGCTCGGACCCGTCCGGGCCGACGTCGAGGCGGCGGCGCCGGAGACCCCGCGGGAGGTCGAACTGGCCGGGGTCGTGGCCCAGGTGCTCGGACTGGACCGGGTCGACGCGCGGACACCCTTCCTCGAACTCGGGGGCAGTTCGCTCGCGGCACTGAAGCTGGTGGCGCTGGCGAAGGAGAAGGGCTTCACCCTCGCGCTGCGGGACCTGTTCACCGGCGAGGGCACGGTACGCCGCTTGGCGGCCGGCTAGCGGTACGGCCATGGGGGAGAACGGAATGACCACGCCAGCCGGACCGGTCCGGCGCTACAGCCTGCTCGGCGTCGGGTTCGGCCCCTCGCACCTGTCGCTGAGCGCGGTGTGCGAGTCCACCCGCGACCCGGCCGTGCGGGCCCGCGTGCACTGCATCGAGGCGAAGCCGGAGTTCGCCTGGCACCCGGACATGCTGCTCGACGGCGCCCGGATGCAGGTGGCCTTCCTCAAGGACCTGGTCACCCCGCACGACCCGACCAGCTCGTACTCCTTCGCCAGCTACCTCGTCCACAAAGGACGGCTGGAGCAGTTCCTCAACCTCGGCACGCTGCACCCGACCCGGCGGGAGTACGCCGACTACTTCCGGTGGGCCGCCGAGCGGCTCGCGCACTACGTTTCCTACGGCTGCGCGGCACAGCACGTGCGCCCGGCCGCCGGCCGCGACGGTGTCGTCACGCACCTGGAGGTGGATCACCTCGACGGGCGGGGTGAGCCGCGCACGGTGCTCGCCGAGAACTTGTCCCTGGCGCCCGGCGGACGGCCGAAGATCCCGTCCGGGGTGGCACCGGCCGCCTTGGCGAGCGGCGCGGTGTTCCACAGCGGCCGGTTCCTCGACGGCATCGAGCGGTTCCGGCGGCGGAACCGCCTGCTGCCGTACCGCTTCCTCGTCGTGGGCGCCGGCCAGAGCGCCGCGGAGATCTTCCGGTACCTGGCCGGGGAGTTCCCCGCCGCCCAGATCACCTTGGCGCACCACGGTTTCGCCCTGCAGCCCGCGAACAGCAGCCCCCTGGCCAACGAGATCTTCGACCCGGAGTCGGTGGACCTGTTCCACGGTGCCGGGGCCGATCGGCGCCGCGCGATCCTCGGCGAGCTGCGGACGACCAACTACGGCGCCGTCGACGACGAGGACATCCGCTCGATCGCCCGGCTGCTCTACGACCAGCGCGTGCACGGCGGCGACCGGCTGCGGCTGCGCCGGCTCACCGACCTCGCCGGCGCGTCGACCGACGGCGCCGGCGGCACCCTGGTCCGGGTCGCGCTGCGCGACCTGCTCACCGGCCGCACCGCGCACGACCGCTACGACGGGGTCGTGCTGGCCACCGGCTACGACTTCCGGGAGGCGCGAGACCTGCTGACCGGGATCGACCCGTACCTGGTCCGGGACTCCGCCGGCGCCTTGAAGGTCCGCCGGGACTACTCGGTGGAGACCACCGCGCGCTTCCGGCCGAAGGTGTTCCTGCACGGTGCCGCGGAGCACACGCACGGCCTGTCCAGCACGCTGCTGTCGGTGCAGGCGCACCGCGCCGCGGACATCCTGGCCGCCACGTTCGGCGAGCGGACCGACCGGCCCGCCGGCGATCCGCCGCCCCTGCCGATCCACCTCGAAGGAGCCGACAAATGAGCAGCATCCAGATCCAGCGTCGCGCGGAGGCCGTGACCCGCGAGGAGTACGGCTGCGCGTTCCGCCGGATCCTGCCGTGGGGGCGGACCGGCCCGTCGGACACCGGCCTCGGGGTGTGCGTCGTCGCGCCGGGCGCGGTGTCCACCCCGCACGCGCACGTCGACCACGAGCAGTTCTACGTGGTGCGCGGCGCGGGGCTGGTGCACGTCGACGACGAGGTGACCGCGATCGCGCCCGGGGACGCCCTGGTGGTGGCCTCCCGCCAGGTGCACTGGTTCGAGAACCACTCGGTGGCCGACGAGCTCGAACTGGTGTCGGTGTGGTCCGCGGGACCGTTCGGGGAGCACCCGTGAGACGCTTCCTGGTCACCGCGACCCCGCCGACCACCAACGGCGACCTGCACGTCGGTCACCTGGCCGGCCCCTACCTCGGGGCCGACGTGTTCTGCCGCGCCCAGCGGCTGCTGGGGCACGAGGCGCTCTACGCCAGCGGCGGTGACGACCACCAGACCTACGTGGTGACCACCGCGCAGGCGCTGGACCTGCCCCCGGCCGAGCTGGCCGCCCGGTGCGGCCGGGACATCCGGGAGACGCTGCGCCTGGCCGACATCGACATCGACGCGTTCACCACCGTGGACGAGGTGTACCTGGCCCGCGTGCGGGCGTTCTTCACCCGGCTGCACGACCGAGGTGCCCTGGTCCGTCGCAAGTGGACGTTCCCGTACTGCGAGCGGACCGGGCGGTACCTGCTGGAGGCGTTCGTCACCGGCTACTGCCCGGAGTGCTTCGCCACCACGTCCGGGGCGATCTGCGAGAGCTGCGGGCACCCCAACGACCCCGGCTCGCTGCTGTTCGGCACCGGCACCGGAGCCTCCTCGCGCGGCCGGGTACGACCGCGCGAGGTCGAGATCCTGGTGCTGCCACTGGAAGACCACCGCGAGCGGATCGCCGCGTTCTTCGCCGGCCGCCGCGAAACCATGCGGCCACGGGTGCTGCGGTTCGTCGACGAGATGCTCTCGCGGCCCCTGCCGGACTTCCCGGTCACCTACCCGGCGGACTGGGGCGTCCCGGTGCCGTTCGCGGGGTTCGCCGGGCAGGTGGTCAACGTGTGGGCGGAGATGCTGCCCGGTCTCATGCACATGGCCGAAGTGGCGCGGGCGCGACGCGCACCGGAGCCGGCCGCGGGGGTGTGGGCGGCGGACTCGGGCTACGAGCTGGTGCAGTTCCTCGGCTACGACAACACTTTCTACTTCTCGCTGGCGCACCTCGGCCTGGCCTTCGCGCACGGTGACCTGCTCGCGCCGGCGGCGATCGTCACCAACGAGTTCTACCACCTCGACGGCGCCAAGTTCTCCACCAGCAGGCGGCACCTGGTGTGGGCCCGCGACCTGGTCGCCGCGCACGGGGCCGACAGCGTGCGCTTCCACCTGGCACTGCACAACCCGGAGCAGCAGCCCGCGAACTTCACCGAGCCGGAGTTCCGCAAGACCGTGAGCGCCCGGCTGTGGGAACCGCTGGCCGCGATCGAGGCCGCGGCCGGGGCGCGGCCCGCCGGCGGGAGCCCGGAGCCCGCGTTGCTGGCCCGCTACCGCGACCGCATGCGGCGGGCCTACACGCTGGAGACGTTCAGCCTGCGGCAGGCCGCCGAATCCACCGCGAACCTGCTCGCGCTGCTGGCGGCGCGGGCCGGCACCGATCCGGCGCTGGCCGGGCACGGCCTGCGGGCCGTCGCGGAGCTGGCGGCCCCGCTGCTGCCGGGGTTGACGGCGCGGCTGCGTGACGAGCACGGGTGGCCATGAACCTCTTCTGCCTGCCTTACGCGGGTGGGTCCGCGCGCGTCTTCGCCGGCTGGCAGGAGGGGCTGCCGGCGTCGATCCGGCTGCGGCCGCTGGAACTACCGGGCCGGGGCCTGCGCTACCGGGAACCTCCCGCGACCGACCTGCCCGCGCTGGTGCGGGACCTCGCCGGGACCGTGCTGGCGGAGGCCGGCGAACCGGTGGCCGTGCTCGGCTACAGCTTCGGCGCCTTCCTCGCCTTCGAGCTGGCCATCGCCCTGGAGCGGGACCACGGCGTCGCGGTGCGGCACCTGATCACGGCGTCGGCGCGCGGCGCGGTGTGCCCGCCCCGGAACCCGTCCGGTCAGGTCCGGGGCGCGCGGGAGCTGCGTGAGCGGCTGGCGGCGATGAACGGGACCCCGCCGGAGGTGCTGCGCAGCGAGGAGCTGATGGAGATCATGCTGCCGGTGCTCCGCGCCGACTTCGGGCTGGCGGACCGCTACCAGTACCGCCCCGGCCCGCTGCTGGACTGCCCGATCACCGCGTTCGGCGGCGCCCGCGACGCGGCCGTGAGCCTGCCGTCGCTGCTCGCCTGGCGGGAGTGCACGACCGGACGGTTCCGCGCGCACCAGCTGCCCGGCGACCACTTCTTCCTCCACGCCGCCCGGTCGCGGTTCCTCACCCTGATCGCCGGCGAGCTAGAGCGACCCCGCACCACCGAGGAGTGACGATGACCCGGCAGGCCGGCGGAAGACCCGCACGCGAGTCCCACGACCGGGAGATCCTGCGGCTGGCGGTGCCCGCGTTCGGCGCACTGGTCGCCGAACCCCTGTTCCTGCTCACCGACTCGGCCATCGTCGGGCACCTGGGCACCGCCGCGCTCGGCGGGCTGGGCGTCGGCGGTCAGGCGCTGGGCACGCTGCTCAACATCTGCGTGTTCCTGGCGTACGGCACGACCGCGGCCGTGGCGCGGCAGGTGGGCGCCGGCAACCTGCCGGCCGCGATCCGCCAGGGCGTGGACGGCATCTGGCTGGCGGTCGGCATCGGGCTGGCCGTGATCGTGGTGGGCTGGCCGCTGACCCCGTGGATCGTGCACGCGTTCGGCGCGTCGTCCGCGGTCGCCCCGGCCGCCGTGACCTACCTGCGGATCAGCCTGTTCGGCGTGCCCGGCATGCTGGTCACCCTGGCGGGCACGGGCGTGCTGCGCGGTCTCCAGGACACCCGGACGCCGCTGGTGGTCTCGGTCGGCATGTTCGCGGCGAACGCGGCCCTCAACGCCGTGTTCGTGTTCGGGTTCGGCTGGGGCATCGCCGGCTCCGCGCTCGGCACGGTGCTCGCGCAGACCGCGGGCGGCCTGGTCTACGGCCTCGCGGTGCTGCGCAAGGCACGGCGGCACGACGTCCCCGTGCGGCCGGACGCCGCCGGGTTGCGCGCCGCCGCGAAAGCCGGTTTCACCCTCGTGCTTCGCACCCTGTCGCTGCGGGTCGTGCTGGTCGTGAGCACCGTGGTGGCCACCAGGATGGGGGACGCCGAGATCGCCGCGTACCAGGTGGGCTTCCAGGTGTGGTGGCTGCTGGCGCTGGCGCTGGACGCCATCGCGGTGGCCGGGCAGGCGATCACCGGCCGCTACCTGGGCGCCGGGGACGCCGGGCGCGCGCGGACGGCCACCTGGCGGATGACCCAGTGGGGACTGGCCTGCGGCGTGCTGTTCGCCCTGCTCCTGCTCGCCACCCGGGGACTGCTGCCCGCCTTGTTCACGGCCGATCCCGCGGTGCGGGTGCTGCTGGCCGACAGCCTCCTCGTGGTGGCCCTGCTGCAGCCGCTCGCGGGTCCGTTGTTCGTGCTCGACGGCGTGCTGATCGGTGCGGGTGACCTGCGCTTCCTCGCGGTGGCCGGGGTGGTCACGACGGCGGTGTTCCTACCCGGCGCGCTGCTGGTATTTCTGCTCGGCGGCGGGCTGGTCACCCTGTGGCTCGCGATCGGGGTGTGGGTGGTGGCCCGCCTGGTGACGCTGGTGTGGCGGGCCCGCGGCAGCGCGTGGCTGGTCACCGGAGCGGTGCGCGGCTGACACGTCGGCCAGGCGGGGACGCGCCGGGCCGGTCTGCGCGGCGAGCAGCCCGGCGAGGATCAGCACCGTCCCCAGCACCTGCGGAAGCGACAGGCGTTCGCCGAGCAGCAGGGTGGCCAGCGCGGCCGCGACCACGACCTCCAGCGTCGCGAACTGGCTCACCACCGCCGGAGCCAGGTACCGCTGAGCGCTCACGCCGGTCAGGTACGCGAGCACGGTGCAGACCACCGCGATCCAGCCCAGCAGCACCCAGACCGGCACCTGGAACCGGCCGAGCTCGGCGTGGCCGTGCCACGCGAGGGCGAACGGGAAGGCGGTGACCGGCGAGAGGACGTCCAAGGTGAGCGCGCCCACGGTGGTGCCGAGCGCGGCCAGCGCGACCGGGCCGCGCGAGCGCAGACCCCGTTCGGAGAGCAGGAACCGCGCGGTCAGCGCCCCGGCCGCGCCGACGCCCGCCAGCACGCCCAGGCCGTCGAGCCGGAAGCCCGACCACACCTCGACGACCAGCATCAGCCCGGCGACGACCGCGCCGACCCCGAGCCAGGCCCGGCTCGCCAGCGCCGTGCGACGCACGAACCGCACCCAGAGGACGATCATCACCGGGGCCAGGTACAGCAGGACGAGGGCGATCCCGACCGGCAGCCGGCCGACCGTCACGGTGTAGAGCGTCTGGTTCGCGCAGAAGGCGAGGATGCCGAACGCGGCTACCAGCGGCCAGTCGGAGCGGCGGACGACGAGTTGCCGCGGCGTGGTGACCAGCGCGAACGCCAGCAGCACCACCATGGCGAGGCTCATCCGCGCCTGGGCGATCTCCAGCGCGGACAGGCCCGTGGAGGCCAGTGCCTTGGTGGCGGGTGCCCCGCTGCCGAAACAGCACGCGGAGCCCACGGCCCGGACGACCCCGCCCACCGCCGTCCGCCGGGTGAGCGGTGTCAGTGTGTGCGGCATCGACGGTCAGGAGGCCTCGTCGATGAACGTCTTGTCGGTGCTCCCCAACGGAACCAGGTCGTCCCACCACTGGACGGCGGGATCCCACTTCGCGTGGAACGGCCGGCCGACCAGGGCCGGATCGCGCGCCTGCAGGAAGTGCAGCGCGAACGCCCTGCCGTGCGGCAGGTCGACCACGCCGTCGATGACGACCTTGCCCGGCGTGGCCGACATGACCGGCCCGCGGGCCGTCCGGGCGAGGCCGGACACCTGGCTGATGGCGTCCCGGTAGATCTCGTGGGCCCGGGTGAGCGGAAGCCCGAAGTAGTGCTGGGCGCCGGTGTCCCGTTCGACGAACATGTAGTACGGGTGGATCCCGGCGTTGACCTGGTTCGTCCACATCCGGGCCCAGACCGCGGCGTCGTCGTTGACGTGCCGGACGACCGGGGCCTGGGACCGCAGCTGCGCGCCGGTGTCCCGCAGCCGCCGCAGCGCGGTGCGGGTCAGGTCCGGCTCCAGCTCCCTCGGGTGCGAGAAGTGCAGCATGAACGCGAGCTGACGGCCGCTGCCGACGACGCTTTCCGCCAGCCGCACCAGCTCCTCGGCGTCGGCGCCGACCGCCACCCTCGCCGGGTGGAAGGAGAGCGCCTTCGTGCCGATCCGGATCGTCCGGATGTGCTCGAGCCCCGGCCGCAGCAGCGCGTCGACGTACCGGGCGAGCCGATCGGTCTTCATGATCAGCGGGTCGCCGCCGGTCAGGAGCACGTCCGTGACCTCGTGGTGGGCCCGGAGGTACGCGGCCATCTCCTCGGGGTCGTCCATCGCCAGCTTCAGCCCCGGCTCGCCGATGAACTGCGCCCAGCGGAAGCAGTAAGCGCAGTACGAGTGGCAGGTCTGCCCCTGCTTGGGGAAGACGAGCACCGTCTCCGCGTACTTGTGCTGCAGGCCGGACTGGTCCCGCGGCACGTTGCGGGTGAGCTGACCACCGGGATGCGGGTTGAGCCGGGCCCGCACGCCGGCGACGACCTCCCGCAACCGGTTCGGCTCGCCGAGTGCCCGTTCGACCAGTGCGAAATCCTCCGGCCGGAGCATGTCCCGATGCGGAAAGAGCAAGCGGTACAACGGGTCTTCCGGCGCGGCCCGCCAGTCGATCAGGTTCTCGACGACGTGCGCACTGACCTTGAACGGCAGCACCCGGCCGACCACTTCGACGTCGTGGGCCAGGTCGTCGCCGCACCGCGCGCGGACCAGGTCCACCATGCGTCTGCCGGAGATCGGGTTCACCGCCCGCTCGGTCAGTTCGATCGTCGTCATTTCTCCCCCAGAGAAAGGTCTGTGCGTGGTGGTGATTTCGTGCCACGAGTGGCATCACGGACGCGGAAAAGCATGCCGCGTCCCGGTTCCGACCGGATCGGCGATCGCTGCCCACATTGACCGGGCCGCTGCCCAGGTTGGGGTGACAGCCCCGGGTCGACGGCGTGTCCGGCCCGGTCTGCTCCGATCGGGTGTACGGCCGTGTCAGACTGCCTGGCGATGCTCACCCCAGCCGATCTCGCCGACCTGCTCGAATGCGAACACCGCAGCGTCCTGAACCAGGCCGCGGACCTGCCCGGCGCGCCGCGGTCCGTGCCCGACCCGGGCGCGGCGCGGCGAGCGCGCGCGGCCGCCCAGGCGATGCTCGCCCGCCTGCGCGGAGAAGGCCACGACGTCTTCGAGATCGACCCCCGGGACCCCGTCGCCGCCGCCGAGACCACCGCGGCGGCGTTGTGGTCGGGCGCGGCCGTGATCCACCAGGCCGTGCTGCACGACGAGGACTTCTCCGGCGTGGCGGACTTCCTGATCCAGGACGGTGAGGGCCGCTACGAGGTCTACGACGCGGAGCCGGCCCGGCAGGCGAAGCCCGCCGCCGTCGTCCGGCTGACCGCGTTCGCCGACGCGTTGCGCCGGGCCGGCTGGCCGACCGGCCCGAACGTGCACCTGCGCCTGGGCGACGGTGGCACCCGGACGTTGCGGGCCGAGGACTTCCGGCCCCTCGTGGACCGGCTGCGCGCGCGGCTGAGCGGCCGCACGCCGATGTTGCCGGCGACGCTGTGGGCCGACGAACGCCCGGCCTGCGCCGGCTGCGGGTACGCCCGCCACTGCGCGTCGGCCCGCGAAGCCGACCGCGACCTCCTGCTCGTGGCCGGGATGCGCGGTGACCAGCGCCGCAAGCTGGCCGCCGCCGGGATGGGCACCATCGAGGCGCTCGCGGCGGCGACGCCGGGCGACCGGCCGCGGGACCTGTCCGTCACCGCGTTCACCGCCCTGCGGGCGCAGGCCGCGCTCCAGCTGCGGCAGGACACCACCGGCGAGGTCAGCTACGAGGTCGTCGACCCCGACGTGCTCGCCACGCTCCCGGAACCCGCGCCGGGAGACGTCTTCGCCGACCTCGCCGGCGATCCGCACGCGCTGGCGGGCGAGGGACTCGAGTTCCTGTTCGGTGCGCTCACCCCGGACGGCGACCGGCGCTTCACCCCGTTCTGGGCGCACAGCCGCGCCCAGGAGAAGCGGGCCTTCGAGGAGTTCGTGGACTTCGCCGCGGCGCGGGTCGCCGAGCACCCCGGCGCGCACGTCTACCGCTACGGGCCGTACGAGGTCACCGCGATCAAGCGGCTCGCCGCCGTGCACGGGACCCGCGAGGAGACCGTCGACCAGCTGCTGCGCGGGGGCGCGCTGGTGGACCTGCACACGGTGGTCCGCAAGGCGCTGCGGGTCTCGCAGCGGTCGTACTCGATCCGGCACCTCGAGCCGCTCTACCGGCCCGGCACCCGCGAGGGTGACGTGAAGACCGCGCTGTCGGACGTCGAGGCCTACGAGGAGTACCTGGTGCTCGCGCGGGCCGCCGAGCCGGGCCGCGCGGAGGAGGTCCTGCGCGGCATCGCCGGGGACAGCGAGGAGGACTGCGTCTCGGCGCTGCGGCTGCTCGAGTTCCTCCACCAGGTCCGGGCCGAGGCCGGCATCGAGCTCGTGGCCCCGCCGGAGGAGTCGCCGGAGGACGCGTTGCTGCGCGCGGCGGAGGAGGACGTCGCCGCCGAGCGCCGGGCCGAACGCGCCGCGCGGCTGGCCGCGCTGGTCGACCCGCTGCTCGACGGGCTGCCCGACGACCCGGGCGAGTTCACCGGCGACGAGCGGGCCCGCGCGCTGCTGGCGGCGGCGGTCGGCTACCACCGCCGCGAGACCAACCCCGCGTGGTGGGAGTACTTCCGCCAGCTGGCCGCCCCGCTCGGCGACCTCGAGGTCGACACCTCGTGCACCGTGCCGGTGTCGCTGGAGGCGGGCGAGTGGGTCCCGCCGGCCGGGCGCGTCCGCACCGCGAAGCGGACCCTGGTCCTGGCGTGCGACCCGGACCGGCCGCACCCGTTCGCGCCGGGCGACGAGGTGCGGCTGCGCTACGCCGGAGCCACCCGCGACGCCAAGGTCACGACCGCGTCGGCGGTGGAGCTCACCCTGGAGGAGAGCTGCCCGCCCGACGCCACCACCGCCGACCGGCCGTCCGCGGTGCTGCCCGGCAGCCCGGTGCGCCCGTCGCCCAAGGACGAGGCGGTCGCCGACCTCGCGCAGCTGGTCGTCGACGCCCTCCCGGTGCTGCCGCGCCACCCCGGGGTCGACCTGCTCCGGCGGACCCCGCCGCGGCTGCGCGGCGCGGCGGCCCTGCCGGAGCCCGAGGACGACCTGATCCGCACGGTGATCGACGCGGTCGAAGCCCTCGACGGCTCGACGCTGGCGGTGCAGGGACCGCCGGGGGCGGGCAAGACGTTCCTGGCCGGGAAGCTGGTCGCCCGGCTCGTGCGGGCCGGCCACACGGTCGCCGTCACCTCCACCAGCCACAAGGCCGTGGAGAACGTGCTGAGCGCGGCGAAGAAGAGCGCACCCGAGCTGCCGTGCGCCAAACGCGCCAAGCGGACGCCGGACCCGGCCGCGCCGTGGGACCAGCCGAAGAGCAACCCGGCGCTGGCGAAGTGGCGGGAAGAGCACGACACCGGGCACCTGGTCGGCGGCACGGCGTGGACGTTCGCCAACGCCGCGGTCCGCGAGGAGCCCTTCGACCTGCTGATCATCGACGAGGCCGGCCAGTTCGCCCTGGCCGACGCGCTGGCCGTGTCGATGTGCGCGAAGAACCTGCTGCTGCTGGGCGACCCGCAGCAGCTCCCGCAGGTGGTGCAGGGCACGCACCCGGCGGGCGCGGAGGCGTCGGCGCTGGGGCACCTGATCGACGGGGCCGACATCATGCCCGCGGACCTCGGCTACTTCCTCGACGAGACGCGGCGCATGCACCCCGCGGTGTGCGAGCCGGTGTCGAAGCTGTCCTACGCCGGCCGCCTGCGCGCCCACCCGTCGGCCGCCGAGCGCGCCATCGAGGACATCCCCGCCGGCCTCTACCTGGCCGAGGTCGACCACCACGGCAACACGACCCGGTCGGTGGAGGAAGCCGCGGCGGTGGTCGACATCGTGACGGCGGTGCACGGCCGTCAGTGGACCGACCACGGCCGCACGCGCCCGCTGACCGACGCCGACATCGTCGTCGTGGCCCCGTACAACCTGCAGGCGCGGACGGTGACGCGGGCGCTGGAGAACGCCGGCTTCCCGGGCGTGCGGGTGGGCACGGTCGACCGCTTCCAGGGCCAGGAGGCCCCGGTGGTGATCACGACCATGACGTCGTCTTCGGCGGTCGACCTGCCCCGCGGTCTCGACTTCCTGTTGTCCCGCAACCGGTTGAACGTCGCCCTCTCGCGGGCGCAGGTCCTGGCGGTCCTGGTGTGCTCGGCCAAGCTGGTGGAGGCCGACATCCGCACGGTGGAGCAGATGCGGCTGGTGGCGGGCATGATCGGCCTGCTGAGCGGAGCCCGGCGCTGGCCGCCGGTCACGGCCACAGCAGCGGGAACGCCTTGACCAGCGCCCAGCCGATCAGCGCGAGCCAGCCGGCGATCCAGACGAAGCCGGGGATGTGGGTCTCCGCCGCGAGGCCGGCGGCGTCGTCGGTGCCGGAAACCTCGCCCTGCCACCGGGCCGCGACGAGGTGGGCGACGCCGGAGAGCTCGCTGGTGAGCAGCAGCCACGCCTCGAGGTAGGCGATCGTCGTCCGCGCCCACGGCGGTGCCCAGGCCAGCGCGGCGAAGGCGACCAGGCCGATCCCGGCGACGATGGCGAAGGTGAGCAGGTCGGCGGACAGGAACAGCAGCAGGCCGGCGGCGACCACGGTGAGGGTGAGCACGGCGGCGGCGTGCCCGCGCTGCAGCTGCACGGCCGCGCCGAGCCCGGCCAGCGACGGCATCGCGTACCCGGCCGCGCCAGTAAGGATCGAGGAGAACCGCGAAGGCACCCAGGACCACGTCACTCCGGACTCCGGGCTGTCGATCCCGACCCGGTACACCCCGCCGCCGGTCACGACGCTCATCAGCGCGTGGCCGCCCTCGTGCACGAACGTCCCCAGCACGTTGAAGCGGGTCAGCAGGCGTCCCCGCCCGGTCAGCAGCGCGGACACCGAAGCCAGCGCCACGGCGACGGCGGTCAGCCCGGTCGCGAAGACCAGCCACCACCCGGGTGCCGGCACCGTCGCGTTCACGACGTCGTCGAGTTTCCCGCGCAGCATCGGTCAAGCTCACCAGCCGGCCGGCGGCGGCGGAACCGCCCGGGCGACGTTGTCACGAAGCTGTCAACCCGCGCGTTGTCCCTCTCGAGAGCTACCGCGGGTGTCCGTCACGGAGTGACGCGGTGCGCCACGTCCCGCTCGTAATCTCGCCGCACCAGGAAAGCCCGGCGAGAGGAACCCCGATGACCAGCCCCACCGAGCGGAAGCCGGCGCTGCTGCGCTTCCGGTTCCCCGTCCTGCTCGTCGCCACCGCCGTGCTGCTGGTCGCGGCCCGCGGGCTCGACACGCTCGTGGCGGGTGTGGCGGTCCTGCGGCTCCTGGTCGGGATCGGCGCGGCCGCCGGGGCCGTCTTCGCCTACCGGTGGGTGACGCGGCGGGTCGAAAACCGCGACGAGATCACGGAACTGGCCGCGTCCGGGCGCTGGGGCGGTCTCGGCCGCGGCGCGCTCATCGGGGCCGGTGCCTTCCTCGCGACCATGCTGCTGTCGTTCCTCTTCACCGACGCCGACGTCTCCGGTGGCTCGTTCTGGGCCTGTCTCGGCGTCGCCGGCTCGATGGCTTCGGTGGCGGTGACGGAGGAACTGCTGTTCCGCGGCGTGCTCCACCGCATCCTCGAACAGCGCGTGGGCAGCGTCCTCGCGATCGTCGTCTCGTCGCTGCTCTTCGGCCTCACGCACCTGATCAACGGCAACGCCACCCTGTGGGGCACGCTGGCCATCGCCGTCGAGGGCGGCGCCATGCTCGCCGTCGCCTACACCGCCACGCGGTCGCTGTGGGTGCCGATCGGCCTGCACTTCGCGTGGAACTTCCTCCAGGGCGGCGTGTTCGGCACCGCGGTTTCCGGCGCCGACAGCGAACCCGGCCTGCTCCGGACCGTCCTTTCCGGACCGGACGCGCTCACCGGCGGTTCATTCGGCCCGGAAGCCGGCCTGTTCGCACTGCTGTGCTGCGGGGTCGTGACGGCGCTGCTGCTGCGCCGCGCGAAGCTCATCCCGCGGCGCTGACGAGCCCGGTCCGGTAGGCCAGCACCACGGCCTGCACCCGGTCCCGCAGGTCGAGCTTGGTGAGGATCCGCGAGACGTACGTCTTCACCGTCTCCACGCTCAGCACCAGCTCGGCCGCGATCTCGGCGTTCGACAGGCCGCCGGCGATCAGCTCCAGCACTTCCAGCTCCCGCGGCGCGAGCCGCTCCAGGGGACCACCGGCGGGCGCCACCGGCTGGATCCGGTCGGCGTAGCGGCCGATCAGCGTCCGGGTCACCGCGGGGGCGAGCAGCGACTCGCCGCGCGCGACCGTGCGCACCCCTTCGGCCAGCTCGTCCAGCGGCGCGTCCTTGAGCAGGAACCCGCTCGCCCCGGCCCGCAGCGCGTCGTAGACGTACTGCCCGACGTTGAACGTCGTGACGACCAGGACCTTCGCCGGCGTCGCCGCGTCGGGGCCGGCGACGCGGCGGGTCACCTCGATCCCGTCCAGCAGCGGCATCTGGATGTCCATCACGACGACGTCCGGGCGCAGCCGGCCGATCTCGGTGAGGGCGTCGCGGCCGTTCTCGGCCTGCCCCACCACCTCCATGTCCGGCTGGGCGCCGAGCACGGCCACGTACCCCGCGCGGATGAGCTGCTGGTCTTCGCAGATCAGCACCCGGATCGGGCCGTCGGTCATCGGTCGCTCCTGGCGTGGCTCTCGGTGGTGGGGAACTCGGCGCTGACGCGGAACCCGTCCTCGGACGGGCCGGCGGTGAACCGGCCGCCGAGCGCGTCGACCCGGTCGCGCAGCCCGGCCAGCCCGCGGCCGCCGGAGCCGAGCGCGCCGGCCGAGGTCGCCGGGCCCTCGGTGGTCACCTCGATTTCGAGGAGGTCCGCACCGTAGCCGACGCGCACCGTCGCGGGACGGCCGGCGGCGTACTTGGCCGCGTTCGTGAGGGCCTCCTGCACGATCCGGTACGCGGTGAGCTCGGTTTCCGCCGGCAGCGCCGGGCGTTCGCCCGCTTCGACCAGCTCGACCACCCGGCCCGGCTGCTCGACGAGACCCCGCAGGGCGCTCAGCCCCGGCGTGCGCGCGCCGGTCGCTTCGAGGACGCCGAGCAGGAACCGCAGCTCGGTGAGGGCGTCGCGGCCCGAGCCGGTGATGGCGGCGAAGACCTCGGGTGCGCTCTCGGGCGGGAGGTACCGGGCGGCGTCGGCCTGGACCACCATGGCCGTCACGTGGTGGGTGACGACGTCGTGCAGCTCGCGGGCCAGCCGCGCCCGCTCGTCGGCCGCCGCGGCCAGGGCGGTGAGCCGCCGCCGTTCGGCCTCCTCCCGCCGTCGCTGCCGGACCAGGGTGCCCAGCAGCCAGAACAGCGCCAGGACCGCGTAGTAGAGGACGAAGGTCAGCAGGTCCGACGGCGACCCGCGCAAGACGACCAGCACCGCGAAGACGGCGTATCCCGCCGAGACCGCGACGGGCAGCGCACGGCGGAACCGTTCTTCGCGCGCTCCGGCCGAATAGAGCGCGAAGTACAGCGCGAGACTGCCGATCGAGGGGGAGTACGCGAGCACTTCGTGCGCCGCGAAACAGGTCGCGATGACCGCCAGGGTCGCCGCGGGCCACCGGCTGCGCACCGCGAGGGGGAGCGTCTGCCCGAGCACCAGCACGACCGCGGGGAAGCCGCCGTCGTGCCTCGGCAGATCGCCGAACTGGGCGCCGAGCATGGCGAGTCCCGGCACGAACGCCGCGACGGTGACGCCCGCGGCGAGCGCCCGGTCCCGGACCGGCGGGGTGACGCGCGCCCAGCGGTTCCGGAGACGTCCGAGCTTCGGCATGGCGGGGAGCCTAGCGAGGCCGGGCTCGTCCGGTTCGTCCTGGCGGGCAAGGTGTTCGCGCGGCGAAGCCCGGACAGGCCACGAGTGCGGGAATCGTGGTCTGCCCGGGCAACGCGGTGCCGAATCCGCCGCGGGGGAGGAGCGGCGGCCGGCTGCACCGCCCGGCCGGGTCCGGCTCGGAGGTGCCGTCGACGCGCGGCCGCGCGTCGACGGGCGCGGCCGGCTTCACCGAAGCGCGGCCGGTCAGTGCCGTGCGACGTCGGTGCAGTCGAGGTCCTGGTCCGGCAGCTTGCCGGTGTCGAGGAAGCTCACCGTCGCGTTGTCCGCGCACGCCGAACCTTCGTGGTAGACGTAGTGGCCGCCGTTGTCGACGCCGACGAAGGCGGCTCGGTTGCCCAAGGCGTGGCGCAGGCCGATGCCGGAGTCCCACGGGGTCGCGTGGTCGCGGCGGTTCTGCAGGATCAGCGTGTTGCGCGCGCCCTTGTCCGTGGCCGTGACCGGCTTCTCGATCGGCTGCGGCCAGAACGCGCACGGCCAGATGTTCGCCGGCATGCCCGCGGTCAGCGGCCAGGCCTTCCGGTCGGCCGCGGTGGCACTGGCGTAGCTGCCGACGTCGTGGGACCACTCGGCGTCCCCGCAGGTGAGGGCCAGGAACATGGTCGCCTGGTTGTCCGCGGGCACGCCCGGGGTGGCCGGGGTGTCGGCGAACACCTGCTGCAGCACCTTGCCGTCGGCCTCGGTGACGTGACCGTCGGCGAGGTCCGCGGCGGCCTTCCAGACCTGGGCGAGCACCGGCAGGGTGTCGTTGTGGATCAGCAGCGCGTAGGTGACGCCGCGCAGCAGCGCCCCGGTCACCGCCTGCGGTGTGCCCGGCACCGGCGCCGGGGTGCGGTCGAGCCGGTCGGCGAGCGCGAGGTAGGTCCGGGTGACGTCGGCGGGGGTGGCACCGAGGCCGAGCGCGGCGTTCTGCCCGGCGGCGACGGCGGCCGCGTCCGGGAACCGGTCGGCCATGCCCTTGCCCCAGCTCGCCGCTTCACCGGCCCAGACGTGGGCGGGATCGACGTTGCCCTCCAGGACCATCCGATCGACCCGGTCCGGGTACAGCGAGCCGTAGACGGTCCCGAGGTAGGTGCCGTAGGACTGGCCCCAGTAGGAGATCTTGGCTTCGCCGAGGGCCTCGCGGACGCGGTCGAGGTCGCGGGCGGTGTTGGCGGTGGTGAAGAACCGCAGGTTCTCCCCGGCCTGGGCGGCGCACTTCCCGGCCGTGGCGCGGGCGGCCTGGACGTTCGCGTCGATCGAGCCGTCGGCGGCGGGGTAGGGGAACAGGGCGGCGACGCCGGGGTTTTCGAGGCCGCAGCTCTGCGGGGTGCTGGTCCCGACGCCGCGCGGGTCGAAGCCGATCAGGTCGTAGCCGTCCAGGACGGGCTTCGGCAGCGTCGGCGCCATCGCGGCGGGCGTGTCGAGACCCGGCAGCGCCGGGCCGCCCGGGTTCAGCAGCAGGACACCGTGGCGCTTCGCGGGATCGGCCGCGCCGAGCTTGGAGATCACGACCTCGATCGACGTGCCGTCCGGGTGGCCGTAGTCGAGGGGGACCTTGACCTTCGCGCAGGTGAGCCGGGGATCCCGGGGCGCGCCCGGCGCCGCCGCCGGGCACGGTCCCCACGCGAGCGCCGCGGCCGCCGGGCTGTCTTCGTCGTCCGCGCTGTCGCAGGCGGCCACGCCGAGAACGGTCAGTGTGGTGACCGCCAGGGCCGCGGCGAACCGATGGCCGCGTGTCTTCCTCATGGTGCTCGCCCTCCGATTTCCGCGGCGGCCGGCGCTTCTGCGCCGCCGTCCGCGTTGACGGCCACGAAGTTAGCGAGAACCGGACAGCGAAAACGTCACCCCGGAGCGAGCAGTTCCGGTAGCTCTCCCGAGGGACACCGGCGCGATCTTCAGGCGGGGACGGCGTAGGCGATGTCCCGTCCGACGCGCTGCCAGACCACGTCGGCGCAGTTCAGGCCCTCGGCGGAAAGCCGCCGTTTGAGGACCTTGAACGTCGACGTCCGCGGCAGCTCCCGGACCGTGCGCACGTAGGCCGGCACCTGTTTGGGCCCGAGATCGGGCTGGCCGGCGAGGAACCGGCCGAACCCGGCGGGGTCCAGGGGCGTGCCGTCGGTGACGATCGCGGCCATCACCTGGTCCCCGGTCACCGGGTCGGGCACCGCGTAGACGGCGGCGTCGGTGATCGCGGGGTGCCGCAGCAGGATCCGCTCGATCGGTGCGGTGCCGAGGTTTTCGCCGTCGACGCGGAGCCAGTCGCCGAGCCGTCCGGCGAAGTAGCAGAACCCGGCCGCGTCGGCGTAGGCGAGATCGCCGGTGTGGAACAGCCCGCCGCGCAACCGTTCCGCGTCCGCTTCGGGGTCGCGGTAGTACCCGGCGAACCAGCCGGCGCCGGTGGTGTTGACCAGTTCGCCGACGGCCTCTTCGGCGTTGCTCAGCCGGCCGTCGGGATCGAACTCGGCCGGCGGGCACGGCCGGCCGGTGTGCGGGTGCAGGATGGCGACGTCGCCGGCCGGCCGGCCGAGTGAGCCGGGCGGTGTGTCGTCGGTGCGGGCGAAACCCACTCCGCCTTCGGTGGAGCCGAACGCGTCGATGACCTTGCAGCCGAAGCGTTTCTCGAACGCGGCGAGGTCGGCGCTCGCTCCTTCGTTCCCGTAGACCAGGCGCAGCGGGTTGTCCGCGTCGTCCGGGCGCGGGGGAGTGGCGACCACGTAGGACAGGGGCTTGCCCACGTAGTTGGCGTAGGTCGCGCCGAACTTCCGCACGTCGGGCAGGAAGCCGGACGCGGAGAACCGGCGGCGCAGGGCGATGCCCGCACCCGCCGCGAGCCCGACCGCCCAGCCGGCCATGACGGCGTTGGAGTGGAACAGCGGCATCGTGACGTAGACTGTGTCCGATGTGGACAGTCCGAAGCGCTGGGCGAGCATCGCGCCAGGGAACGCGATCTTGCCGTGGGTGCAGCGCACGGCCTTCGGGTCGCCGCTGGTGCCGGAGGTGAAGATCAGCATGAGCAGGTCGTCCGGCGAGGCGGCGACGGGGTCGAGCGGCGCGTGCGCCGACGGCGGTGCGTCCAGGTCGCGCACGTCGATCCCGCCGAGGTCCAGGCCTTCCAGCAGGGGCCGGTACTTCCGCTCGGCGAGCACGAATTGGCAGTCGGCGAGCCGGATGTCCCGCGCGAGGGCGGCCCCGCGCCGCGTCGGGTTGAGACCGACCAGGACCGCCCCGGCGAACGCGCAGGCGCCCAGGAGGACGGAGAAGGCCGGCACGTTGTCGGCCAGAACGCCGACGTGGGGCGGTTTGCCCCAGTCCAGCGTCTCCCGGAGGTCGGCCGCGCGGATCGCCGACGCCCGGACGTGCTCGGCCCACGAGTACGTCTCGTCCTCGAACCGCAGGCCCGGGCGCTCGTCGCCGGCGCGGGCCAGCAGCAGCTCGGTCACCGTCGGGACGCTCATCCACGCACCTCCCGGCTCCGGTGGGCAAAAGTGGAACAGGTTCTATTTCTACCACGATGGTGGCCGGCTTGACCACGCGTCGTCTTCGCGGCTGATTCAGCTCTACGATCGCTGAATGGAGCTGAGGCAGGTCGAGCATTTCCTCGCGGTGGTGCGGTGCGGGAGCTTCACCGCGGCGGCGCAGGAGGTGCACGTGGTGCAGTCGGCGTTGAGCGCGTCGATCCGCAAGCTCGAGGCCGACCTGGGCCTGCCGCTGTTCGAGCGCACGACGCGCCGGGTCACCCTGACCGAGGCCGGGCGGGCGCTGGTGCCGATGGCGCACCGGATCGTCGCGGACGTGGAGGCCGCGCGGGGTGAGGTCGCGGCGCGGGCCGGGCTGACGAGCGGACGGGTGTCGATCGGGACGATCCAGGCGCTGAGCGTGCTCGACCTGCCCGCCAAGCTCGGCGAGTTCCGGAACCGCCACCCGGGGATCCGCATGCACGTCCGCGACGGCACGGTCCCCGACCTGGCGGCCGCCGTCGCGAGCGGTGAGCTGGACCTGGCGTTCCTCGCCGGCGACGAGCCGCTGCCCGGCGAGCTGACCGGGTTCCGGGAGTGGAGCCAGCAGCTCGTGCTGCTCAGCCACCCGGGCCACCGCCTCGCTCGCCGTCGGCGCGTCCGGCTCGGCGAGCTCGACGGCGAGCCGTTCGTCGACTTCAGCGGCAGCGGCATCCAGGTGATGGTCGCGCGCCGCTTCGCCGACGCGGGTGTGTGTCAGAACCGCGTCTGCGAGGCCACGCACCTGCCGCTGCTGGTCGAGCTGGTGGCGGCCGGCCTGGGGGTGTCGATCGTGCCGCAGCCGGTGGCGGAGCGGTCCGGCCTGCCGTTCGCGCGCTTCGAGCAGCCCGCCATCAGCCGGGCGATCCACCTCGCGGGCCGTGGTCCGGAGCCGGTCAACCCGGCGGCTCGGGCGTTGCTGGCGCATCTGCTGACGTGACCCGCCGCCGTCCGGCGGGAGCGAACAGCAACGCGCAGCCGGCGAGCGCCAAGGCCATCGTGACGGTGGTGAACCCGACGAGCGCGGCAACCCCGGCCAGCACGAGCGCGCGGACGCCGAACTGCCGCAGCAGCCGGGCGAGGTCGGTGGTCTCGGTGTCCGCCATGGTTCGAGTATCGGTCCGGGGCGGTGGCGAGTCCAACGCATGATTTCGCTCGGATTCAGCTCTGGGATCGCTGAGTGTCGGCGGTAACCTCAGCCGGGGGAGGGGCAGCCGAGCATCCGGGCCGCGAGTTCGGCGTAGGACTCGCCGAGGTCCTCGGGGGAGTCCGCGCCGTCGAGGCGGTACCAGCGCACCAGGTCGATGCCGAGCGACAGGATCGCGCGCACCGCCCGGCCGATGTCGGGGACGTCGAAGACGCCTTCCCCGACGCCGCGTTCGACGGCGGTCTGCACCATCGCCGAGAACCGTTGCCGGAGCACGAGGATCTCGCCGAAGTGGTCCGGCTCGAGGGCCGCCAGTTCGTACTGGCAGACCCTCGCCACGGTGTGGTGGCGGGCGTGCCACGACACGTGCCCGGCCACCAGCCGCCAGAGGTGGTGCCGGGTGTCGCCGTCGTCGTCCTGGGCCGCCAGCGTCGCGAGGGCGCGCTCGTGACCGGTCCGGGCGATGTGGAACAGCACGGCTTCCTTCGAGGCGAAGTGCACGTACAGCGAACCGGGGCTGAGGCCGACGACGGCGGTGATGTCGCGGGTGGTGGTCGCGTGGAAACCCTTGCGGGCGAAGCACTGCACGGCCGAGGACAGCAGCGCGCGAGCCACCGGGGAAGTGTCCTCTCCCCAGAACTCGCCCGGGACCGTTTCGGGACCGAGGGTGGTCGTCAGCTCCATCGCGGCCGCCGCCGGATAGCGCCCGCCGCCGCGACGGCGGTCCTTTCCGGACATCGCAGCTCTCCCCTCGCCGGGTGCCGGACTTGACACCTCCGGGCCTCGCGGTCATGGTAACTGTGCGCTCAGTCAGCCGAAACCAACGTCGACGAAGACGTAAGGAGGGTCGCGATGGGTCAGCCCGCGACCAGGCAGCCGGCCGTCGTGCTCGACGGCTTCTCCTACCTCGAATGCCCGCGGTGGCACGACGGCAGGCTGTGGGTGTCGGACTTCTACACCGAAAGGGTCGTGGCGATCGACGGCCGCGGCGAGACCGAGGTCGTCGCCGAGGTTCCGGGACAGCCGTCGGGCCTCGGGTTCCTGCCGGACGGGCGCTTGCTCGTCGTGTCGATGCGCGACCACCGCGTCCTCGTGCGCGACGCGTCGGGAGGGCTGACGGAGCACGCCGACCTGTCCGAGGTGGTGTCCGGGGTGCTCAACGACATGGTCGTCGACGACCGCGGCCGCGCGTGGGTCGGCAACTTCGGCTTCGACCTCATGGGCGGCGCCGCGCTGCGCTACACCACGCTCACCCGCGTCGACGCGGACGGGAGCGTCGCCGTCGCCGCCGAGGACCTGGGTTTCCCCAACGGCATGGTGATCCTGCCCGGCGGCGTGCTGGTCGTCGCCGAGACCTTCGCCGCGCGGCTGACCGCCTTCGACATCGGTGAGGACGGCGAACTGAGCGGGCGCCGCGTATGGGCGCAGTTCGGGGAGACTCCGCAGACCGACGACGTCGGCGAAGCCGTGCAGCGCCTCGAAGTGGCCCCCGACGGCATCTGCGCCGACGCCGAGGGCGCGATCTGGGTGGCCGACGCCGTCCACAACCGCGTCATCCGGGTCCAGGAGGGCGGCCGGATCCTCGACGAGATCGACGCCGGCACCGGGGTCTTCGCCTGCATGCTCGGCGGCGACGACGGACGCACGCTCTACCTCTGCGCGGCGCCGTCCTTCGCCGAGCACGAACGCCGTCCGGTGCGGGAGGCCCAGCTTCTTTCGGTCGAGGTCGAGGTTCCGCACGCCAGCTTGCCCTGACCGGCCCGTCGAAAGGAGGGGCCTCGTGGAGGTCTCCTGCGCTTTCCCGACCGCACTGGACTCCCCGGACCACATCGCCGTGGCCGAAGAGCTGGGCTACGCGCGGGCGTGGGTCTACGACACCCCGCAGCAGAGCCCCGACGTGTGGATGACCCTCGCGCTGGCCGCCGAACGCACCGAGCGGATCGGGCTCGGCCCCGGCGTCCTGGTGCCCAGCCTGCGGCACCCGATGGTCAACGCCGCGGCGACCGCCACGCTCGCCGCGCTGGCGCCGGGCCGCGTCGCGATCTCGTTCGGCACCGGGTTCACCGGTCGCCGCGCGATGGGCTATGGCGCGGTCACCTGGTCCTACATGGAGGCTTACATCCGGGCCTACCGCGGCCTCCTGCAGGGCGACGTCGTCGAGTGGGAGGGGGCGCGGATGCGGATGCTGCACCCCGCCGGGCACGCCCCGGCCCGGCCCGTCGACGTCCCGATCCTGATCGGCGCGCTGGGGCCGAAGGGCCACCGGGTGGCCAAGGAACTGGGCGACGGGCTGTACGTCACGCTGCAGCTGCCCGAGTTCATGACCGAGTACTCGTGGGTGCCGTACCTCGTGTGGGGCACGGTGCTCGACGAGGGAGAAGGCACGGATACCGAGCACGCGCGCCAGGCGGCCGGGCCCGGCTGGGCGTTGGCGTACCACGGTGCTCACGAGTTCGGCGGCGCTTCCGCAGTGCGGGCACTCCCGGGCGGCAAGGAGTGGCTGGAGGTGGTGGAGCGGACGCCACCGGACCGCCGGCACCTCGCGGTCCACACGGGTCACTGCGTGGAGCTGGGCGAGGCCGACCAGGCGGCGTGGCAGGCCGGCGGCCACGAGATGCTGCGCGACGTGACGATGAGCGGCACGCGAGACGAGATCCGGCGGCGGCTGGACGAGGTCGCGGCCCGGGGCGTCACCGAGATCGTGTTCCAGCCCTGCGGGCCTGATACCCGGGCCGAGCTGGAGCGGTTCCTCGAAGCCGCGAAGAGCTAGCCGGTAGCGCCCCTTCGCCGCGCCAGATCAGACTCGGCCCTGTTCAGCCGGCGACTGGACCTCGGACGCGCGACGCCAGATCAAGACAGATAAGCGGCGTTGTACCGCCGCGCGGCCGGGGTCTCGTCGATGGTGACGCGGCCGAGGTGGGCCAGGACGTCGAGGTGGGCCTCGATCTCCATCACCGCGGACAGCTGGTGTTCCAGCTGGAGCGCGTCCAGCTGACGGCGGTGCCTCGTCCACGGCAGCCGCCGCGCGACCTCGTACGCCGTGGTCGCGCCGGCCACCAGGAGCTCGTTGACCTCGTCGAGCCGCTCGCGGTGGTGGTCGAGGAGCTCGCGGACCCGGGCGTGCGTGCTCGGGCCGGCCGCGCCGTGGGCCGGCAGCAGCACCTGGTCGGGCCGGTCGAGCAGGAGCTTCAGGGACGCGGTGAACGAGCGCAGCGGCGTCGCCTCGGGCGCGACTTCGAAGCCCAGCGAGGGGGTGATCCTCGGCAGCACGTGGTCGCCGGCGAACAGCACGCCCGCCGCCGCGTGGGTGTAGACGACGTGGCCGCGGGTGTGGCCCGGGGTCGCGACCACCTCCAGCTCGCCGTGTCGCAGCGGGATCCGGTCGCCGTCGCGCAGCCAGCCGTCGGGGGGCCCGTACGGTGTCTCGGCGCCGGACATGTTGATGGCGAGCACTCGCTCGGCCAGCTCGTCGGCCCCGCACCGCGCCAGGAGTTCCGGGTGCCGGGGGAACGGGTTGGTGGTGTCGAAGCCCTCGATGCTGAACCGCTCGTTCTCGCCGATCAGCAGCCGGACGCCCAGCGGCTCACGCCACGCGAAGGCCTGCGTGTAGTGGTCCCAGTGGTGGTGCGTCGCGAGGCAGGTCCGGACGTCGCCGAGCCCGTGTCCCAGCTCGGCCAGCGCGGTCGTGACGGCGCGCTCGTTGGCCGGGCTCACCCAGCCCGGGTCGATCAGCACCAGGCCGTCCGGGCCCTCGAGCACGTAGGCGTTCACCGTGGACAAGCCCGCGATCGGCAGTGGCAGGGGGATGCGGTGGATGCCGGGCGCGACCGGGTGCGCTCCGGGCGTGGTCCAGTCGTCCGGCTGGTCGATCGCGTTCGCGGGCATGTGCCTGTCCTGGTTGGTTGTGGAGCCTATGCAACGACTTTAGTGGCTGACCCGGCCCGCGTGCGTGTGACATATCTCGTGGCGGTCAGGCCTCGTCGTAGCGCGGGACGACGGCGAACACCTCGAGGTCGCCTGGCGCGCCCTTCGCGCGGAACCGGCGCCGCCGGACGGTGAACCGCTCGGTGTCGACTCTCGCCAGCACGTCCCCGGTGACGAGGACTTCGCCGCCCGCAGCCGCGTCGGCGACCCTGGCCGCGATGTTGACGTCGACCCCGAAGTAGTCGCGGCCCACCTTGCGCGGCCGCCCGGTGTGCAGGCCCGTCCGCAGCCGGGGGCGGTAGCCGTCGAGGTCGATCGCGCTGACCGCGCCGCACGTCTCGTACGCCGCCTCGACCGCGGCCGCCGGCTCGCCGAAGACGGCCATCAAGCCGTCGCCGAGGCCCTTGACCACCCGGCCGCGGTGGCGGGCGATCGTGGCCTCGCTCGCGGTCGACACGGCACGCAGCAGCTCGAGCGCCCGCGCGTCGCCGACGTCGAGGGCCCAGCTCGAGAAGCCGACCAGGTCGGTGAACACGATCGTCGTCTCGCCGGTGTCGCCGTCGCGGCCCTGGGCGACGGCCTGCCAGACCTGCACGGCCGCGAGCCCGAGCTCCCGCATCGCGCTGGGCTGCTCGTCCTTCGCCTCGGCCAGCAGCCGGGCGACCCGGTCCGACGGGTGACCCGCGGTCGTCGACAGCGCGTCGCCGAGGTCGCGGTCGCCCGGGATCAGGCGCCGCACGGCGCGGGCGGAGCGGACCAGGCCCGGGCGCCGGTCGGCCGCCCGCAGCCGATCGACGAAGCGAGCCCCCTTCCGGACACGGTCCGGCCGGTCGTCGTGGCTGTCGGTCACCGGCCGCATGTTACCGGCCGGTCCGGGACCGGACCTCGCGAAGCAACGCGGGTCACGTGCCGGGGGCGCACGGCGTCCCAGCGGTGTCCCACGGGGGTGGCGTTCCCGCTGGTCCGGCGGGGTGGGACTGTCCCGGCGTCCCGAGTCGGCCGCGGACCGGCGACCGGCGCGGCGGCCGCTGCCAGCCTCCTCGCCATGCAGAAACTCGCTCTGGCCGTCGCGGTGCTGCTGGTGTTCCCCACCTCAGCCGCCACCACCGCCGCGGCCGAACCCGTCGCGGTGTGCGGGCACACCAGTGCCCAGCCCACCCTGAAACAAGGGGCGTCCGGCGCCGAGGTCGCCGAGGCCCAGTGCGAACTGAACCTGGCGACCAAGGCGAGCCGGTACTCGCCCATCGGCGCGGACGGGTCCTTCGGCCCGGCGACCGACGCCCGCGTGCGCGTGTTCCAGAAGTGCGCCGCGCTGAGCGTGGACGGCGAGATCGGGCCGAACACGTGGGCGGCGCTGAACTCGTGGTCCGCGCGGCCGCGCAAGTGCGCCACCCAGGGCACGGCGGGCACCGCGCAGAGCGTGGTGTGCGGCCTGTCCACCGCCCGCCCGACCCTGCAGAGCGGGTCCACCGGCACGGAAGTCAAGGAACTGCAGTGCCGGCTGAACCTCGCCATGGAGCCGGGCCACTACCCGCCGCTGACCGTGGACGGCAACTTCGGCGACGGCACCCGCAACCGCGTGATCCAGTTCCAGCACTGCGTCAACGCCAGTGCCGACGGCGTCGCCGGGCCCACCACGTGGGCGAAGGTCACCGACTGGTCCAGCCGCAACACCTACTGCACGCCACCGAAGCCCGCCGGGCACCCGATCGACGGCGTGGACACGGCGAAGTACCAGCACCCCGGCGGCGCGGCGATCAACTGGGGCGCGGTGAAGGCGTCCGGGGTCGAGTTCGCGACCGTCAAGGCGACCCGCGGCCTCAACGTCACCGATGACTACCTGGCCACGGACCTGCCCGCGGCCCGCAACGCCGGCCTGGCCGTGGGGCCGTACCACTTCTACACGGGCACCGCGGCCGGCACCGGTGGTGCGCAGGCCGACCGGTTCATCGCCGCCGTCAAGGCCACCGGGTACACCGGCAAGCGCGCCGGTGACCTGCCGCCCGTGTTCGACCTGGAGTGGAAGGACGACGGCTCCGGCGGCTGCCCGCCGTTCGTCACCGTCGCCGACGCCAAGGCGTGGCTGGACAAGGTCCAGACGGCGTTCGGCCGCACCCCGATCATCTACACCCAGAAGTCGTTCCTGGACGCCTGCCTCGGCGGCACCACGGCGCTTTCCGCCTACCCGATGCAGCTCGCCGACTACCGCCAGTCCGTCACGGCTCCGGCGCTGCCGGCCGGGTCGAGCACCTGGCTGATGTGGCAGTACACCGACGCGGCCATCCCCGACGGCATCCCCGCCCCGGCGACCGGGGACGTCTTCAACGGCACCCAGGCCGATCTCGACCAGCTCGCCAACCGCTGAATCCCCGCTACGAAAGGACGAGAATGAGTCTCCCCATGAGCCGCCGCACGGTGCTGCGCGGCGCGGCGGTCATCGGCACCGCCGCGGTGGTCAGCCCGCTGCTGCTGGCCGGCACCGCCCAGGCGTACCCGTGGTCCCGCACCCTCGTGCAGGGCAACACCGGCGCCGACGTCACCGAGCTCCAGATCCGGGTCGCGGGCTGGGCGGCCGACTCGCCGAGCCACAGCCGGGTCTCGATCGACGGCGAGTTCGGCCCCGGCACGGCCGCGGCGGTCCGCCGGTTCCAGGCGGCCTACGGCCTGGGCGCGGACGGCGAGGTCGGCCCGGCCACCCAGAGCGCGCTCAACGCGCTGGAGCAGAGCGACGGGTCCACGGCGCACTTCAACTTCAGCGAGTTCACCGACCGGGTGAGCGGCACCTTCAACGGCGGCAAGGTCAGCGCGGCCACCGCCAAGGAGAACGCCCGCCGCTGCATGTACAAGCTGGAGGCGGTGCGCAAGAAGCTCGGGAACAAGCCGATCACGGTGAACTCCGGGTTCCGCAGCATCGCGCACAACGCGGAGATCGGCGGCGCCAGCGACAGCATGCACATGTACGGCACCGCGGCCGACCTGGACGTGCCGGGCGTGGCCAACAAGACCGTCTACCAGAAGGCCGAGACCAGCGGGTTCTCCGGCCTGGAGACCTACAACACCGACCACCAGCACGTGGACAGCCGGGCCGACCTCGGCCGCGCGTGGTGGTGGGAGAACGGCACGGTCTGACCGGCGGCTGGGGGTCTGACGCCGGAAACCCCGCCCTCGGGGGTTTCCGGCGTCAGCGTGCCGCGAAGCCCGTGCCCTCCGGCCCCGCCCGCCGGGGCCGCCCCTCGCGGAGGGCGCGGGCTTCGCCCTCGGTGCGACAGGCTCAGTGCGACAGGCATCAGCGCGAGAGGCTCAGTGGGACAGCGGGTTCTGGAGCGCCGCCGAGCAGGCCGGCCAGTCGTGGAAGTCGTGGTGCGCGCTCCACAGGCGGTGCGCCGCGTCGATGTTCCAGGCCGGGTCGAACGCCCGCAGCGGCGTGCCGTCCAGCTCCAGCAGGCGGCCGTCGGAGATCTGGAAGATCCCCCAGTTGCGGCTGCCGTTCGTGTTCGGCAGGACCCACAGCGGATCGAGGAACGAGGCGCAGCGGGCGATCGCGACCGCGGTGTCCGGCGCTTCGGTGAACACGGCCCGGATCCGCTGCTCGACCATGGTCGTCGACCAGCCGGCCAGGCTGGTCCGGTGGTCGTACAGCGCGGTCTTGGTGGCCTCGTCGACGACACCGCGGGCGGGCAGGCCGGCCAGTACCTGGAACGCGGTGACCCGGCGCAGCGTCTCCGGGCCGAACGAGCCGTCGACCGCAAGCCGTCCCTGGGCCGAGACCAG
This sequence comes from Amycolatopsis sp. NPDC114505, assembly GCF_055633615.1. Taxonomy (NCBI): domain Bacteria; kingdom Bacillati; phylum Actinomycetota; class Actinomycetes; order Pseudonocardiales; family Pseudonocardiaceae; genus Amycolatopsis; species Amycolatopsis sp. NPDC114505. Next base: position 1,768,632 of record NZ_JBVKDV010000003.1, on the reverse strand, counting down.
CAGGTTCTGCACCTCGGTGACGCACTCGTCGTGCTGGCCCATGCTTACCGGCGGCTGGCAGCCGGGGGAGAACAGCACGCGGTCGGCGTACCGGCCCGGTGCCTGCTCGGAGCCGTCGGCGGTGACCCAGACCAGGCCGCCCGCCAGCAGGACCACGATCGCGATGGCCACCGCGACGTACCAGCGCCGCCGGGGTGACCGCGCGGCGTCCTCACCGGGTGCCCGCGGCGGGGTCTCGGCGGGCTCCGCCGGAACCTCGTCGGCCCGGTCGGCGTCGGCCAGCGCCCACAGCTGGTGCAGTTCGCGCAGCTCTTCCGCGGACGCGCCGCAGACCTTGGCGAACGAGTGGACCACGCGGTAGTCGGCGGGCACGCTCTTGCCCGAGCAGTACCGGTGCAGGCTGGAGCCGCTGGCCCCGGCCAGCCGGCCCAGCCGTTCGTAGCCCTGCCCGCTGCGGTCCTTCAACATGCGCAGGTACGCGGCGAACTTGTCCATGTGCGGTGTCACGGTGACGGGACCACCTCGCTCGGGCAGCGGATGAGGGACGGAAGTTAACACCGTCCCGCGGCGAGCCGGGCGGAAACCCACGGATTGCGCCACCCGGCCGAGCGGTGACCGCCCGTGTGGTGGCCACCCGCCGGCATGCCGACGGATCCCGGTCGCCGTCCGCCGGCGATCCCTTATGGGTGATTCCCCGCGCCACGACGCCGACACGCGGGGCGGGCGGGCGCGGACCTGATTAGGTCTCGCCCGGGCCGCCCGGCGTGGGCGGCCCGTCGTCGTCGGGGAAGGGAACGGGCCGAAGAGAAATGGCCGATCGGACATCGGTGCTCATCGTCGGCGCGGGACCCGCCGGACTGGTGCTCGGGAACCTGCTGCGCGCGGCCGGGATCGACACGCTCGTCCTGGAACGCGGCGGCCGCGAGCACGTGGAAGCCCGGGCGCGGGCGGGGTTCCTCGGCGCGAACAGCGCCCGGGTGCTGACCGAGCACGGACTCGGCGCCGGGATGCTGCGGCACGGCCGCACGCACGGCACCTGCGCGTTCCGCGACGAAGCCGGCGAGTTCGAGCTGCGGTACGACCGGCTCGGCCGCGGTGAACCGCACACCGTCTACCCGCAGCAGCTGCTCGTCGCCGACCTCATCGCCGAATACGTCGCCCGCGGCGGCGAACTGCGTTTCGGCGTGACGGTCACGGACGTCGACGCCGAGACCGCGACCGTGCGCTTCCGCGACGAGCGGGGCAGCACCGGCGAAGTCGCCGCCCGGTTCCTCGCGGGCTGCGACGGCGGCAACGGCGTCACCCGTCGGGCCGTTCCGGCGCCAAACCGCTACGCCCGCGACCACGGGATCTCCTGGCTGGCCGTGCTCGCGGAAGCACCCCAGAGCATGCCGGCGGTCACCTATGCCTTGCACCGCAACGGGTTCGCCGGGCACATGGCGCGGGGACCGGCGGTCACGCGCTACTACCTGCAGGTCCCGCCCGGCGACGACGCCGCGGCCTGGACCGACGAGCGGATCTGGGCCGAGCTGGCCGTCCGGATGCGGACCGGGGAGTTCGGCCCGCTGCGGCAGGGGCCGGTCACCGAGCGCCGGATCGTGCGGCTGCGGTCGGACGTCGTCGACCCCGTGCGGCACGGCCGGCTCTTCCTCGTCGGCGACGCCGCCAGCCTGATCAGCCCGTCGGCCGCCAAGGGCGCCAACCTGGCGATCATGGCCGCCGAGGTACTGGCGGCCGCGCTCACCGACGCCCTGCTGCGCGACGACGAGCGCGGCCTGGCCGCCTACTCGCGCACCTGCCTGCCCCGCATCTGGCGGGCGCAGGAGTTCTCCCACTGGATGATCGGCCTGCTGCACGACGCGGCCGACGGCCCGGAGGCGCGGTTCGGGTCCGCGCTGCGTCGCGCCCGGCTCGACAACCTGCGCGAATCCCGCGCCCACCAAGATTTCTTCGCCGAGAACTACGTCGGCATCTGAGCAACTGGAGTGCCCATGACCGCGACGATCGCCCCCGCGCTCGCGCCGGAGGACCTCGACCGCCTCACGGCGGCCAATGACCTCGTCCGTACCGTCGACACCGACGCGGTGCTCGCGGCGGCCCTGCCGTCGCTGCCCGCCGCCGAACGCGCCGCCCTCGCGGCGCACGCGCCGTTCTCCCACGTGGCGCTGCTGATCTTCCCGGGCACCCTCGAGGGGCTCGGTGAGGAACTGGCCCGCCACGGCCTCGAAACCGGGCCGATGCGGCCCAGCGTCGTCGTGCGGGAGCGGCTGAGCCGCCGCTACGGCGTGCCCGCCGCCGACCTGACGGTCGGCATCCTGCGCGCCCCGGTGACCGACCGCGCCGGCCGGTCGTGCTCGCTGGAGATCTTCGTCCTGCTGACCCCGCCGGAGCTGGCCCACGTCGCCGCCGACGAACGCCGGCGCGGCCACGAAAGCCACTTCGCGCTCGCGGTACCCCGGGCCGACCCGGTCGTCCTGAGCGGACTGCGCGCGGCGATCGCCGGGCAGCTGCGCCCGGACGGGGGCGGGTACAACGGCCACGAAGACGCCACCGTCCTCTACTTCCGCGACGCCGACCACCCCGCGCCCGCCTACCGGCGGCTGGAACTGCTGTGCACCGGCGAGTTCCCGGGGGTGCTCGCCGCGCACCGGCGCGAGTCCGAGCCCGGCACGGAACTGCTCGGGCTGCTGACCGGCGCCTGGGCCACGCGGGCCGTGGCCACGACCGTCGAGCTGCGCCTGCCGGACCACCTGGCCGCGACCGCCGACCTCGCGGATCTCGCCGCGGCGACCGGCGCCGACCGGGAGAGCCTGGGCCGGCTCCTGCGCTACCTGGGCACCCTCGGCGTCGTCCGCGCGACACCCGCGGGGTACGCGCTCACCGACCTGGGCGCCCTGCTGCGCTCGGACGTCGACGGCTCCATGGCGGCGCTCGCCCTGATGTACGGCGGCCCGTTCTACGAGTCCTTCGCCGCGCTCACCGAAGCCGTCCGCACCGGCGAGGAGTCGTACGCGAAGGTCTTCGGCGCGCACCACTTCGCCCACCTGGCGGCGAACCCCGCGCTGGCGGACCTGTTCCACCGGTCCATGGCGGCCAGCAACGCGATGTTCGCCGAGCTCACCCACGTCGTCGACTTCTCGGGTGCCCGGGTCGTCGTCGACGTCGCGGGTGGCAACGGCGCGTTGCTGTCCCGCGTCCTCGACGCCTGCCCGGCGGTCGACGGCGTCCTGATGGACCGCCCGGAAGCACTGGCCGTCGCGGAGCCGGCGCTGGCGCGGTACCCGACGCGCTGCACCCTCGTCGCCGGCGACTTCACCGAGGCCGTCCCCGGCGACGGCGACGGCGACGTCTACCTGCTCTCCCGCGTCCTGCACGACTGGGACGACGCTCGGTGCCACACCATCCTCACCGTCTGCGCCGCGGGCATGCCGGACGACGCGGAGCTGCTGATCGTCGAACGCCTGCTGCCCGAGGACGACGGGACCGCCTCGCTGGCGGTGCCGTGGGACATCCACATGCTCTGCAACGTCGGCGGCCGCGAACGCACCGAGTCGCACTACCGCGTGCTGCTGGCCGGCGCCGGCTTCGAGCTGACCGACGTCCGGTCGCTGGCCCTGGACGCCCACGTACTGCGTGCCCGCAAGGGGGTGCCGCGCCCGGAGGGGCTAGTTTGCCCGGATGAGTCTCCTCGATGACGTGGCCGAGCGCGACGGCTGGCGCTGCTGGGTGTGCGACGAACCGGTCGACCCCGGGATGTCGGTGAACGACCCGCGGGGGCCGAGCGTCGACAGCCGGACCGCCGACCGGAAGGCCAAGGTCGCCGAGCGGCTCGCGCACCGCGGGTGCAACACCCGCAAGGGCGCGGTCAAGGTGGTCATCGCCTGGCCGGACCGGCTGCACGTGGTCGAACCCGCGCCGCTGATCACCGTGGCCGGCCGGCTGGAGCGCAAGGGCGGCCGGGAGATGGTGGCGCGTTCGCCGACGAAGAAGGACGCCCAGGAAGCGGCGGACTGGCTGGTGGACCGGTTCTCCCGGCTCGTGCCGGGACTGCCGGTGACGGCGAACGTCGAGCCGGGCGGCGGCCAGTTCCTCGTCATCCTGGCCACCGGCCGCCGGTGATCGCGGTGGCCGGAACACATCCGTCCACCGGGGAGTTGAGCGTGGCATGAGTCAACTCGTGGACCGCACGATCGCCGCCCTCCGCTCCGAGCACGACACGCTCGCCGACCTCGTCCGCACCCTCACCGACGATCAGCTGGCCACCACCAGCGGCGCCTCGGAATGGACTGTCGCGCAGGCGTTGTCGCACCTCGGCAGCGGTGCGGAGATCGGCCGCGCGCCCATCGCGCGGGCCGCCGGCGAGACCGTGGCGGCCGAAGACAACCCGACGATCTGGGCCCGCTGGGACTCGTCCGCGCCGCGGGCGCAGGCCGAGGGCTTCCTGGAGCACAACGGCCGCTGGCTGGAGACGGTCGAGGCGCTCACGCCGGAGCAGCGCTCGTCGCTGACCGTCGACCTCGGCTTCCTGCCGGAGCCGGTGCCGCTGTCGACCGCCGTGGGCATGCGGCTGTCCGAGGTGGCCAACCACTCGTGGGACGTGCGCGTGGCCTTCGACCCCGAAGCCGGGGTGGACGCCGGCTCGGCCGACGTGCTCCTCGACCTCCTGGCCGGGCCGGTGGGGTTCATGCTGAGCTTCCTCGCGAAGCCGGCCGAGCTCGCGAACCCGGTGTCCCTCGCGGTCCCCGGCGGCGGCCTGGTGATCGACGACGGGGTCACCGTGGTGGACCACCTCGAGGGGCCGTCCGCGACGTTCGACGGGCCGGCGGAAGCGTTCGTCCGGCTGGTCAGCGGCCGGCTCAAGGCGCCGTACGACAAGGGTGTCACCGTCGAGGGCAACGTCACGCTCGACGAGCTGCGCCGCGTGTTCCCCGGCTTCTGACCGGCCGTCCCGTGCGGTGCCGGTAGAGGAGCCACACGAAGTACGGCGCCCCGATGATCGCGGTCATCAACCCGGCCGGCAGCTGGCCGGGGGCGATGACCGCGCGTCCGGCGGTGTCGGCGGCGCACACCAGGATCGCGCCGAGCAGGGCCGCGGCGGGCAGCAGGCGGGCGTGCCTGCTGCCCACGACCGCGCGGGCCGCGTGCGGGGCGACCAGCCCGACGAACGTGAGCACGCCGATGCCCGCGACCGCCGCACCGGTCAGCAGCACGGCGCACGAGAGCAGCAGCAAGCGTGACCGCGCCACGGGTACCCCCAGTACCCGTGGCGTTTCGTCGTCCAGGGACAGCAGGTCCAGCTCGTTTCGCATGCGGACCAGCACCGGGGCGACCAGCAGCAGCACCAGCGCCATCGGCACGAGGTGGGTGAAGGTCCGGCCGTAGGTCGAGCCGCCGAGCCAGGTCAGCGCCTTGGTCTCGTTCCACGGGTCGGACAGGGTGATCAGCAGCGTCACCAGCGCCTGCGACGCCGCGTGCACGCCCAAGCCGATCAGCACCAGGCGTTCGCTGGTGAAGCCGCCGCGGGCCGCCACGGCGAAGACCAGCGCCATCGCCAGCGCGGCACCCAGGCCCGCGGACCCGGCCAGGGTCCAGAACCCGACCCCGGAGACCAGGGTGATCACGGCGACCGCGCCGAGGCCCGCCCCGCCGACGACCCCGATCATCCCCGGCTCGGCCAGCGGGTTGCGGGCGACCGCCTGGGTGAGCGCGCCGCCCAGCGCCAGCGCCGCGCCCGCCAGCAGCGCGGCCACCACACGGGGGACTCGGGTGTCCAGCACGCCGGTGACGATCGGGCCGGCCTGTCCGGTCACCCAGTTGACGACGTCGCCCAGTAGCAGTTTCGCGTCCCCGAGCAGGACCGCGCCGACGGCGACGCCGACCGTCGCGAGCGCCAGCACGGCCAGGATCACGCGGTACCGGACCGCGCTCAGCCCGCCTCGCGCGCCCGCCGCGGGCGGTTCGGCGGTCGCGGTGGTGATCCGGGCGGTGCGGGCCAGCACCACGAGGAAGAGCGCGCCGAGGATCGTCGTGACGACGCCCGTCGGCACCTCCAGGGCCCGTTGCGGGCTGATGATCGTGCGGAGCAGGACGTCGGCGCCCAGCAGGAGGGCCGCGCCCAGCGCGGCGGAGAACGGGAGCAGCGCGGCGTGCCGGTGCAGGCCCGGCACCACGACCGCGAGTAGCCGGGCCAGTGCCGGCGCGGCCAGGCCGACGAACCCGATGGGGCCGGCCAGGGTCACCGCCGCCGCGGCCAGCAGCACGGCCAGCGCGATCGAGGCGAAGCGGACGCGTCCGACGTGGACCCCCAGTGCCCGCGCGTGGTCGTCGCCGACGTGGACCAGGTCGAGCCGCCGGGCCATCCCGAGCAGCGCGGCCACCGCCAGGCCGACGAGCGGGCCGAGCGTGCGGATGCCCCCGAGCCCGTTCTGCTCCAGCGATCCCTCGCCCCAGGCGAACAGGCCGCGGGTTTCCTGGGCGTACAACAGGAGCAGGACCTGGGTCACGGAGATCAGGGCCAGCGCGATCGCGGTGCCGGCCAGCACCAGCCGCACGATCCCGGTGCCGCCGGTGCCGGACAGCGCGAGCACGAACACGGCCGCGGCCAGCCCGCCGGCGAACGCGACCCCGGTCGCGCCGAGCAGCGGCAGCGAGACGCCGAACGCCGCGACGGCGACGACCGCGAGGTGCGCGCCGGCGTTGACGGCGAGGGTGTCCGGTGACGCCAAGATGTTGCGGGACACCGACTGCAGCACCGCGCCGGCCACGCCGAGGGCGGCGCCGACGACCAGCGCCGCGAGCAGCCGCGGCAACCGCGACTCGACGACCACGGCGGTCGTGTCGCCGGTCGCGCCGCCGAACACCAGCCGCAGCACGTCGAGGGCGTGCACGTTCGCGGTGCCCTGCGTCAGGTGCACCGCCGAACCCAGCAGGATCAGGGCGGCGAGCCCGATGCCCAGCAGCGCGAGCCGCCCGTGGCGCCGTGCGGTGGCCACGGGCGGCTCGGTCAGGGTGACCACCGCTAGTTCTTCAGCGCGCCGACGGCCGCGTCGACGAACTGCTCCATGGACTTGGGCCCGCCGAACATCCACAGGGCGTCCGGGAAGCGGTGCACCTTGCCGCTCTTGACGAACGGGAGGTTCTTCCAGATCGCGTTGCCGGCCAGCTCCTGCTGGTACGGGTCGCCGTCGGCGTTGTTGGCGATGTACCAGAACCGGACGTCGGGCAGCTGGGTCAGGCCCTCGACGTCGGCCTGCGCGAGCCCGTAGACGGGGTCGCCGTCCATCGGCCACGCGGTCTCGAGGCCGAGCTTGCCGAACACCGCGGAGACCAGCGCGCCCTTGGTGTACGGCCGGATGCTGACCGAGCCGGAAGTGACGTAGGCGTCGGAGAACGCGACCTTCTGGCCCAGCGCGCCCAGCTTCTCGACCTCGGCCCGGCCTGCGGTGAGCTTCCGCTCGAACTCGGACTTCAGCTGCGCGGCCACGGCTTCGGTGCCGGTGGCCTTCGCGATGGTGTCCAGGTTGGTGTACATCCCGGCGATCGGGTCCTGGGCGGTGCCGCCCTTGAGGACGATCACCGGCACCTTCGCCTCGATCTGTTCGAGGGCACCTTCGGTGACGCTGTCGGTGACGACCACGAGGTCCAGGCCCAGCGAGCCGAGCGTGTCGAGGCTCGGCTCGCCGCGGGTGCCGATGTCCTTCGGCGTGCTGTCGAGCTTCTCGGCGCTCACCCACTGGCCGTAGCCCTTGATGTCGGACACGCCGACCGGCGTGACGCCGAGCGAGACGAGGTGCTCGACGCCGTTCCACTCGGTCGCGGCGACGCGCTTGGCCGGGTGGGGCAGCTTCACCTCCTTGCCGCGCGAGTCGACGACCGTGACCGGGCCGGCGTCGCTCGTGGCGGCCGCGTCGCTCGCGGGCTCCTCGGTGGTGCCGCAGGCGGCCACGAAGAACGTGGCGGCCGCGGCCAGGCCGAGGAACAGCCGGGTGATCCGCATGTTTTCTCCTGGTGTTGTGCGATGTGCTGTGCGATGACGGCGTACCGGTCAGACCGACGCGGTGCGCGCTTCCGAGTCGTTGAAACGGCCGACCGCACGGGTGTGGATCCGGCCGTCGGCGCGGTCGTGCACGACGTCCACGCGGATGCCGTAGGCCCGGCTGAGGTTCGCCGGGGTCAGGACGTCGGCGGGGGAGCCCTCGGCGGTGACCCGGCCGTCCTCCAGCAGGAGCACCCGGTCGGCGACCGCGGCGGCCTGGTCGAGGTCGTGCAGCACGACGCCGACCCCGACGCCGTGCCGGTCGGCGAGGTCGCGGACGACGTCGAGGATCTCCACCTGGTAGCGCAGGTCGAGGAAGGTCGTGGGTTCGTCGAGCAGCAGCAGCGCGGTGTCCTGGGCCAGGCAGGCGGCGAGCCAGACCCGCTGCGCCTGCCCGCCGGAGAGGGCCTGCACCGGGCGGTCGGCGAGGGCGGCGAGGCCGGTCAGCTTCAGCGCGCGCTCGACGGCGGCGGGGCCTTCGGGGTCGCGGCCGCCCCAGCGGGACCGGTGCGGGTGCCGGCCGAACTCGACCAGCTCCCGGACGCACACGCCGCCCGGCGCGGTCCGCTGCTGCGACAGCACCGTGATCCGCTTGGCGATGTCCTTTCCGGACAGTGCGCGCAGGTCCGCCCCGTCGGCGAAGGTGACCGAGCCGGCGACCGGCGGGTGCAGCCGCGCGAGCGCGCGCAGCAGCGTCGACTTCCCGCTGCCGTTCGGGCCGATCAGCGCGGTCACGCTGCCCGCGCGCAGGGAGACGGACGCGGCCCGCACGACGACGTCGCTGCCGTAGGCGACATCGATCTCACGAGCGTGCACACCGGTCTCGGCGCGCTGGGGGACGAAGGACACGGAAGGACAATAAGGGCAGGCTCACCTAACTACAAGATTTGTGGTGGCCGGCACACCGGCGGATCCCGGGGGACTGTGCTGGTCAGGAGTGGACCGCGTCGGCGAGGGTGGGGTAGACCGCCAGTACTTCGTCCACGGCGGCGACGCTGATGGATCGCAGGGCGGCACCGGTCGCGACCACGCGCACCCGCGTGCCGTCTCCGGCGTCGTGCCGGGCGTCGAGCAGGACGTGCAAGCCGGCCGCGGCCAGGAAACCCACCTCGGTCAGGTCGATCACCAGCTTGGCCGGCCGCTGCGTCAAGGCGGCCGCGACCGCATCGGCCAGCCGTGCGACGGTGTGCAGGTCCACCGTCCCCTCGGCCGCCACCACCTGCACCCCGCCGAGCCGGCGAACCGACACCGCCAGCTCGTCTCGCGGGTCGGCGGGGAGACCCTCGGGATCGGGACGAGTCACCCGTCCATTTTGCCCGCCCGCGCCGTCGGATGCACCCTGATGCTCCTGTTCAGGCGTGGCGGCCGGAGGTGAGGGTCGCCCAGACGACCTTGCCGCCCGACCAGCGTCGGCTGCTGCCCCAGGCCTGTGCGGTCTGGGCGACGATGCGCAGGCCGAGTCCGGGATCGCGCAGGCCGGTGCGCTCGAGGAGGGTCGCGGGCCGGGGACTGTCGTCGGCGACCGAGATGGTGAGCAGGCCCCGGCGGAGGTCGAGCCGCACCTCGGGCGAGGACGTGGTGTGCCGAAGCGCGTTGGCGACGAGCTCGCCGACGATCAGGGTGCCGTCGTAGACCAGCTCGGGTACGGCCCAGTCCGCCGTGAGCTCCCGGAGGAACGCGCGGGCGAGCTTCGTCGCGCTGTCCGTGCGGGGGAACACCCGTTGGGCCCACCGGCGGATCGGGACCGTCTGCTCCCGTTCGGCTGCTTCGACGTCGGTGTGCACCGCGACGAACCGGTCGATGCCGTAGCGGTGGAAGGCATCCAGGTGGGTCGGCTGCCGGGTGATCAGGGAGAACGGGATGCCGGGCCAGTTGCCGATCCGGCGTGCGATCAGGGGGAACACGGCGGTCGGGGACAGCTCGTCGATGAGCAGCCCGTCGACGTCGGCGATCAGCCCGGGTGGGCCGTCGGCGGCGACCTTCAGCAGGCCGTCGCGCAGGAAGCCGTAGCCGGGGAGGTCGAGTTCCCCGGTAACGGTGACCACGGTGCTGGCGAGCCGGGCCGAGAGCTCCAGCGTGACACCTCGGTCACGGCGTCCGGTCACGGTCCCTTGCTGACCGCGCTGGATCGATGTCGGGGGTCCACCACCTCAAGCTACTCCCCGCCGGGTCACGGGGACAGCGGCTGAGTTTCTTCCATGAGCAGCAGGGCGCCCTGGCTTTGGCTGCCGGCGGAACGCAATGCGCTGCACAGCAACCTGACGACCGCGGGCCGGCCTCGGCGGTTGATCGCGTTCAGCGTCAGCTCGGTCTGGAAGCCGGCGTCGGCCAGCGCGTCGCGAACGGCCGGCCGGAGCTCGGTCAGGGGCAGCCCGATGTCGAGGTTGAGCAGGTGCGCGCCCTCGGCCTCTTCCCGGCGCAGTCCCCAGAGGTCTTCGGCGCCGCGGTTCCAGGCCTTGATCCGCATTTCGGTGTCGACCACGACGATCCCGGCCTGGATGGAAGTCAGCACGGACTCCAGGAAGTCGTTCAGCTCGTCCAGCTCGACACTGCGGTCGCGGAGGGCGTCGTTGATGGTCTGCAGCTCGTCATTGGTCGACTGCAGCTCCTCGTTCATGGTCTCGAGCTCTTCGTTGGTGGACTGGAGCTCCTCGTTGGTCGTCTCCAGTTCCTCCACTGTGGACTGGAGCTCCTCGTTCGTGGTCTCGAGCTCCTCGTTGGTCGACTGGAGCTCCTCGTAGGCGGATTCGAGCCGGCGGTTGGTGTGCTCCAGTTCGAGCAGCAGCAGCCGCGCCCAGCTGACGTCGTGGAACACCACCGAAACGCCGAGCAGGCTCTTGTCGCGGCCCACCAGCGGGTTCACGTGCACCTCGTACCAGACCGTGTCGCCCGCGCGCCGCCACTCGACGTCCTTCACGCGCAGCGACCGTCGTTCCAGCCGGGCTTGCTCGACGTACGGGCGCAGGCCGACCGGCCGGTAGGACACGTCGAGGTCCCACAGCTTGCGCCCGATGTCGCGGTCGTTGAGCCCGAACGAGAGCTCCGCCTGCCGGTTGATCAGGGCGACCACCTCGTCGGCGGTCACCACCAGCTGGGCCACCGGGCTCGCGGAAAAGGCGTGCTCCCGCAGCTCGTCCAGCCCCGACATGTCGATCGACTTCCGTCCGGGTGGACCGGGGGAGACGAAATGGCTGTAGCCGGCCGGGCTGCCGGCGACCTTGCGGAAGACGCGCCGCTTGAGGTCGAGCGGCTCGAAGATGCGGGTGTGGCTGAGCAGCATCTCGGCTTTGCCCAGGAACATCAGCCCCCGTGGCGCCAGCGCGAAGTGGAACCGCTCGAGGATCTTGGTCTGCGTCTCGGCGTTGAAGTACATCAGCGTGTTGCGGCACACGAGCAGGTCGATCCGCGAGATCGGGGCGTCCTGGACCAGGTCGTTGCGGCCGAAGATCACCGACCGGCGCAGGTCCTTGCGGAAGCTGTACCGGCTGCCCTGCAGTTCGAAGTACCGCTCCAGCTTGTCCTCGGGCAGCCCTTCGACCTCGGTCGGGGTGTAGGCCGCGTGCCGGGCCTGGGCGAGGGCTTCTTCGTCGACGTCGGTGGCGTAGATCTTGACGCGCTGCCGGAACGCTTCGACCCCGATCGCGTCGGCGAACGCGATGGCGAGGCTGTAGGCTTCCTGACCGGCGGCGCAGCCGGCGCTCCACACGCGGATCGGCTCCTCCGGGCTGCGCTCGGCCAGCAGCGCCGGGATGGCCTGGTCGCGCAGGTACTCCCAGGCCTCCGGGTCGCGGAAGAACCCGGTGACGTTGATCAGGATGGTGTTGAACAGGGAGACGAACTCGTCGGCGTTGACCTGGAGCTGGTCGATGTACTCGGCGTAGTTCTCGGCCCCGGCCTGGGCCATGCGGCGCTGGACCCGCCGGCGCAGGCTGCTGCGCTTGTAGCCGGTGAAGTCGAAGCCTCGCGACTCCTTGAGGTAGGCGAGGACCGACTCGAACTCACCGTCGTCTTCCGGCTGGGGCTCCGTCACGCTCCGCACGCTACCCGCCGAGGTCGGGGTGGGATCGGCCGCGCCGGGCGAGCACGGCCCACACGACCTTGCCCCCGCTCCAGGACCGGCTGCACCCCCAGATCCGGGAGGTCTGGGCGACCAGCCGGAGCCCGAGCCCGTGGTCCTTCCGCGCGGGCAGCTCGAGCAGCACGGCGGCCCGGGGATCGTCATCGGCGACCGCGACGGTGAAGACGCCCCTCCGCAGCTCCAGCCGGAGTCGCGGGTGCGACGTCGTGTGCACGATCGCGTTCTCGACCAGCTCGGTCGCGATCACGAGCGCGTCCTCGGTGTGTTCCGGCACGCCCCACTGCGCGCAGACCCGTTCGACGAACGCCCGGCCCATGGCGGACGCGCGCGGCGACGCGGCCAGCAGCTGGATCGCCCGCCGCCGGGGCGGCCGGTCGCGCGCCTGTTCCGCCGCGGCGACGTCGGCGTGGACCGCCACGAACCGGTCCACCGTCCGCGCCGCCAGCCGGGCGAGGTGGTCCGGGCGATCGGTCACCACCGCGAACGGGATCCCCGGCCACACGCCCATCCGCATCGCGATCACCGAGAACACCGTCAGCAGGGTGTCGTCGTCGACCTCGAGGCCCTGGATGTCGGCGATGACGCTCTCCGGCGCTTCCGCGGCCACCTTGAGCACGCCGTCGCGCAGTTCGGGGTAGGCGGCCAGCGTCAAGGTGCCGGTCAAGGTCGCCACGGTCGACTCCGCCCGGTACCGCGGTACCAGCAGCAGGCCGTCTTCGGGTATCACGGGTTCGCCTCGGTCTCCTGGGAGAGGGACACGAGGAACCGGCGCAGCGTTTCCGCGGCGGTCGCGCATTCCTCGGCGGTGCTGCCGTAGCGGCCGGTGAGGCCGGAGTGCCCGCGGCCGGCCGCGTCCTGTTGCATGCGCTGGGCGAGGGCAGCCTTTTCGTCCAGCGAGCGTAACGCCGTCCACAGCGCTCGTTCCAGTTCGATGTCGCGCGCGGTCAGCAGGGCCTCGGCCGACCAGGCGTGGCCGATCCGGCAGCGGTACTGGCCGGGCTGCCGCCCGATCTCGAGCAGGGAGCCCTGGCAGTCCGGGCAGCTGTACCCGGACGCGCCGGTGGGCTCCTCGGCGACCGCGCCCCGCCGGACGCCGTCCCGCGCGATCCGGTCTTCCAGCAGCAGAACCGGTGTGGGCGGGTCGACCGGCTGGGCGCTCGCCGCCGTGCGGACCACCCGGTCGAGCACCTTGCCGAGCACGTCGGCGGGGTAGACGTGGTCCGTGCTCACGTGGGCGAGGGCGCTTTCCGGCATCCCCGGGTAAAGGGCGTCCGCCGGGTCCTGCACCATCGCGAGGCCACCGCGTTCCACGACCGCGGCCAGACCGGCGGCACCGTCGTGGAGAGCCCCCGAAAGGATGACGCCGATCGCCCGTGGTCCGGCCGCGACCGCCGCGGACCGGAAGGTGGCGTTGATCGCGGGACGGTGCCCGTTCTCGGTCGGGCCGTGGCTGAGCATGAGCGCGCCGTCGTCGATGAGCAGGTGGTGATCGGGCGGTGCCACGTGGATCACGCCCTTGGCGAGCGGCGCGGCGTGGGTCGCCGGGACCGCCCGCAACGGCCCGGCGCGCGACAGGATCTGCGGCAGCGCCGTCGGTGCGCCGCGAGCGAGGTGCATGACCACCAGGACAGCGGCGGGGAAGTCGGCGGACAGCGACCGCACGGTCTGGCGCAGCGCCTCGACACCACCCGCGGATGCGCCGATCACCACGACATCGCGTTCGAAGGCCATGGCGGTCACCTCCTCACCCCCGTCACGGTAGTCGCATCCGCGCCTGCAGGTAACACCGCCGACACGAAGCGAAACACGGGGACCCGCCGCCGGCCCGGCCCGCACCGGAATCTCCCGCCACGAGCACGACGTTCTCGGGCCGATGTTCCCCCGCGAGGAAGCCGGTGCCGGTGCCGGTGCCGAACTCGCCTCCGATGCCGTAGCCGCGGCGGATGCTCGACGGCGATCGGCCGGCGGCCTCCGCGGCGTCGTCGATGGTCTGGTTGGCGGCCGGGAGGGCCTCCGGCGGGAAGAACGGCGAGCTCGGGATCCAGCCGTCGGCGAGGGCGCCGGTCAGGCGCAGCAGCCGCGGCCGGCAGGCGCCGAACCAGATGGCCATCTCGTGCAGCGGTGCCGGTCCCGGCTTGGCGCCGGCCGGCCGGTAGTGCTCGCCGGCGAAGTCCACGTCCTCTTCGGACGTCCACAGTGCACGGATGAGGCGGACGGCTGCCGTGCGGCGCGGACCGTCTTCCGCGACGATCGACGCCCACTTCCCGAGTGCGCGAAACGTGGGTTCGGTAGCGCCCGGTCCGGTGCAGCCTGAGGCTGTTCCGCGGATGAGCCGCCGGAGCTCCTCGAGAAGCCGGAGTACCGCCATGCCCCCTGTGCCGGACATCGCCGCGCCGTCCCACCGCGGCCCGGTCGCGCTCGCCCGCGGGTTCCTGACCGGCGGCGTTGTCGGGGCGACGCCGAGCGCCTTCGTCGTCGGCATCATCGTCGAGCGGGTGCCCCTGATCCTGGCCGCGCTGGGGCTTCCGCTCGTGTACGGCATGCTGCGCTTCGTCGCCAGCATCCCGCGGCGGGCCCGCGAGGCGGCGGTCGTTCCCCGCGTGGCGCTCGCGAAGGTCGAGAGCATGCGCGCCGGCGGCACCGAAACGGGCGACGTCCCGGTCGGCTTCGTCCTCACGGTCGCCCCGGACGGCGCGCCGTCGTTCCGGGTCGAGGTGACCCACCCCGTCAACCTGGTCGACCTCCCCGGGTGGCGCCGGGGCGACCTCCTCGTCGTCGAATACCCGCCGGACCGGCCGTGGCGGGCCCGGATCGTGACGCGCCCGGCGCCGGAGTGGGAGCGACGGCTGGCGACCGCCGCCGTCGCGTCCGCACCCGAGTCCGCCGTGGTGAACGCGCCGCCGGAGGGCTGTGCGTTCGGCGCGGTCACCTTGGTGGGGTTGCTGCTCGCCGCGGCCGCAATCCCGTTCCTGTTCCGGGCCGAGCTGTTCGGCCCGGAGACCGCCGAGCGGCCGGCCGAGTCGTCGTCCACGTCGGTCACGTCCTCCTCGGGCTCCGCCACGGTGACCGTGGGGCCGGACCGGACCCTGCTGGACGCGGGGGAGCTGCGCCGGGCCGTCGACTCCCTGGCGCGCGCCACGGACGTCTCGCCGGTGCTCACCGCCGTCGTCGAGGAACGGCGGCTGTCGGTGGTGTTCGCGCCGACCGCCGCGGACGTCCCGCGGTTCGACCTGCGCACGCTGCCCTTCGACCGCATCCCGGACCTGGTCCGGGAGGCCACGCGCACCCTGGACGTCGGGACGCCGCAGACCTGGCAGGTCGTCGCCGACCCCTTCGCCGTCCGCGTCACCGTGACCGGCCCCCGCGGAAGCTCCTCCCTGCCGCTGGGTTAGGCAAGGCGGACGGCGGCTGCGATCGCCCCGCCGGATGGAGCGATCCGCCACCGGCGCGGTCCTGGCCCGGCCGGGCCTGGTCCGATCGGCTGACGCGGGTACTCGGGCGCCGGGCCACGAACACCTGGAGACACAGGTGCTTCGTGGTCACCGAGGGTCCGGGGGGACGACGTGCCACAGCTGCGGATCCACTTCACCGATGCCGATCTCGCGCGGACGCGGCTGAAACCGGAGATCGATCTCCTGTGGGAGGTCGTCGGCAGCGCCCAGGTCCTGCAGCACGGCGACGGCGGGTTGCCGCTGAACCACTGGCGCTGCCGCGTGCGTCGGCGGATGCACGAGGCGCGGGCGGTCCGGCTCGCGGTGCACACGGTGACGACGGTCGCGCCGCACGCGGCCTACTTCCCGGATTTCCTCACGCCCACCGAAGAAGTACGCGGCATCGGCGAAGGCGTCGAGGCGGTGCTGTCGGCTTCGCCGCGGCGGAGGCGCGAGGAGCTCGCGCGGGTCCGGCCGGCCACGGCGCCCGCCGCGAGGTGGCTGGAGGAGCTCGCCCGCGGGAAGACGCCCGCGGTGCGGCACCTGCGCCGGGCGTTGCACGTCTACTTCGAGGCCCTGCTCGAACCGGACCTCCCCGTGCTCGGCGACGGGGTGCGCATCGCGTGCGCCGGTGGCATCCAGCGGTACCTGCGCAACGGTCCCGAAGGCCTGCTGCGCTGGCTCGGCCCGGCCGTGCGCTGGCGGCCGCCGGTGCTCGCCGTCGACTACCCGGTCGATCGCGACCTGCGGCTCGAAGGCCGCGGCCTGCTGCTCGTCCCCAGCTACTTCGGCGTGTACCACCCGGTGGCGCTGGCCGACCCGCGGCTGCGCCCGATCCTGGTGTTCCCGATCGAAGCCGGAGCCCGCCTGCTCGCCGGCGACCACGGTGCCGGCGACCGCGTGAGCGCGTTGCTGGGTCCCACCCGCGCCACGATCCTGCGCTCGGCCGTCACCGGCGGCACCACCACCCGCCTGGCGCGGCAGGCGGGCGTCGCCCCGGCGACGGTCAGCCACCACACGAGCGTCCTGCGCGACGCGGGCCTCATCACGACCGACCGGCACGAGAACCTGGCGACCCACCGCATCACCTCGCTCGGGCTGGCGGTGCTCGCCTCCGGGGACGCCTAGCTGTTCTGCCCGGGGAGTCTTTCGAGCGAGTTCGAAGGAGGCCGTTCGCCGGGGGGCCCGGTGCCAGAGTCTCTCCCGGATCTCCTGGTCCGGAAAGACGATCCGAGTGGAGGGTGAGATGAGGTTGCTGAAGTGGGGGGCTGTCGGCGCGGCGGCGATCGGCGCGTCGGGGCTGCTGGTGCTGGGCGCTCCGGTGGCGGGGGCCGCGAACGCGGGGGACGTCGCGACGCCGTCGCTGAACGGGCGCCTGGCGGCGCTTCCCTGTGAGAACTGGACGCTCAAGAGCGCAGAAGGCCACGCGTCGGGGACGTGGTGCAACAACTACACGACCGTGAGCGGGACGGTGACCGACGACAAGGCCGACGGCCGGTGCCCGTACGTCCGCTCGCACTGGAGCAACGGCGGGGTCAGCGACAGCGCCGCGATCGGCCCGAAGGGCGCTTCCCGGTCGTTCACGCTGTACGCGCCGTCGGGGACGACGTCGTCGTCGGTCAGCATCCACTACGTCTTCTGCTGAGCGCGTCAGTCGTTCGAGTGGCCGCGCGGCCGGTGCCGCGCGGCCCTCTTGACTTCAAGTGCTTGAAGTTCTGCATGCTGTTCCCATGGCGGCGGGAGTTGCGGGCGAGCAGGTGTGGCTGACGATCCTCGAGGCGTCGCGGCGCAGCGGGCTGAGTGAGCCGACGTTGCGCTACTACGAGCAGATCGGGCTGGTCGGCCCGGTGCCGCGCGACCCGAGCAGCGGGCACCGCCGGTACGACGCCGCGACCATGGACGTCGTCGACTCGCTCGGGTGCCTGCGCTCGGCCGGGCTGCGGGTCGAGGACCTGCGGCGCTACCTCGACCTGCTGGCCCGCGGGGACGCAGCCGCGGCCGAGCAGCGCGAGCTGTTCGACCACCACGCCGACCGACTGGAAGCCGAGATCGAGCGGTTGCGGCTGCGGCTGGACTACCTGCGCCTGAAGGCACGGCTCTGGGACGCCCGCGACCGGGGCGACACCGCCGCGGCGCAGCGGCTCGTCCCGCGGCTCCTGGCGCTGATCGACCGATTCTGACACTCCACAAAGGACTCGAATGACGAACGACACCCTCGTCCTGGTCACCGGCGGCACCGGGCACCTCGGCGGCCACACCATCGCGCGGTTGCTGGCCGGCGGCCACCGCGTCCGCACGACCGTGCGCGACCTGGGTCGGGCAGCCGAGGTCCGGGCCATCGCCGGTGCGCCGGACCTGGAGGTGGTGGCCGCGGACCTCGGCGCCGACGCCGGCTGGGCCGAGGCGACCGAAGGCGTGGACTTCGTGCTCCATGTCGCGTCCCCGTTCCCGCCCGCGTCGCCTGTCTCGCCCTTCTCGCCCGAGGACGACGAGGTGATCCGCCCGGCCCGTGACGGCGCCGTCCGGGTCCTGGCCGCCGCCCGGGAAGCCGGCGTCCGGCGGGTGGTGCTGACGTCGTCCTTCGCGGCGGTCGGCTACAGCGCGACGCCGCGCGAGGAGTACACCGAGGCCGACTGGACCGATCCCGCCGACCCCAACAGCGCGTACATCCGGTCGAAGGTCATCGCCGAGCGGGCCGCGTGGGAGCAGGTGCGGTCGGCGGGCGGCCCGGAGCTGACGGTGATCAACCCGGCCGGCATCTTCGGCCCGGTCCTCGGCAGGCGGCTGTCGTCGTCGGTCGCGCTGGTCCGGGCGATGCTCGACGGGGCGATGCCGGTGGTGCCACCGCTGTCGTTCGGAGTGGCCGACGTCCGGGACGTCGCGGACCTGCACGTCCGGGCGATGACCCACCCACGGGCAGCGGGAGAGCGCTTCCTGGCGGCGGCGGGGAGGTCGATCAGCTTCCTGGAGCTGGCCCGAATCCTGGCAGCGACCGTCGGCGGCGACGCGCTGCCGACGGCCGAGCTGACGGCGGAGCAGGTGCGCACCGCAGCCGAGACCGACCCGGCGATGCGAGAGGCGGCCGGCCGTCTTGGGCGGGTGCCGGTCATCCGCACGGACAAGGCGAGGGACGTGCTGGGGTGGCGGACCCGGCCGATCGAGGAGACGGTGGCCGACACCGCTCGCAGCCTGCTGGCCGCCCGGATCGGCTAGCGCCGCGCGTGCGGTCCGGCACGCATGAGCCGGCACGGCCCGCAGCCGGGATCGGCCTGCCCCACGGCGTTGGGGCTGGGTGCGGCTCGCCGCGCATTTCCGGCACCGCCCGCAGCCGCCTGGTCACCTGGATCGGCGCAGTCCCGACCCGCACAGTCCACTTCGGACGGTCAGGACAACGCGGCGGCCTTGCGCAGCAGCACCGAGCGTTCCCTCTCGTTGGTGCACAGCCGGGCCGCCAGCTCCAGCTCGGCGCGCGCCTCCGGGTGCCGGCCGAGGCGGGTCAGCAGCTCGCCTCGCACCGTCGGGACCAGGTGGGAACCGGGCAGCCGGTCCGCGGCGACCAGCTCGTCCACCATCGCCAAGGCCGGCGCCGGCCCCGAGGCCATCGCCACCGCGACGGCCCGGTTGAGCTCGACCACCGGCGATGGCGCGACCCGGCCCAGCGCCTCGTACAGCAGCACGATCCGGTCCCAGTCCGTCTCCTCGACCGAGGCCGCCGCCGCGTGGGTGGCCGCGATCGCCGCCTGGAGGCCGTAGGGGCCGAGACCGCGCGCCGACGCCTTGGCCAGTGCCGCCAGCCCGCGGCGGATCGCCGAGACGTCCCAGCGGCGGCGGTCCTGGTCCTCGAGCAGGATCGGCTCGCCGTCCGGGCCGGTGCGGGCCGGGAACCGCGCCGCCGTCAGCTCGCACAGCGCGAGCAGGCCGTGCACCTCCGGCTCGGCCGGCAGCAGCGCGGCCAGTGTGCGGGCCAGCCGGATCGCCTCGTACGCGACGTCGGAGCGCAGCAACCGCTCGCCCGTCGTCGCCGTCGCCCCCTCGGTGAAGATCACGTAGACAACGCTGAGCACCCCGCCCAGCCGCTCCCGGCGCTCGCCGGCCGCCGGCAGCTCGAAGGGCACCCCGGCCGCCGCGATCGTCTTCTTGCCCCGGGTGATGCGGGCCTGCACGGTCGGCACCGGCACCAGGAACGCGCGGGCGATCTCCTCGCTGGACAGCCCGCCGACCACGCGCAGGGTCAGCGCCACCCGGGCCTCGGGGGAGAGCACCGGGTGGCAGCTGACGAACATCAGCGCCAGGACGTCGTCCTCGATCCGGTCGGGGTCGACGTCCCCCTCGATCTCCGGGGCGGCCGCCAGCAGGGCGTAGCGGTCCTGGAGCGCGGTCCGGCGGCGGATCGCGTCGATGGCCCGCCGCCGGGCCGTGGCCCGCAGCCAGCCGGCCGGGTTGGCCGGCGGGTCGAGCGGCCACGACACCAGCGCCTCGGCCACCGCCTCCTGGGCCGCGTCCTCGGCCAGCCCGAAGTCGCCGGTGAACCGGGTCAGCGCGGCGATGATCCGCGCCGACTCGATCCGCCAGACGGCCTCGACCTCGGCCGTGTCCATCAGTTCCCGGCCCCCTCGGGGACCTCGTCGTCCCCGGCCACCCGGCGGACCTCGATCTTGGACCCGCGGGCCGCCGGCATCCGCCTGGCCCACTCGACCGCTTCCTCCTTCGAGGCGACGTCGAGCAGGAAGTAGCCCCCGAACAGCTCCTTGGTCTCCCCGTACGGCCCGTCGGTGACCACCGGGACCTCGGCGCCGAAGTCGACGACGACGCCGCGCTTCGGGTCGTCCAGCCCTTCGGCGGCGAGGAGGACGCCCGCCTTGAGCATGTCTTCGATGTACTCGCGGGTGGCGGCCATCGACGCGTCGATGTCGGCCATCATGGCCGCGTTCGACTCGGCGGTGCCCCGCATGATCAGCATGTACTTCGCCATCGTCGTCTCCTCGTCCGGCGGGGCCGCCTCTCGGCCTTCGCCCCCTTATGTCGAACGGGCGACGCGCGGATCAACACGACCCCGGAAGTATTTTCACCCGAGTTCGTCGAGCAGCCGGCGCGCCGCCACCGTCGCCCCGTCGGTGCGCATCTCGCGGCCCAGCGCCGCGGCCCGCGCCCGGGTCTCGGGGGCCAGTGCCGTGTCGAACGCGGTGCTCAGGGACTCGAGGGTCGCCGTCGGGCCGTCGAGGGCCGCGCCGGCCCCGCGGGCGGCCACCTGCCCGGCCCAGTACGGGTTGTCCGCCAGCGGGATGGGGACCACGACCTGCGGGACACCCGCCCGGGCGGCCGTCTGCGTCGTGCCCGCGCCGCCGTGGTGAACGACCGTGGCCAGCTCGCCGAACAGGCGCTGGTGGTTGACGTCGCCGATGGCGAAGCAGTCCGCTTGGCCGTCGACCAGGTCGAGGTCCGCCCAGCCACGGGAGACGAGGACCCGGTACCCGCGGGCCCGGGCCACCTCGACCGCCCAGCGGGCGATGTCCGGCGACGGGCTGATGCTGCCGAACCCGACGTAGACCGGCGGTGCGCCCGCGTCCAGGAACTCCACCAGCTCGGGCGGCAGCGGACGCTCGTCCGCCAGGCTCCACGCGCCGGTCTGGACCACTTCCCGGCCCGGCGCCTCGGGCCACGGTCCCAGGACCGGGTCGGCCGCCAGCCACGGCCGGTCCGAGTAGACGTGGTCGCGGACGTTGTCCACCGGAGGCAGGCCGAGCGCGGCCCGGTGGCCGTTGAGCGGCGCGCGGAACTGCGCGTTCACCCGCTGGGCGTCCTCCTCCCACCGCGTCGCGTTGGCCCCCTCCGGCTCCGGCCAGCCCGGCCGGGGTGGCGGCGCGTGGTGCGGGGACGGCAGGTTGACCGCCGCGTAGGTCGCGTAGACGTACCGGATGCCCGCGGCTTCGGCCACCGACCGCGCGGCGACCTGGGCCAGACCGGCGGCCACCAGCGCGTCGCAGCCGCCGGCCGCGGCGGGGAAGACGTCGAACTGCGTGTCGACCAGTTCGGTCCGGTAGCGGGACAGCTCCGCCGCCGACGGGGGAGCCGTCGCCCGCATCAACGCCCGGACCGGCGGGCCGACCGGCACGAACTCGATTTCGAGGCCGCCGAGCCGGTCCGCGAACTCTTCGTCCGGCGGGGTGCACATGCGTACCTCCGCACCGAGTTCCCGCAGCCGCACCGCGAGTGCCACCAGCGGTTCGACGTCGCCGCGCGTCCCGTACGTGGACAGCAGCACTCGCATTCGCGCCCCTCTTCGCCGCCGATTCGGTCGTGCCCGCGGGAAGTTTACCGGCCGGCCCGGTGATCGACTCGCTCTCGCGCGAAGCCGCCTCCGGTGACTACTGTGGCGTGTAAGGGCTCCTGACCGTCAACAGAACTTGAGGGCCATTCGATGCCTGTTTCGTCCGGACCCATCCCCGACGTTTCGATCATCCTGCCGTGCGCCGGACTGGGAACGCGCTTCGGAGCGCCGTACGCGAAGGAGCTGCATTGCCTGGCGCCCGGGGTCACCATCCTGGACCGCAGCCTGGAGGCCGTCGTCGAGCTGGTGAAGAGCGGGCTCACCGTGCGCGTGGTCGTCGTGTTCGGGCCGCACAAGCTGGACACGGTGAAGTACCTGGCGCGCTACGCCGGGACCTTTCAGATGGTCTTCGTCTACCAGGACGACGTGGCCGAGCCGGGGCTCGACGGGGCGATCCGCTCGGCCTTGCCGATGACGCGGGGACCGGTGGCCCTGGTGCTACCTGACATCGTTGTCAGCGAGGTCGGCAGCCTGCTCGGCGCCCTGCGGCAGACCGGCGTGGCGGGGTGGAGCGTGGTGGCCGCCGAAGAGCGGGATCCGGGCACCCTGCGGCAAATGGGCGCGCTGACGGTGGGCGGCGGGGACGGCGTCGTGACCGTCAAAGCGGCCGCGGAGAAGCCGGCGGACCCCGCGGGCTTCAACGCGCTCTGGGGCATCGTGGCGGTCACCGAGGACGAGGCCCACCGGCTGCCGGACGTGGCGCGGAGGGACGTGGACAGCCCGCTGGCCGGCGCGGTCGCCCTCATGGTGGAGCGGATCGTCAACTACAACACCACCGACGGCTGAACGTCCACAGTGGACTTCACGAGGAGAAGCATGCTCGACGACGTGATGACGGCGCTCGGTACCGTCCTGCCCCGGCTGGCCGCGGTCACCGGCACCCCCGGGGTCGCCGTCGCGGTGGCGACGAGCGACGAGCTGCGCACGGCCGCGACCGGGTTCGCCGACCTGGCCGCGAGCACACCGATGACCGCCGACACGCCGGCGCCGGCGGGCTCGCTCACGAAACCCGTGACGGGGCTGGCTTTCATGCAGCTGGCCGAAGCGGGCATGGTCGGTCTCGACACGCCGGTCGACGAGGTGCTGCCCGCGGGACTGCGCGGTCCGGGCGCGGCGCCCGTCACCACCGCCATGCTGGCCGCCCACCAGGGCGGCTACTACAGCGACATCGTCACCGCGACGGCGCGCACGGCGCCGGCCGAGCCGATCCTCGACTACGTCCGGCGCCGGCACGGGATCGGGCGCGCCGTGGAGTACGGCGGGGTGCTGCCGCTGGTGACCACGCCGGGGTCCTACTCCTACTCGAGCTTCGGCGTCGGGGTGCTGGGCGGCGTCGTCGAGCACCTGACGGGCGAACCGTACGGCGCCCGCGTCGAGCGGGACGTGTTCGCCCCGACCGGGATGACGGCCACGAGCATCGACGACGGCACGCGGAGCCCCGGCGGCGCCACCGGGTACCTGGCGTTCGGCGACTGGTGCCTGCCGAGCCCGCCGCTGCGCACGTCGGCGTACCCGGGAGTCGGGATGTACACGAGCGCCGCGGACTTCGCGCGGCTGCTGCAGTCGTTGCTGCGCACCAGTAAGGGCGACCGCGGCCTGGTCGGCCCGGACTCGCTCGCGGCGATGGTGACCCCGCGCGCGCCCCGCCCGAGCCCGCACGGCGTCCGCTCGTTTTCCGGCCTGACGCTGGAACTCGCCGACCCGGACCTGGGCGACGACTGGTGGTGGGGGCACACCGCGGCGTTCCCGTGGGGGTTCTGGTGGGAGGCGCGGGTCTGGCCGCACCGCGACCTGGCGGCGGTGGCGGTGGGCAACCGCTGGGACATGGCCCGCTTCCACAACCCGGCCACCCGCAGCGCCCCGGGCCTGGCGGTCGAGTGGGCGGGCCGCTGGGCGGCGTCCGGCGCCCCGGCGAAGCTCCCCGACATGGACGGGCGCCCCCGCTGGACGGGACCCCGGCCCACCCCGGAAAGCTCACGCTGGATGGGAGTCCTGGTCGGCGAACGCACCCACGGCCTGCTCGCCGTACCCGAGCCCTTGCCGACGGCGAAGCTGACCGCGGGCGCCCGTTCCCTCGGCGACGGCGACTCGGACGGCTGGGACCCGGACGCGTTCGCGCGCGGGGTGGAGCAGGCACGGGCGGTGGCCCCGGACCCGGAGGCGCTGGGGGTGCTGGGCCGCGAGCTCGGCCCGGCGGCGGCGTTGTGGATGCTGGAGTGCGGAGCATCGAGCGCGGACGTGACGATGCCGGTCGGCTTCTACGCCCGCGCCTGACGGCGGGCCGTCGCCGACGCTGCACCGCTGCGGCCTGGTCGGGTTTGTTCGGCCGGCCGTCGGCGCCCCGGTGCGGCCTTGGGGCGCGGCCAAGCGCGGCTCGCCCGCTCAGCGCAGGCGGCCGGCTCCCCAACGCGGCCTTGGTTGCGTTCGACGCACCGAAGGCCACATCGGGGCGGGGCCAAGCGTGGCTCGCCCCGTTCAGCGCAGCCGGACCTCCAGCGCGACCCGGTGGCGGCCACGCGGCAACGGCACCCACGCCGCTCCGCTGCGGCCCGGTCGGGGTTTGTCGGCCCGCCGCCGGGGCCCGATGCGGCCTTGGTCGCGTCCCACTTACCGAAAGCCACATCGGGGCGCGGCCAAGCGCGGCTCGTCCCGCTCAGCGCAGCCGGACCTCCAGTGCGACCCGGTGGCGGCCACGCGGCAACGGCACCCACGCCGGCTCACCCACCGGCCGCACCGTCGGGAACCGGTCGAACAGGCTGCGCAGCGCTACCTCGGCCTCCACCTTCGCCAGCGCCACACCCAGGCAGAAGTGCGGCCCCCAGCCGAACCCCACACTGCCCTCGCGGCCGCCGTTCGCGGCCTGCCAGCGGACGTCCGCCGCGTGGGGGTGGGCGAACTGGGCCGGGTCGCGGTTGGCCGCGCCCAGCACCACCTGGACCGCGTCGCCCGCGCTGATCCGGACGCCGCCCACCTCCAGGTCGGTCGCCGCGTAGCGCAGGCGGGCCAGCTGGACCGGGCCGTCCGTGCGGACCAGCTCGCGCACCGCCGCCGGCCACAGCTCCGGCTCCGTGCGCAGCAGCTCCCGCTGCCCGGGGTCGCGCATCAGCGCGAGGGCCGCGTTGGACAGCATGTGCGCCATGGTTTCGTGCCCGGCGAGCACCAGGAAGACCACGAGCGCCACGGCGTCGACGTCGGTCAGGTCGTCCTGCGCGACGACCTCGCTGAGCAGGTCGTCGCGCGGCTCGGCCCGGCGCCGGTCGACCAGCGCGTGGCAGTAGGCGAACATCTCGCCCAGCGTCGGCGTGATCCGCGCCGGGTCGCCCTCGACGAGCACCTTGCCCCAGCGCCACCAGTCCGCCCAGTCCGCTTCGGGCACCCCGACCAGCTCGCAGACCACCGCCATGGCCAGGGGATAGGCGTACTCGTCGATGAGGTTCGCCGTCTCGCCGAGGCCGTCGAGCAGCCCGTCGACGATCTCCTGCACCCGCGGGCGCAACGCCGCGACCCGGGACGCGCTGAACGCGTGGCTGATGCTGCGGCGCAGCCGGGTGTGCTCGGCGCCGTCGAGGCTCAGCAGGCTCGCCCGCAGGTACGGCAGGTGCTCGGGCGGCGTGCCCAGCGCGAGGAACGCCTCCTCCTGCGTCTGCGCGCCCTGCCCCGGCAGGCCGGTCGGGTCGTTGCGCACGGCCGGGTCGGAGAGCACCGCGCGGGCCGCGTCGCTCCCGGTGACCAGCCAGCCCACTTCGCCGCCGGCCAGCCGGGCCCGGCAGACCGGTGCCTCGGCGAGGACGCGGTCGTAGCCGCGCATCGGGTCGTCGAGGACGGCCGGATCGCGGACGTCCACCACAGGTTCGGACGACATGTCAGCCTTTCAGCGGGCCGCCGTTGATCGCGACGCGGTTTCCGAAACGGGTGTACGGGTAGTAGTCGTACGTCGCGTGGTGCTGGACGCAGCGGTTGTCCCAGAACACCAGCGTGTTCGGCTCCCACCGCACCCGGCAGGCCAGCATCGGCCGGTTCGGCACGACCGAGAACAGCAGGTCGAGCACCGCCTGGCTCTCGTCGGCCGAGAGCTGGGGGATGCGCGAGGTGTAGGCCGGGTTGACGTACAGCAGCGGACGATCCGTCTCCGGGTGCCGCACCACCACCGGGTGCTCGCTGACCGGCGGCTCGTAGCCCGCCGGGATCTTGTGACCGCGGAAAGCGTGGGCGCCGTCGTGGATCGCGGTCAGCCCGGCCAGCAGCTCCTTCAGCTTCGGCGACAGCATGTCGTACGCGAGGTGCATGTTCGCGAAGAGCGTGTCGCCGCCGCTGCCCGGTTCGGGCATCCGCGTGATGTGCAGCATCGAGCCCAGCGACGGCTCGGCGTCGGCGGTGCCGTCGGCGTGCCAGCCGTTGCCGAACACGGTGGCCGCCTCCGGGGCGGTCGCGACCTCGAGGATGTACGGGTTGCCGTGCTCGGGCGGCGGGTTCACCGGCCGCAGCTCGCCGAAGTGCGCGGCCAGGCGCTGGTGGTCGTCCGGCGTGATGTCCTGGTCGCGGAACACCAGCACGTGGTGGTCGAGGAACGCCGTCTTCAGCTCGGTGAGCTGCTCCTCGGTCAGTTCGCGGGTCAGGTCGAGGCCGGTGACCTCGGCGCCGATGACGGGGGTCAGGCCCCGCACTTCCAGGGTCCGGAAGTCGCGCGCCGGTCGCGTGGTGATCCGCTTGACGGCGTCGAGTTCGTACTGCTCCATGGTTTCCTTTCCGTGGGTCTCACAGTCCGATGGCGGCGGCCACCGCGGTGACGTGCGGCGTGCGCACGATGCCGTAGTGGGTGGCGGGCAGTTCGTGCCAGTGGCTCGGTTCGGGCAGGAGGGCTCGCCAGCCGCCGCGGTCGGCCACCGGCAGGCCGGGCTCGGGTTCGGTGGCCAGCCAGACGTGGCTGGGTGTCGTGGCCAGGCGCGGCAGCTCGTGCCCGGTCATGCTGCGCAGGTTGGCCCGGCACGCGCGGGCGAGCCGCCGGGCGTGCTCGCCCGCGGTGCCGCCGGAGGCGCCCAGCTCGCGCTCGAACACCGTTTCCAGCTGTGCGTCGCTGTAGTCCGCGGCGCTCGCGCCGGGCGGCGGCGGGTCGATGAGGTGCAGCGCCCGCACCGGCTGCCCGGCTGCCTCGGCTTCGGCGGCCATGCCGGTCGCCACCCAGGCGCCGAACGACCAGCCGGCCAAGTGCCAGGTGTGCCCGGGAAACCGCTTGTGCAGCGCCGCGTGGTAGCGGTGGGCCCGGTCCGCCACCGGCCAGCCGGGCGGTTCGGACCGGCTCAGCGCGGGGTCCGCGATCACGCAGACGCCGAGTTCGGGAGCCAGCGCCTCGACGAGCGGGCGGTAGGCGTGGACGTCCCCGCCGACCGGGTGCACGAGGCACACGACGTCGCGGCCGGCTCCCTCGCGCCAGACCTGTACCGCTACTTCGCCGGTGTCGGCGGCTTCGGAGAGCTTCGCCAGCAACGCGGCCATCGTGACCTCGGGGCCGAGCCAGGCGAGGTCGAGGTCGACGCCGTAGAGACGTTTCACCGAGTCGACGACGTCCAGCAGCGTGAGGGAGTCGGCGCCCAGGTCGTAGAGCGGGACGTCCGGGTCGAGTTCGGCGACGCCCAGGAGAGCGCGCACTTCCTCGGTGAGGTCGGCTTCGGCCGGTTTCGGCGGGGCCGGCGTGGTGTCGCGTTCGTGGAACCCGCGGGCGGTCTCGAGGCCGGTCGTCGCGACCAGGAGCTGCGGGAGTCCCGTTCCCAGCGCGCGGGTGAAGGTGCGGCGGCCTTCGTCGGCGCTGAGGCCGACTGTGAGGTGCGCCTGGTGCCGGGCGTCGGTTTCCAGTGCGGTGACGGCCATACCGGTGTCGCGCCAGACGTCCCAGCCGATCGAGAGGCGGGCGGTCGGGCCGTCGCGGTGGGCGAGGGCGTCGAGGAAGCCGTTGGCGGCGGCGTAATCGAGCTGGCCGGTGCCGCCGAACTGGGCGGACAGCGACGAGCAGTAGACGGCGTAGGCGGGCCGGTGGCGTTCGATGAGCTGTTCGGTGAGCAGGGCGCCGGCGAGCTTGACGGACTGCGTGCCGTCGCCGCGGGTGGCGATGAGCCCGCCGTCCGGGGTGCCGGCCGCGTGCACGATCCCGGCGAGGGGAGTGCCGATGTCGTCGGCGGTGACGGTGGTGACGTCGGCGGCGAGCAGGTCGACGCGGTCCCCCCACGGTTTGAGCGCGTCGGGCAGGAAGGGGTGGCGCGCCAGCAGGATGACGCGGCCGGCGGTGCGGGTCAGCAGCTCTTCGGCGACGGCGGTCCCGATGCCGCCGGTGCCGCCGAGGACGAGGTGGGTCCCGTCGGTGATGGCGGGCAGGCCGGCGTCGACGGGTGAGCTGTCCTGCGCCCACCAGAACCCGGCGCGCAGGGCGACGCGGTCCGGCGGGGTCGGTCCGGTGAGGAGATCGGCGAGGGCGTCGAGGTCCGGGGTGGGGAGGTCGGCCCAGTGGCCGGGGATCCGGCTTTCCTGCGGTCCGACGGACGTGATCCCGGCCAGCAGCCCGGCTTCGGGGCGCGTGACGGCGGCGTTCGCGGGCGCGGCCCCGGCGGAGACCCACCACGTCCTGAGTGGACGGTCGTGGGCGGCCCGCAGGAGGGCGGCGGGGGTGTCGAGACAGGCCCAGGTCGCGTGGCGCACCGAGGCTTGGCTCAGGGGGCCGGTGATGCCGAGGGGGAGGGTGTGGAGCCAGTCGATCTCGTCGCCGGTGAGGGCGTCGAGGACTTGGCGCAGGGACGCGGTGTCGGCGGGGTCGGCTTCGAAGGTGTCGGGGCCTAGGCGGGTGAAGTGGTCTGCCGCGTGGACCCGGACGACGCGCGGGTAGGCGGCGTCGAGGGCGGGGGCGGTGAGCGGGCCTTCGCCGGAGATGACGAGGACGCGGTCGGTCCGGGTGGTGGGTGTGGTGGTGGCTCGGCGGAGGCGGACCCAGGTGGGCTGGTGCAGCCACGCGCTTTCGGGCAGCCGGGAGACGGCGGCTTTCCGCGGGAAGTCGAAGTCGCGGGCGTCGAAGGCGGGGGGAGGAAAGTCCCATGGTGCGGGGGCGGGGGAGTGGCCCCAGTCGATGGGGGTTCCGGCCAGCCAGGCGGCGGCCAGGTCTGCCGCGGCAAGAGGTCGTGAGTGAGAAACAGGGTTAGAACCCTGTTTCTCACTCACGACCCGCGAGGCGAGCGTTTCGTCCTGGGGCTCGGCCGTGCGCAGCCAGGCGACCGCCGCGGCCGCGTCTTCGCACGCCGCCGCCAGGCGCCAACGGCCCTCCGGACGGCCCGACTGCAGGTGCCTCAATACGTCCACATAGGACTCCGGACGCGCCGCCAAGTACTCCGCCACCCGGCCCGCCTCAAGACGCAACGCCGAAGCGCTGCGAGCCGAAAGCACCAAGCACCGCACGGGTTCCGCGCGCGCCGAAGGCACCGGGCGAACCGACTCCAGCACCACGTGGGCGTTCGTCCCGCCGATGCCGAAGCTGCTCACCCCGGCCACCCGTGGCCCGGCGGGCCACGGCTCCGCCCGCGTCGGCACCCGGAACGGTCCCAGGTCCAGTGCCGGGTTCGGGGCGTGGAAGTCGACCGTCGGCGGGAGTACTCCGTGGTGGATCGCCAGGCTCGCGCGGATCAGGCCCACCACGCCCGCCGCCGCGCCCAGGTGGCCGATTTGGCTCTTCAGCGAGGAAAGCGCGCACGAGGAGACGTCGGGCATCGCCTCGCGCAGGGCCGCCACCTCGATCGGGTCGCCCAGGCGCGTCCCCGTTCCGTGCGTCTCCACGTACCCGACGTCCGCGCCCGAACGCCCGGCCCGCCCCAGCGCGGCCTGGATGGCCGCACGCTGCCCGGCCGGGGACGGTGCGCTGTACCCCTGCTTCACCGCGCCGTCGTTGGTCAGCGCCGAACCCGTGATCACCGAATACACCGTGTCGCCGTCGCGACGGGCCGCCGACAGTGGCTTCAGCACCACCACGCCGACGCCGCTCGCCCCGACCGTGCCGTCCGCGTCGTCGCTGAACGGGCGGCAGTGCCCGTCCGCGGAAAAGATGTGCTGCGGCCGGTAGCGGTACCCCTCGGCCAGGGTGACGTCGACCAGCACGCCGCCCGCCAGCATCACGTCCGCTTCGCCGCCGCGCAGCATCGCGGCGGCCTGGTGGACGGCGACCAGCGAGCTCGAACACGCCGTCTGGGTCGTCAGCGCGGGGCCACGGAGATCCAGGTGGTACGCGACCTTCGTGGCCAGGAAGTCCTTCTCGTGGTGCAGGGCGAGCTGGAAGCCGTCCGGCAGCGCGGCCGGGTCGGCTTCGCGCAGCATCCGCTGGAAGTACGTGTTCTCGCCGCAGCCCGCGACCAGCCCGACGCGCCCCGCCGACCCGCCGGCGTGGGACAAGCCGGCGTGGGACAGGGCTTCGACGCAGGCCATCAGCAACTGGCGCTGCTGCGGGTCCATCAGCGCCGCGTCGCGGTGGCTGATCCCGAAGTGCTCCGGGTCGAACGCCAGCGGCCCGTCGAGGAGGCTGCGCGCGCCGACGAGCCCCTCCGCGGCCGGGAACTCCTCGATGCCCCGGCGGCCGGTGACGACGAGGTCCCAGAACGCGGCCAGGTCCGGCGCCCCGGGCAGCCGCACCGCCATCCCGACGACCGCCACCGGCTCGTCGGCGACACCGGCGGTAGCACCGGCGGAAGCCTGGGCCGGGCCGTTCTCCACGTGCCGGGTCAGCTCCCGGAGGGTGACGTGCTCGAAGAGGTCGGCCGCGGTGAAGCGGTACCCGGCCTCGGCGCAGCGCAGGTGGAACCGCATCAGCGAGAGGCTGGTGGCCCCGGCGGCGAAGAACGTCTCGTCCGGCCCGATCGGCGCCCCGGTCACCTCTTCGAACAGGGTCGCCAGCTCGCTCGACGACGACGTCCCCCGCCGCAGATCCGTGCCCGGTGCCCGGGCAGCGGCGTCCCGGTCGAGCTTCCCGCTGGGCGTGCGCGGCAGGGCGGCGACGACGCGGAAGCGGTCGACCCGCGCGTGCGGCGGCAGCAGCGGCGCCAGGTGCTCGCTCAGCTCGAGCGCGGTCGGCGTCCGGCGGCACTCGAGGAACGCGGCCAGCCGGCCGTCTTCGGGCACGACCACCGCGTTGACGACGTCGGGGTGGCGCAGCAGCGCCGCCTCGACCTGCCCCAGCTCCAGGCGGTACCCGCTGAGCTTGACCTGCCGGTCGGCCCGGCCGTCGAAGTGCAGCAGCCCGGCGCGGTCGAAGTGCGCGAGGTCGCCGCTGCGGTAGTACAGCTCCGGCAGCTCCGCGAACTTCTCCGAAGCCGCTTCGCCGAGATAACACCGGTTCGCCGCGAGACCGCCGATCAGTAGCTCGCCGACCTGGCCCGGCGGCAGGGGCGCGCCCGCGGCGTCGGCGACCCGCAGCACCGCGTTCGCCACCGGACGGCCGATCGCGGGCCGCTCTGGCCACTCCGCCGGGTCGCCGTCGAGGGTCAGCGCGCTCACGACGTGGGTCTCGGTCGGGCCGTAGTGGTTGTGCAGGCGCGCGCCGGGCAGCCCGGCGAACCACCGGCGGATGGCCGGCGTGCACACCAGCTGCTCGCCGGCGGTGATCACGTCCCGCAGCCGCGACGGGTACCGCCCGAGCCGCACGCCGTGCTCGGCGAGCAGCTGCAAGGCGACGTAGGGCAGGAAGATCCGCTCGATCCCGGCGGTTTCCAGCTGCTCCAGCAGCGCCGGGACGTCGTGCCGCCACTCCGGCCGGACCAGGTGCAGCCGGCCGCCGCCGCAGAGGGTCGTGAAGATCTCCTGGAACGACACGTCGAACGACAGCATCGAGAACTGCTGCGTCGACGCGGGCGGCGCGTCCTGCCACTGCAGCAGGTTGGCCAGCGTGCGGTCCGGGACGCGCACGCCCTTGGGCACGCCGGTCGAGCCCGACGTGAACAGCGTGTAGAGCGGCCGTCCGGCGTGCCGGACCGGGACGTCCGGCGCCGGGCCGCCGGCGAGCGTGACGAACCGCCGCTCGACGCCGGCGTCGAACGTTTCCCCCGGGGTGAGCAGGACGCAGCTCGGCCGGACCTGGTCCAGCACGTCCCGCAGCAACGCGGGCGGGTACGCGGGATCCAGGGGCACGGCGGTGATGTTCAGCCGCGCCAGCGCGAGGAGCGCGACGACGTGCTCGGCCGACGGCCTCAGGTACAGCGCGACGTCGGTGGCGTCCTCGGGCAGCGTGGCGGCCAGCCGGGCCGCGTGCGCGTCCAGCTCGGCGTAGGTCAGCGTCGTGTCGCCGGTCAGCGCCGGGGCGTCGGGCGTCCGCGCGACCTGCCGCGCGAAGCCCTCCGCCACGGTCTCCCATGTCAGCTCCGCCGCGGCACCCCGGCCGTGGTCCCGGTGGTCCGGAGTCCGGGCGTCGCCGTGCAGGGCGCGGTCGAAGACGTCGCCGAGGGCCGTCGCCTCGGCTGCGGTGAAGTGGCCTTCCCCGTACTCCCATAGACAGTCGAAGCCATCCGGCCGCTCGACGACCGACAGCGTGAGCGCGCACTTCGCCTCGGCCGCTTCGATCCACTGTGGACTGACCGAGCAGCCGGGCAGCCGCAGCGCGCCGAAGTCGGTGTTCTCCAGGACGAACAGGTAGTCGAAGGCCGCGTAGCCCGGATCGAGGTCGGCGAAGGCGACGTCCTGGCCGTCCAGCGCCGCACCGGACGCTTCGCCGAGCCGGCGCAGCTGGGTGTCCAGGTCCTCGTCCGGGTGCACGGAAAGGGGCAGTCGTACGGTGTTGGCGAACATCCCCACGCTGTCTTCGAACTCCCGCACCGGCCGGTTCGCCACCGGCGCGGCGATCCGGGGCCGGGTCCGCCCGGTCACGGCGTAAAGACTCCACGCGAACACGCCGAGCAGAAGCTGGAAGCGGGTCAGGCCCAGCTCGGCCGCGCAGGCGTCGACGCGCTCGCGGTCGATGCGGGTCGTGTGCAGCCGCCCGGCCAGGGACGCTTCGCCGAGAGGCTCGGCTTCGTCGGATCGTTCGCTCAGTTGAGCGCGGTAGCCGGGGGCGGCGAACCAGCGGGACTGCCAGCCGGCGAAGTCGAGAGGCGTGTGCGCGTCCGGCCGTGGCGGCGCGCCGGACAGCTCGCGGAAGAGGATGTTGAGCGACCAGCCGTCGACCGCGATGTGGTGCAGGCACAGCAGAAGCGTCCCGTCGGGCCGCCAGGCCGCGCGCAGCGGCCGGCCCGACGCGAGGTCGAACGGCGCGGTGAAGAAGTCCTCGGACGGCTCGGTCCAGGGGTCGTACGGCGCCTTCGCCACCTGCCGCAGACCGTCGGGGGTCGCCTCGAACGCGGTGCGCAGCGCCGGGTGCCGGTCCACGAGACCGCGCACGTCCCGGCGAAGCGCGTCGACGTCGGGTGCGCCGGTGACCCGGAAGGCGAGCGGCACGTGGTAGGCGGTGGAAGCCGGATTCCGTTGCTGCAGCAGCCAAAGCCGTTGTTGCTCGCTGGTGGCCGGCGCGGACGTCGCCGTCGTCGGGGCACCCGGCTCCGGATAGGCCGCGCGCCCGGCACCGGCGACGGCGGCCGCGAGATCGGCGAAGGCGCCGCGCTGCACCACCGAAGGCGCCAGGTCCGCGCCCCAGCGTTCCCGGATCGCGAACCGCAGCCGCAACGCCTTGAGCGAGTCGCCCCCGGACCGCAGCCACGTGTCGCCCGGGTGGAGCTCCGGGACGTCGAGGATGGCCGACACGACGTCCAGGACTTCGCGCTCCCAAGAGGTCGCCGCCCCGCCGATGTCCGGCCGCCACGGCGCGAACCCGCCGGCCAGCAGCGCGGCCTCGTCGACCTTTCCGTTCGCGTTCCGGGGCAGCTCGCCGACGCGGACCACGTGCTGCGGCCGCATGTAGGACGGCACGGTTTCGCTCAGATGAGCTTCGAACGCCTCGTAGGAGAGGTCGCCCGCGACGAGGAAGGCGAGCAGCTCGGCCGTGGCCGCGTGGCGCACGGCCACGTGGACCTGCCGGACCTCCGGGTGCGCGAGCAGCCGCTGCTCCAGCTCGCCCGGCTCGATCCGGAACCCGCGGACCTTCACCTGCCGGTCGGTCCGCCCGGCGTAGGCGAACCGCCCGCCCGGCAGCACGCGGACCAGGTCGCCGGTGCGGTAGAACCGCGCGCGGCCTTCGTCGAGCCACGGCAGCCGCACGAACCGCTGCCCGGTTTCCGCGGGCAGGCCCCGGTAGCCGAGCGCGACCCCGGCTCCCGAGAGGTACAGCTCCGCCAGCTCGCCTTCGGCGGCCACGCGCTCGTCCGCGGTCACCGCGACCGCGCCGGTGCCGGGCAGCGGGCGCCCGATCGGCACGACGTCGCCGTCGAAACCCCGCGGGATGGCGTAGCTCAGCGCGAACGTCGTCGTTTCGGTGGGGCCGTAGCCGTTCTGCAGCCGCGTCGGCGCGTCCGGGTTGGCCCGGTACCAGCGGCGGATCAGCGGGGCGTTGAGCTGCTCGCCGCCGATGACGACCCGGCGCACGGTCGCGAAGCTGTCCGGCACGGTCTCGGCGACGGCGTTGAACAGCGTCGCGGTCACGAACATCGTGTCGATGCGTTCGCGCACCAGGGCATCGGCGAACGCGCGCGGGTCCCGGACGGTGTCGTCGTCGAGGATCACGCACGTGCCGCCGGTCAGCAGCGGCACCCACACCTCGAAGCTGATCGCGTCGAACGCGGGGTTGGCCAGGCAGGCGAACCGCGTGCCGTGGTCGAGCCAGCCGGGTTCGGCCAGCCGCAGGACCCCGGCGTCGCGCACCTCGACGCCCTTGGGGCGGCCGGTCGTGCCGGAGGTGTAGAAGAGGAACGACGCCGGCGCGGGCTCGGCGGGGACACCGGCCTCGGCCGGCGTCAGCTCGGGCAGCTCGTCCTCCACGACGACGACCGCGCCCGCGTCGGCGAGGATGACGTCGCGGCGCGCGGGCGGGCTCAGCCGGTCCAGCGGCACGACCTGCGCGCCCAGGCGCAGCACGCCCAGCATCACGAGGATCAGGTCCGCCGACCGCGGCAGGCCCACCGCGACCGCGTCACCCGGGCGAACCCCGCGGCGGGACAACGATTCCGCGACGGCCGCGGCCCCGGCGTTCAGCTCGGCGTAGGTGAGCCGGCGCGGGCCGTCGGACACGGCGACGGCGTCCGGGTGCCGCAGGGCCCGGTCGTGGACGCGGCGGGCGATCGAGGTCATCGCGCCGCCAGCTCGGCCGTGCTGAGTTCTTGGGTGATCACCTTGGCGACCAGCGGCAGTGCGTCGCTCTCGAGCATGTCCCAGTGCCCGCAGTCCGCCGGGACGACCTCGAACTCGCCGCGGACCCGGCGGCGCCAGAACTCCGCCGTGCCCGGCACCGTGTCCTCGCCGACCGCCTGCACGAACACCACCCGCGCCGCCGACTCGCCGGGATCGTGCTCGCGCGCGGTCAGCCGGTTGTGGTTGTACGTGCGGTGGTAGCGCTCGATCTGCGCGTCGTCGATCCCCGGGTACATCCCGTTGAAGCGGACCAGCTTCTCGCGGAACTCGGCCGCGGACACCGGCTCGATCGCGGCCTTCGCGGCGGGGTCGTCGGTGGCGGTGGTGTCGAGCAGGACGACGCTCACGCGCGGGTGGTGCGCCGCCAGCCGCCGGCCCATCTCGTAGGCGACCAGGCCGCCGTAGGACAGTCCACAAAGGACCAAGGATTCGCCGGGCCGCGGGTCGACGAGCCGCAGGTACTCCTCGGCCATCGCCTCGACACTCGGCAGGGGCTCTTCACCGGCGTTGAGCCCGGGGGACTGGATCCCGGCGACACCGGCGTCGCCGGGCAGCGCGGCGCTGAGCGGCAGGTAGCAGAACGCCGTCCCGCCGGCCGGGTGCACGCACACGACGCGGGCCGCGCCGGCACCGCGGCGGAACTCGATCAGGCTGCCGGCGCCGGAGGGGCTGTCCGTACGCAGCAGTGCGGCCTGCGCCTCGATGGTCGGGTGCAGGATGACGTCCCGGATCGGCAGCTCGCGGCCGAACTCGGCGCCGATCGCGTGGGCGAGCTTGATCGCCGAGATCGACGTGCCGCCGACGTCGAAGAAGTCGTCCGAGACGCCGATCGCGGGGTGCAGCAGGAGGGTTCGCCAGATCGTCAGCAGCGCGAGCTCGACGTGGTCGCGTGGAGCGGCGGTGTTGACCGCTGCGGGCGCGCTCGCCCGGGCATGCGCCAGGACGGCGTCGCGGTCGAGCTTGCCGCTGCGGCTCAAGGGCAGCCGGTCGAACTCGGCGAACACGGACGGGATCATGTAGTCCGGCAGCCGGTCGGCGAGCGCGGCCCGCCACTCGTGCGGCGAGCGTGCGCCGCCCGCGATCCCGGCGACCAGCCGCGGCTCGCCCTCGCGGTCCACGAGCACGGCGGCCTCCCGGACGCCCGGGACGGCCAGCAGCGCGGCCGTCACCTCGCCGGGTTCGATGCGGAACCCGCGCAGCTTGATCTGGTCGTCGCGGCGGCCGGCGTACTCGGCTTCGCCGCTCGCGAGCCACCGCGCCAGGTCGCCGGTGCGGTACATCCGTTCGCCCGGGACGAACGGATCCGCGACGAACCGCTCGGCGGTCAGCCCCGGCCGGTGCAGGTACCCGCGGGCCAGGCAG
Source organism: Amycolatopsis sp. NPDC114505 (assembly GCF_055633615.1). Classification (NCBI taxonomy): domain Bacteria; kingdom Bacillati; phylum Actinomycetota; class Actinomycetes; order Pseudonocardiales; family Pseudonocardiaceae; genus Amycolatopsis; species Amycolatopsis sp. NPDC114505. The sequence continues at coordinate 1,732,111 of NZ_JBVKDV010000003.1, read as the reverse complement.
TCGCCGGCCAGGAAGACCTCGCCCACGACGCCCGGCGGGACCGGCCGCAGCCGCTCGTCCAGCAGGTACAGCCGCGACCCGGGCAGCGGCCGCCCGATCGGCGCCGGGCGCTCGGACGGCCGGGGGTCGAAGTGCGCGGTGGCGTAGAGCGTGGCCTCGGTCGGTCCGTAGCCGAAGCAGATCCGCAGGCCGGGCAGGGCCGCTTCGAACCGGGCGAGCGCGGCGTCGGTCAGCGGTTCGACGCCGGTGAGGACCTGCCGCAGTGCGAGCCCGTCGACCCGGCCGGGGTCCTCGTCGATCCACCGGACGTAGGCGGGCGGCAGGAACGCCTGCACCACACGGTGTTCTCGCAGCCAGGCCATCAGCGCGGCGGGGTCGGGCCGGACGTCCTCGGGCACGACGTGCAGCACGGCGCCGGTGGTCAGGGGGAGCAGCAGCTCGTGCACCGAAGCGTCGAAGCCGATGCTCGACCACGCCGACGTCGCCTCGCCGGGGGTCGCGCCGAAGCGGTCGAGCCACTGGTCGAACAGGGCGAGGACGCTGTGGTGGGTCACCGCGACGCCCTTCGGACGCCCGGTCGACCCCGAGGTGTAGATGACGTAGGCCGTCTCCCCGGGGCCGGTCGTGACCGGGTTCCGGGTCGCGTCGCCTTCGGCTTCGAGGGCCGCGACGTCGTCGCCCAGTACCAGCACGGGGCGCGCGTCCTCGACCATCGCCGCCCGGCGCGCGGCCGGCTGGGCCGGGTCGAGCGGGAGGTAGGCGGCGCCGGTCTTCAGCACTCCCAGCACGGCGACGACCAGCTCCACCGACCGTCCACTGAGGACGGCCACGACCGCGGCCGGCCCGGCTCCTCGTGCGCGCAGGGCGTTCGCCAGCTTCGTGCTGCGGCGATCCAGCTCGCCGTAGGTCAGCGCCGAGCCGTCGCAGACGAGCGCGGCGGCGTCCGGGGTGCGGTCGGCGTGCGCGGTGAACCGGTCGACGAGCCCGCCCGGCCGCCGGCGCGGGCTCGGCCCGGTGCTCCAGGCCGTGAGGATCTCGCGGCGTTCGGCGTCGTCGAGGAGCTCGTAGCTCGCGATGTCGCCGCCGGGCCGCGCGGCCAGCTGTTCCAGCAGCCGCACGAGGTACCGGCCGTACCGCTGTGCGGTGGCGTGGTCGAAGAGGGCGACGGCGTAGTCGAGGTGGCCGAGGACGTCGCCGTTTTCGTCGGCCAGGCCGAGCGCCAGGTCGAACTTCGCGGGGGCGTGCTCGACGTCGAGGGATTCGACGGCCACGCCGGGCAGCTCTAGGACGTCGTGCAGGGTCGGCACCCAGGCGAACATCGTCTGGAACAGCGGGGTGTGCGCCGGGCTGCGCGGCGGGTTGACCAGCTCGACGACCCGCTCGAACGGCAGCTCGACGTGGTCGATCGCGCCCCGCAGGGCCGCGCGGACCTCCTTGAGCAGGACGGCGCCGGTGGGGGAGCCGCCCAGCTCGGCGCGCACGGCGAGCGTGTTGACGAAGAAGCCGATCGTCTCGGGGTACTCGCCTCCGCCGCCGCGGTTGGCGGTGGGGACGCCGACAACGATGTCAGTTTGCGCGGAAAGCCGGGACAACAGGATGAACCAGCAGGTCAGGATGGTGGAGTAGAGCGTGACGCCGTGCTCGCGCGCCACCGCCTTCAGCCGGGCGGTGAGCTCCGGCCCGAGCGCGACCGGCACCCGGGCGCCGCGGTGGTCCTGCCGGGCCGGGCGCGGCCGGTCGGCGGGCAGCTCCAGCACGGGCGGCACGCCGTCGAGCCGGTCCTGCCAGTACGCCTCGTGCGGCGCCGGACCGGGGCCGGCCAGCCAGTCCTGCTGCGCCCGGGCGTGGTCGCGGTAGGGGCGGGTTTCCGGCAGGTCGGCCGACGCGCCGCTCATTTGAGCGGCGTAGAGGGCGCCCAGTTCGCGCAGCAGCAGAGTGCGGGACCAGCCGTCGAAGACGACGTGGTGGACGGTGATCAGCAGGACGTGGTCCTCGTCGCCCGCGGCCAGCAGCCGGGCCCGGGCCAGCGGGGCGCGCGTCAGGTCGAACGGTTCGAACGGGTCGGTGCGCCGCAGTTCGGCCGCTTCGCCCGGTCGTCCGGTGACGTCGGTGACGACGCAGGGAAACCCGTGACCGGCGGGTTCGACGATCTGCACGGGCCCGCCGTCCTCGACGACGATCCGGGTGCGCAGGGTTTCGTGGCGGTCGGCGAGCGCGTCGAACGCCCTTCGCAGCGCCTCGCGGTCCAGCGGGCCCCGCAGGGCGAAGGCCATGGTCTCGTTGTAGGCCGGGCCGGCGCCGTCCAGCTGGGAGACGGTCCACAGGCGTTGCTGACCGGACGACAGCGGCGCGGACACTCGCATCGAGGGCGGCCTTTCGGGGCGGGCGGGCGAACCGGTACTGCGTTGTTCCGTCGCCGCCGAGGTCGGGGAAACGCTCTCTGTCTGTCCGGACAGTTAACACCACACCGTCGGGTGAGGACGAGGGGTGACAGAAGTTTGCCCGGAAGTCCTTCGCGCGCAGGGACGGCCGCTTCGGCGTCAGATCTTGCGGTACCGGCTTTCGAGCAGCGCGAACACGCCGTAGACCGCGATCCCGGCGGCCAGCACCAGCAGCAGGATCTGCCCGTACGGCTGGACGGCGAGGGTCTTGAGCGCCGGGTCCAGACCACCGGCCTTGGCCGGGTCGTACTCGACGGCGGCGACGACGAACATCGCGCCCACGGTGCCGTAGGCGAGCGCCATCGCGCACCAGCCGACCTGGCCGAGCCGCTCCGTCGACCGCCGCACCGCCGGGGACGCCCCGTCGAAGTCGAGGTCGTGGACGAACTTCTTCCTGATCCCGCGGTAGGCGAGGAACGCGGCCACCGCGACCACGGCTCCGCCGGCCGAGACCACCGCCGCGGCGCCCCAGTCCTCGGCCAGGACCGTGGCCACCACCGAGCCCGCTTTGCCGGAACCGCCGATCGCGGTCTTCGCCGCGCTGTAGGCGACGAGGCCGTACAGCACCACCTCGACGCCGCTGGCCGCCCGCCGGACCCACCGCCGTCGCGGTGCGGCGTGCCGGTGCCCCGCGATCGCTTCGGTGAGCTGCCACAGCGCCAGCAGCCCGGTGCCGGCCGCGATCAGCCAGAGCAGCCACGCTCCGCCGCCCGTGGCCACGATCTGCAGGGCGCCGGCCTTGTCGGCCTTTTCGTTGTCGCCCAGCGCGACCTGGGCCGCCAGCCACGCGACGACGAAGTGCACGACGGCGTAGCAGGCGAGGCCGATTCGGGCGAACAAGGTGAATCCTCGGATGTCGGGCACGGGGGCATCCTGGTCCACGCCGGCCCGATTGACCAGGTGTCCGCCCGTTTTCGCCGTCGATCAGCGGATCGCGTCGTGCGGCAGGACCGCGTGCACACCCCAGGTCTCGTTGGCGACCTGGGTGATCCGCAGGTCCACGACGGGGCTGGCGAGCGCCAGCGCGGTCGGCTTGTCGACGTCGTGGAGCCGCTGCAGCCAGGTCAGCATGGTGTCCAGCGCGTCCGCCGTGGCCTGGTTGAGGTCGGCGTCGAACCCGAAGGTGACCCGGCCTTCCGGGGTCACGGCGTGGATCCCCGGGACCTCCGGCTCCGCCGCCAGCGTCAGGGTGACTTCGGTGGTCATCGGGCATTCGATCGCCGTCCCGCCGACTTCGCCGTGGCCTTGCGCGGCGTGGCCGTCGCCCAGGTGCAGCAGCGCGCCGGGCACGGTCACCGGCAGGACCAGCGTGGACCCGGCCACCAGGTCGCGGCAGTCGATGTTGCCGCCGCCGGCCGCTCGCGGCGGAATGGTCGAGTGGGGTCCCGGCTCGGCCGGGGGAAGGCCGACCACGCCGAGGAAGGGCGCGACGCGGACGGTGTGGCCGAGGTTGCTGGTGGCCGTGTCGTCGCCGATGTCCCACGTCAGGCGCGCGGCGGGTCCGCCGGCGACGCCCAGCCTGCGGTTGAGCGCGGTGTCCTTCACCCCCGCGGTCGTCCAGCCCCAGTCGCCGGGCGTGATCGACCCGAAGTGCACCCGCAGGACCATCCCCGGCTCGGCGCCGCGCACTTCGATCGGCCCGGTCAGGCAGTGCCCGCGCCGGTCCGCGAACAGCGTGGGGCCGTTCAGCCGGCGTTCCAGGTAGCCCCCGGCGTCGAGCGAGCCGACGACGACGGAGTCGCCGGAGGACACCGTCAGCACGGGCGGAGTGGCCCGGTCGAAGACGTCGACGGTGGTCTCGCGGGTTGCCGGCAGCTGGTGCTCAGCCATGGTTCGCCTCCTGGTGACGAGCGTGGTCAAGGCTCGCACGAAGGATGATCACACCCGCGGCGGCCCGGTCGGCGGGGTGTGTTTACATGGAAACTTCGGGGTCAGTCAGGTGACTGAGGCGGGGGACGGATGAGCAACCCATTGGTCGCGGAGACCAAGGATTCGACGACGGCGTATTCGGGGATTTCGCTGCTGGAGTCGGCGGCCGACCTGAAATCCGCGATCGAAAGCGGTGACTGGGCGTCGGTCGCGATGGGTGCCGTCGGTACCGCCCTCGACGCCCTCTCCATGGCCATGGATCCGTTCGGTGCGATCCTCGCCGCCGGTGTCGGCTGGCTCATCGAACACGTCGGGCCGCTAAAGGAAGCCCTCAACGGCTTGACCGGCAACGCCGACGAGATCGCCGCGCAGTCGGAGACGTGGAAGAACATCGCGACCGAGCTGGGCAGTGTCGGGGAAGACCTGACCGGGATGGTCAAAGCGGACACGACGTCGTGGGCCGGGACCGCCGGGGACACTTACCGGCAGCGGGCCCAGGACACGGTCACGTTGCTGGAAACCGCGCAAAAGGGCTGTGAAGGCGCTTCCAGCGGGGTGAAGACCGCCGGTGAGGTGGTCGCGGCGGTGCGGGCGCTGGTGCGTGACATCATCGCGGAGCTGATCGGGCACTTGATCAGCTGGGCGCTGCAGGTGATCTTCACCTTGGGCATCGGTATGACCTGGGTCGTCCCGCAGGTGATCGGTGCGGTGGCGAAGACGGCGTCGAAGATCGCGGATCTGGTCAAGCGGCTGGTGACGGCGCTCAAGGCGCTGGTGCCGTTGCTGAAGCGGGCCGGTGACCTGTTCGGTGACGCGGCCAAGGCGTTGAAGAACATCAAGCCGGGCAAGGCCGCGCCGCCGCCGAAGCACGCCGACATCAAGGGCAACCCGAAGGACCTGGACGGGCCCAAGGGCAAGGGCGGGGACGACTCCACCACGGCCGCGGGCGACCACTCGCCGCCCAAGGGCGACCCGCCGCCGAAGACCGATCCGCCGCCGGCGAAGAACGACCCGCCCAAGACCGATCCGCCGCCGGCCTCGCGCGGCCTCGACAACCCGCCGGGCGGCGACTCGACCAAGTCCGCCGGCGCGAAGGACTCCGGCGGCTCGAAGGGGCCCGACCGGAACACCGCCGAGACCAAGGAACCGGTCTGCAAGGAAGGCAGCGGCGACCCGATCGACGTCCAGACCGGGGACGTCCTGGTCACCGAAACCGACCTCGCCGTGCCGGGGCCGCTCGGCCAGCTCATCGTGCGCAACCACGTCTCGTCCTACCGGGCCGGGCGCTGGTTCGGGCCCTCCTGGGCGTCGCTGGTGGACGAGCGGCTGACCGTGGCGGACGGCACTGTCACCTACTACAGCGCCGACGCGATGATCCTGCGGTTCCCGATGCCCGCGCCGAGCCGGTCGGCCACCGCCCCGCACGGTCCGCTGCGCCGGCTGCACGGGCAGGGCGCCGAGTACGTCCTGGAGAACCCCGCGCGCGGCACCATGCACCGGTTCGTGCCGGCCGACGGGAACCCGGACCTGTTCCTGCTCAAGGAGATCCGCACCGAAACCGGGGGGTACGTCGAGCTGGACCACGACGCCGACGGCGCGCCCACGCTGCTCACGCACTCCGGCGGCGCCCGGATCGCGTTCGACGTCGGCGGCGGCCGGATCCGCGCGGTCCGCGCACTCTCCGAGACTGGGGACGTCCTCGTCGCCCGCTACGACTACGACCCCGGCGGGCACCTCAGCCTGCGCGCGAACTCCTCGCCCCGGGCCGCCCGCTACACCCACGACGCCGAGGGCCGGATCACCGGCTGGACCAACCACGTCGGCGCCTGGTACCGCTACGTCTACGACCAGCACGGCCGCTGCGTGCGGGGCGTCGGCGACCAGGGCTACCTCGACACCACGCTCGCCTACGCCGAGCGGCGCACCACCGTCACCGACTCCTTCGGCAAGCAGACGGTGTACGAGTTCGACGACGACGGCAACACGGTGGCCTTGACCGACCGGCTCGGCGGCGTGACCCGCCGGGAGTGGGGGCCGCGGGACGTGCTGCTCGCCCGCACCGACCCGCTCGGCCGGCGCACCGAGTTCGAGCACGACCCGGACGGGCGGCTGGTTTCGGTCCTGCGCGCCGACGGCTCCCGGGTGCTGATCACCGGCCGGAGCGAAACCGAGCTGACGATCGAGGTGGCCGACGGCGGCCGGGTCTTCCGCCGCCGCTACACCGCCCCGAACCTGCCGGACCCCTACACCGACCCGCTCGGCGTGACCGGCGACCAGCACCACGAGCACACGGCGGAGACCGGGACCGCGCCGGACCTCCCCGCGCCCCGCGTCGAGGCCGATCTGTTCGGGCGGCCGCGGGCGATGGAGGGTGCCGGCGGCCGGGCCGCGTACGCGTGGACGGTCGAAGGCGCCCTGCGGGAAGTCCTCGCCCCGGACGGAACCCGCCGGCAGTGGACGTTCGACGGCGAGAGCGAGGAGACGTCCCGCACCGACGAGCTGGGCCGGGTGGTCCGCACCGAAAACGGCCCGATGGGCACGGTCACCGCCATCGTCGACGCCGCCGGCGCGCGCACCACCCAGCGCTACGACACCGAGCTGCGGCTGGTCGCCGTGACCAACCCCGCCGGGCAGACCTGGCACTACGCCTACGACGCCGAAGAGCGGCTGCTCGCCCAGACGGACTTCGCCGGCCGGGTCACCCGGTGCGCGTACGACGCCGCGGGACAGCGGGTGCGGCTCACCGGCCCGGCCGGGGAGACCGTGGAGTCCCGGTACGACCTGCTGGGCAACCTGACCGAGCGGATCAGCCCGGCGGGCACCGAGACCTACCGCTACGACCCGGTCGGCCGCCTCGTGCGCGCGACCGGACCGGACGGCGTGCTCGAGCTGACGCACGACGCCGAGGGCCGCGTCACGCGCCAGACCACCGCGGCCGGGACCACCACCTTCGGCTACCCCCGCGGCGCGAAGACCCGGCGCACTCCGTCCGGAGTGGACGTCCAATGGGGACAGCACGCGGACGGCGCGGAGCTGCTCCGGATCGCCGGCACCGAGCTGACCCTGCACCAGGACGCCGCCGGCCGGACGCTCGGCCTCGCCGCCGGGCCGAACCCGTTGCTGCGGCAGGAGTTCGACGCGGCGGGCCGGCTCGCCGCGCAGCACACGCCGGCCGGGGTGACGCGCTACCACCGGCGTCCGGACGGCAGCGTCGGCACCCGGGAGGACCCGGCCGGGGGAGTGCGGTACGAGTTCGACCACGCCGGTCGCGTCACCGCCGCCGTCCACCACGGCGGGGCCGAGCGCTACGCCTACGACGTGCTCGGCAACCTGATCTCCTCCTCGCCGGGCACCGGTCCCGAGGCGGGCCCGCGGCAGTACACCGGTGGTGTGCTCGCCGCGGCGGGCGCGGTGCGCTACGCCCACGACGCGCAGGGTCGGCTGGTCGGCCGTACTTTGCCCGCACCGGACGGGACGGCACTGACCTGGACGTTCGGCTGGGACGCGCACGACCACCTGGTCGCGGTGCGCACGCCGGACGGCACCCGGTGGCGCTACCGCTACGACGCGCTGGACCGGCGCGTCGCCAAGGAACGGCTGGACACCGCGGGCGCGGTCGCCGAACGGGTCGACTTCGCCTGGGACGGCACGAGTCTCGTCGAAGCCCGGCACACCGCCGGGGGCGCGCCGGTGGAGACGCTGACCTGGATCCACCACCCCGACGAGGACCGCGTGGTGGCGCAGGCGCGCACCCTGCCCGACGGGCGGGTCGAGGTCTCTCCGCCGTGGTCACCGACGAGGTCGGCACCCCGACCGAGCTGGTCAGCCCGGACCACGGCACGGTCAGCCCGGTGCGGACGAGCCTGTGGGGCCTGACCGCGGCCGGCGCGCGCCCGCCGACGCCGCTGCGGTTCCCCGGCCAGTACTTCGACGCGGAAACCGGCCTGCACTACAACGTCTTCCGCTACTACGACCCGGCCAACGCGCGCTACATCTCGCCGGACCCGCTCGGCCTGACCCCGGCGCTGAACCCCGAGACCTACGTCGAGGACCCGTTCCTCGCCGCCGACCCGCTCGGCCTGACCCGCAACAGCGGCAAGGTCGTCAACTACGCCGACGACCCGACCGCGTTCCTCGACGACGACGCCACGTTCGAATCCGCGGCCCCGTGCAAGAAGGCCTCGAAGAAGCGCCCGAACCCGAACCAGGGCGCCGGAAACGGGGCCTCCGGGTCCGGCTCCGCCGTCAAGAAGCCCCGGACCGGCCGGTACGACCCGCCGGTCACCGGCCAGGACAACGTCTCGCACGGGAACTCCGGCCGCACGGTGATGGAAGGCGGCGGGAAGTCGGGCGGCGGCTCACTCGACGGGTCCGGGCGGGGGAGCCGCCCCGGCGGCACCACCCCGGCGGGCAACCATCTCACCGACGTCAACGAGCTGAACGGGACCAAGCACGCGAACTTCGACCCGCGCCTGCAGGCCGAGCTCGACAAGCTCAAGGGCGACGGCAAGAACGGCTACAAGCCCGACACCGACGAGGGCTACTTCATCAAGGGGCACCTGAAGAACAACGAACTCGGCGGCTCCGGGACCGCCGACAACATGACCACGTTGTCCCGCAAGGCGAACTCCCAGATGTCGGGCAACTTCGAGAGCAAGCTCAAGCAGGCCGACATCCAGATCGGGCAGTTCAAGGACACGGTCAACCGGATGGGCGACACGGAGCTGCAGCGGAAGATGAACGACTGGGGCATCAGCGGGAAGCCCGCGGACTTCCGCAAGGAAGCCCAGGGCCTCAAGGTGGACTACTCGGTCACGGCCAGCGACAACGTCAAGTGGCCGGACGCCAAGAACCCCTCGGAACGGGGCATCCGGGACCACGTCACGCTCGACGCCGGCTACGACGGGCTCACTTCGAACGTGCAGAAGTTCATCCAGCACAACAAGCCGGACAACTTCCTGACGGAGTTCCCGCCGAAGGGGACGAAGCTGGACACGGTCAGCGGGGCGTTCGACCCGCCGATCCGCTGGGGGTCGAACCGGCCGATGCCCAACCTCGCCGAATGACGCGGTGCCCGGGCGGGATCGTCCCGCCCGGCCGCCGGGGCTAGCGTCCCACCTGGGGGCCGATCATCGAGTTCACGTCGATCGGCCGCGGGATCGCGCCGAGCTGCAGCAGCAGGTCGGGAACCCGCTGCAGGCGCCGCGAGTCCAGCGACGAGCCGTAGCCCGGCAAGGTGAGCAGCTTGGCGGTGTCCTCGTCGATCTTGGCGAACCGCACCAGCAGCGGCTCGACCTTGGAGCGGTCGTTGAGGGCGTCGTGAGTGGCCTTCTGCATGGCGCGCTGGAACGCGGCCAGGGTCTTCGGGTTGTCCCGCACCCACTTCCTCGTCGCGCCGTAGCCGGTCAGCGGGAAGTCCTGCGTCGCACCGGTGTTGATGTCGATCACCGGGATCGCGCCGGCCGTCTTGGCGGCCTGCGTGATGTACGGCTCCGGCAGGTACGCGGCGTCCGCCTCGCCCTGCTGCAGCGCCGCGGCGATGTTCGGCAGCGGGATCAGCACCCATTTCACCTTGCCGAAATCGACGCCGTGATCCTGCATCACCGAGCGGGTGAGGAGATCCGAGGCGGTGTTCTTGGCCGTGATCGCGATCTTCTTGTCGGCCAGGTCGAAGATTGTCTTCACGGGAGAGTTCGGAACGGTGACGATCGCATTGGACTTCGGGTTGACCGAGGTCGCGTCGGCGACCAGCTGCATGTCGGCGGCGCCGGTGCTCTTCGCGGTGAAGAACGGCGGGTAGGTCGAGAACGCGATATCGGCTTCACCGGAGATCGACTTCGTCAGCGAGGCCTGACCACTGGCGGCGATGATGGAATCGACGCTGAGGCCTTCGGCCTTGAAGTAGCCGTTGTCCTGGGCCAGCCAGAACGGTGCGAGGTCGGTGGTGGGCAGGATCGAGACCTTCAGTGTCGTCTTTTCCAGGCCGCTGCCGCTGGACGAGGAGCTCGTGCTGGCCGAACCGAGTGCGCCGCAGCCGGTGAGGACCATGACGGCGGCGACGGCGAGTGCGCCGTGACGAGCGCGAACCCGGCCACTGCTCCTGGTGATTCCAAACAAGTCGTGCTCCTCGAAGGAGATGACGGTTGATCTACCGAATCCGGGGAAGATCCGTGATTCATTCCCCGGTGTCTGTCAAGCAGGCCACTGTAGGACCTCGACAACACTTGGCAGGTGCCATGACCGGGAATTCACCACAATGGAGGCATCAATGCTTGATCGAGGATCTTGGTCCGGTGGCCGAACCGCGGACATTTCTACGGATCATGATGGCTGATTGAGGTTCGGGCCACCGATTCCCGGATGTGCGGCCGCCGGAAACGCGGATTCGAGGGGGCTGCTCCGATCGGGTAACCGATGTCGCGGACCGTGCGAACGGATGCCCGATCGGCCCAATGGGAGGTGACCGATAGCGAGTGTCCGCACAATTTGCGATTAATCGCAAAAGCGTCGTCTCGACGGTCGTGCGGAGTCGACGGGAACCGGCGCGCCGGCGGTCTTGTGGTCGGTGGTGCTCGCGAGGCGCTTCGGAGATCCGCTTCGGGAACGGGCCGGAGTGCGCCGCGGCGGACTGCGGAAAACGTGGCCACGACGACGTCGCGCAATGCAAAAGTCAGAGGTCCGGTGATCACGCTCGCGGCGGCGGCGGACCGGCGAATTCATGCTATCGAAATCAAATGGTTGCCGTCGTTGTTCCGGCCGGCACGGTATAATCAGGGGCTTGAGCCAATTGTGGAGGAAGCCCGCGGGGGGAAGCCGGAATGATCGGGCCGGCATCGGGGTGGCCGTCGGGGTGGCATTGTCGAAATCGTCGAACGGTGCGTGCCGCGGACATGAGGACGGCCGCAGCGGGAAGGGGTGCTCCCGGCTGCGGCCGCGGGGGGCCGGTTCCCTCAGTTGTAGCCCATTTCGTCGGGTGAAACGCCGATCGGCGCTCGGTTGTCCGGCCCGGTGACGTGGCTGGACTCGAATGTCTTGTCCGTGCCACCGGCGGCGATCGCCGCGGCAGCACCCGGAACGCTCAGTGTGAAGACGCTCAACGTGACCGCGGCGCCGATGGCGACCGCTCGCTGAACCCGCATCATTCCTCCGGTGGTCGATCGTGCACGAATGACTGTTCGGGGTTGGCGGACCTTTTAGCGGCGCCGGAGTGACCGGCGGATGATGATCCACCACTACCGGTGGTGGAATCACGCTGTGATCACGAATCGGGAAATTTGTCGAAATGGATGTTTGAGGACGGACTGCGGCTGCCCATCCGGGCCGTCCAAGCATACCTCTTGTTGGGTAACGTTTTTCCTTCTATTATCGCCGGTGTGCGACCGCTCACGGACGGTTCCGAGCTTCTGGTCGGTCGGGACGACGAGCTGTCCCGGCTGGTCGGCTGGATTCGTGAGGCGGTCGAGGGGCGCGGCCGGGCCGTGCTGGTGGACGGCGAACCGGGTATCGGCAAGTCCGCGCTGGTGCGCGCCGGCGCCGCCGCGGCCGAGAGCGCCGGCTGCCAGGTGTACTGGGGAGCCGGTGACGAGCTCGGGCAGGCGCTGCCGCTGCTACCGCTCCTGGACGCCCTGCAGATCGCGCCGGTGACGCGGGATCCCCGTCGTGACGCCATCTCCGGGCTGCTGGGCGGCGAAGCCGTCGCGGGCAAGGGTGCCGACCTCGCCGCCGCGGCCGCCGAGCAGCTGATCGCGCTGGTGGACGAGCTCTGCCAGGACGGGCCGGTCATGCTGGTCGTCGACGAGCTGCAGTGGGCCGATCGCACGACGGTGGCGGTGTGGAGCCGGATCGCCCGCTCGGTCCGGCGGCTCCCGCTGCTCCTGGTCGGGGTGATGCGCCCGGTGCCGCGCCGCGACGACCTCCGGTCGCTCTTCCGGGTCGTCGGTCCGGCCGAGCGGCTGCGGCTGAGCCGGCTGGCGGAACCGGCGGTGCTCGAACTGGTGGCCGCGCTGGCCGGTGGCAGACCGGGTTCCCGGCTGGAGGAGCTCGCCGCCGGTGCGGCCGGGAACCCGTTGTACCTCACCGAACTGCTCGACGCGCTGGCCAGGAGCTCGTGCCTGGAAGTCGATCCCGCCGGTGTCGCGGAGCTGACCGGCACGGCCAAGCCGGACTCCCTGCCGGAGGCGATCGCGGACCGGCTGGGTTTCCTGTCCGAGGCGGCGCGCACCGTGCTGCGGGCGGCGGCGCTGCTCGGGGACGGCTTCTCGGTCGCGGACCTCGTGACCGTGCGGAACAGCTCGCTCGCCGAGCTGATGCCGGCCCTCGACGAGGCGCGGGCCGCCGGGGTGCTGGTGGCGGCCGGTGACGACCTGGCGTTCCGGCACACGTTGATCCGCCGGGCGTTGTACGACGAGATGCCGACGGCGGTCCGGGTCGCCTGGCACCAGGACGCCGCGTTCGCGCTGGCCGAGGCGAGCGCCCCGGTCGAGCGGGTCGCGCGGCAGCTGCTGCCCATGGTGTCCACAACGGACAGCCGGGTGCCGGTGCCCGCCTGGGCCGTGCGGTGGTTGCTCGACGTGGCCACGCCGTTGATCGGCCAGGCCCCCGAGGCCGCCGTCGCGCTCCTGCGCCGGGCGGTGCGGGACGCGCCGCTCGACGACGCCGTGACCGGCGCGCTGGCGTGCCGGCTGGCCGACGCGTACTACCGGGTGGGCAACGTCGCCCAGGCCGAGCGGATCGCCTCCCGCGCACTGGACCGCGTCCGCGACCCCGACGTGGTCGTCGACCTGCACACGACGGTCGTGCAGTGCCACGGGATGACCGGCCGCTCCGCCGAATCCCTCGCCACGCTGACCGAAGCACTGAAGCAGCCGGGGCTGGAAGCCCGGCACCGGGCCCGGTTGCTGGTACTCATCGCGCGCACCCACCGCGACCTCGGCGAGGTCGACACCGCGGGCCGGGTCGCCACCGCGGCGCTGGTGGAGCTCGGCGCGGTCGAAGACCGCTGGGCGACCGGCTGGGCGCTGCACGTGCTGAGCCTGGTCGCGATGATGCGGGGCGACTGGACCGGCGCGCTGCCGCTGTTCGAGCGCGCGATGGTCATCGTGCGGGGCGATCCCGCGCTGATCGACCTCACGCTGCTGCTGCGCATCAACCAGTCGGTGACCTTCGGCGCGCTCGACCGCTACACCGACGCGCTCGCCGCCGCCGGGCGGGCGCGGGAGCTGGCCGACCGCACCGGCAGCGCCGTGCGGCTGAACCAGGTCCAGAGCGCGCTCGGGCAGCTGCTGCTCGGCGCCGGGCGCTGGGACGACGCGCTGGCCGAGGTGGACGTCGTCCCCGACGAGCGCAAGGACCCGAGCGTCGTGTGCTGCGACCACGGGGTCGCCGCGATCATCCACTTCCACCGCGGCCAGGCGGCCGCGGCGAGCCGGCACCTCGAGATCGCGGCGCCGTACTCGGAACGCATCGGCGACCGGGTCGTGGAGTCCCTGGTGCGGGCCCGCTGCCTGGCCTTCGAGCACGCCGGCACCCCGGAGCTGGCGCTCTCGCTGCTGATCGACGTGCTGACCGGCGAGGACGCGGGGGAGGACCTGCTGGGCGACGCCGCCCGGCTGGCCGCGGCGACCGGCGACGCGGGGACCGCGGCGCAGATCGAAGCCAGGGCACGCGCGATCGCCGCCGAGTCCACCGTTCCGCACCGCCTCGCGCTCGCCTTGTACTGCCGCGGTCTGCTCGAGCGGGACGCGCCGACGTTGCTGCGGGCCGCCGACGGCTACGGCGAGGCGGGCCGGCCGCTCTCCCGGGCCAAAGCGCTGGAAGCGGCCGCGTTCGCCTTCGCCAACACCGAGGCCGAGGCCGAGGACCGCGGCTCGGCGCGGGCGGCGTTCACGCACGCCATCGACCTCTACTCCGAGCTGGACGCGCAATGGGACGTGGCGAGGCTGCGCGCCCAGTTCCGGGCGTTCGGCATCCGGCGCGGCCCGACGGCGAAGCACCGCCAGGCCACGCACGGCTGGGACAGCCTCACCCCGACCGAGGACAAGATCGCCGCGCTCGTGGTCGAAGGCATGTCGAACCCGCAGATCGCGGCCCGCCTCTACCTGTCCCCGCGCACGGTCGGCACGCACGTTTCGCACATCCTGACCAAGCTCGGCGTGAACTCGCGCATCGACATCGCCCGCGAGGCCCGGCACCGGTTCGCCTAGGGCCGGGCCCCGGGGCCGCGGACGTCCGAAGTGGACGGTGCGGGTCATCGTCTCAGACTCCGACCTCCGGAGCGCTGTCCTGGGGGCGCACGACGAGGGCGCGCGAAACCGGCTTCGCCGAAGTGGTCCGGCGCGTCACGGCGGCGTGCCCGCTGACCACCTGGCCGAGCAGGATCGCCAGCACCAGCAGCAGCGGAGTCCGCCAAGTGCCGGTGTAGGTGTGCAGCCAGCCGCAGGCCAGTACGCCGAATCCCGCGATGACGTAGCCCACTCCCTGCACCACGGCGGACAGGGAGAGCGAGCTGCCCTTGCTGCGCAACGAGATCGTCGTCAGGGCGAACGCGAGCCCGCCCATGCCGGTGCCGGTGGCCGCGGCCCACAGCCAGGGCGCGGCCGCCGGGGCGAGGAGCAGGCCGGCGACGCCGATGACGTTGGGCACGGCCAGTGCGACGACGAGCAAGGTCTGGTTCTGCCACCGGCGCGTCCAGCCCGGCACGAGCCACATCATGGGCAGCCCCATGGCCATCGACAGCGCGAGGCACGCACCCGCGGTCCCCGGCGGGACGCCCGCGTCGCGCAGGATGCCCGGGAGCCAGCCCATGACCAGGAACGTCACCGTCGAAATGAGCCCGAAGTGAATGGTCAAGGCGGAGGCCGGCACCCACCCGGTGGCCGCCCGCGGCGACCCGAACTCGCCGGGGGTGCGCTGCCACACCTGCTGGGCCAGCAGGGCCACGACCGCCCACAGGCCGAGGGCGACCCGCCACGACGACGACATCACCACGGCCGGCGTGACCAGCGCGCCCGCCGTGCTGCCGAGCCCGAGCCCGAGGGTGAAGGCGGCGGACCCGTTGGCCAGCAGGGGAAGCATGGTGCCGAGCACGGCGATGGACAGGCAGGCCAGCGCCGTCCCGATCAGGAGTGGCGCCGGCCCGCCCAGTACCCGGCCGGCCAGCGACAGCACCAGCCCGAGGAGGGCCACGGTGATCGTCCGGTGCGTTCCCACCCGGCCGCACAGCCACGGGGTCGCCCAGCCGCCCAGACCGATCGCCCACAGGGGCAGCGCGACGAGGACGGCGGCGACGAGGGCACTGGCGGCGGAGATGTCGGGAAGAGCGGCGCCCAGGCTGGTCACGGCCGGTCTGAGGTTGATGGCGAGGATGAAAATCACGGCCGTGGAGACGGTGGTAGCACGGAACATCGCTCCTCCTCGGGGGTGGAGGTCCGGAGCGGCGTACTCCGTAGAGCAATGCTTCTTCACACGTGTGAAGCAGACATCCGTCACCTGACGTATGTACGAAGTTACGTTGTGGCGCAACGATTGTGTCGTGCTTCGGCAGCCTGCGGATGGGCGTGCATCGGCACGGCCGAAGGGAACCTCGGCGGCCCGTGGTGTGACTAGTTCACGCCGGAAGGAGTGGATCAGTGGAAGATTCTGCCCTCACTTCGGCCCGGGCGCGCACTTAGAGTGACACGCGTCCCGAGCGCCGGGCCCGCCTCCGGGGCCGGACCCGCCGACCGAAAGAGCAGACCCATGCCGGACCAAGCGCGCGTCCCCGGAGACGGCGTCCTCGACGGGCTGATGCAGCCGCGGCCGCTCACGATCGCGCACATCGTCGACCGCGCGGAGCGGCTCTTCGCGCACAAGCCGGTCGTGACGGCCGGTTCCGGGCGGCTCACCTACGCCGAGGTGGCCGGCCACACCCGGCGGCTCGCCACCGCGCTGGACGCCCTCGGCGTCCCGGCCGGCGCCCGGGTCGCCACCTTCGCGAGCAACAGCCGGCGCCACCTGGAGCTCTACCTCGGGGTGCCGGCCACCAAGCGGGTGCTGCACTCGATCAACATCCGGCTGTCGGCGGAGCACCTCGAGTACATCGTCAACCACGCCGAGGACGACGTCGTGTTCGTCGATCGCGGGCTGCTGCCGCGCATCTGGCCCAGTGTCGGCCGGTTGCCGCTGGTGCGGCACTGGGTGGTGCTGCCCGACGGCACCGACGGCGAGATCCCGGCGGACCCCCGCATCGCGCACTACGACGAGCTGATCGCCGCGGCCGAGCCGTTCGCGGGGTCGTTCGAGGACGCCTTCGAGCTCGCGGACGAGAACCTGGCGTCCGGGCTGTGCTACACCTCCGGCACGACCGGGCCGCCGAAGGGCGTGCTCTACAGCCACCGCTCGACGGTCCTGCACTGCCTGGGCACGCTCGCGGCCGGCCTCATCGGGATCAGCGAGAGCGACGTCGTGCTGCCGATCGTGCCGATGTTCCACGCCAACGCCTGGGGCCTGCCCTACGGCGCGATGATGGCGGGCGCCGCGCTGGTCCTGCCCGGCGCGTCCGCGGACCCGGCGCACCTGCTGGGGCTGATGGCGGCCGAGCGGGTGACCGTCGCCGGGGCCGTGCCCACGGTCTGGACCAGCCTGGCCCCGCACCTGCGCGAGCACGACCTGAGTGCCACGCGGTTCCTGCTCGGCGGCGGCTCCGCCGTCCCGCCGGCGCTGTCGGAGACCTACCGCGCCGCGATCGGCGTCCCCATCACCCATTCCTGGGGGATGACGGAGGTCAGCCCGGTCGGCGTCATCGGGGGCACGCGCACCCAGCACCGGGACGCGAGCGAGGCCGGGCGGCTGGCCGTGCGGGCGGCCCAGGGCCAGCCCCTGCCGCTGGTGAACGTGCGGATCGCCGACGTCGAGACGGGCCGGGAGCTGCCGTGCGACGGCGTGGCCGTCGGCGAGCTGCAGGTGGCCGGCCCCTGGGTGGCGGGCGGCTACTACCGGGTGGACGCCCAGAGCAGCTTCACCGGGGACGGCTGGCTGCGCACCGGGGACCTGGCCACCATCGACGCCGAGGGCTACCTGCGGCTGGTGGACCGGATGAAGGACCTGATCAAGTCCGGCGGCGAGTGGATCTCGTCGGTCGAGCTCGAGGGCGCCATCGCCTCCCACCCCGACGTCGTCGAAGTCGCCGTGGTCGCCCGGCCGGACCCGCGGTGGATGGAACGCCCGGTCGCCTACGTCGCCCTGCGCGAAGGCAGCACCGCCACGGCCGAGGAGCTGCTGCGGCACATCACGCCGCTGGTCGCCAAGTGGTGGCTGCCCGACGAGTTCGTCTTCCTGCCCACGCTGCCCAAGACGGGCACCGGCAAGCTATCGAAGCTCGCCCTGCGGGACTCGGCCCGGATCGCCTGAGGCGCCTCACGCCGGGGTGGTCGCGCGGAGCTGGTGCAGCCGCAGCCCGAGCCGCAGTTCCAGGTCGTTCTCGCGGCGCCAGTCGAGGCCGAGCACGGTGCCGGCCCGGTCCAGCCGCTTGAGCAGGGTGTTGACGTGCAGGTGCAGCGCCCGGGCGGTCGCCGCGACGTTGGCGTGGTGGAGGTAGTAGGCGCTGAGGGTGTCGACGAGCCCGGCGTTGCGCCGCTCGTCGTAGTCGAGGAGCGCGCCGATGGAGCCGGCGAGGAAGCGGTCGAGCTCGCCGGCCCGTTCGGGGTCGAAGACCATGGCGTACAGCGCGTACTGGCGCGTGGTGGCGCCCAGGTCGGTGTGCCCGAGCGCGCGCACCACCGCACCGCAGCGCCGGGCGAGGGAGAAGGCGCGGGACCAGTCGTGGTCGACCGCGCGTTCCCCGACGACGACGAGCGGGCTGCCCAGGGTGCGCCGCAGTCCACTGTGGACTTCCGCGGCGGTCCGCTCGTCGTCCCCGCCGGGGAGGATCAGCGTGGCCCGGCCCAGGTGCTCGCCCGCCAGCCCGGCGCGCTCCCGCGCGATGCCGTGCAGGTGGCGCGAAAGATCGGTCGAGGCCACGGTGGGGGAGTCCGCGACGAGGACCAGGTCCAGGGCGTCGACGTCGATGTTGCGGGCGCGGGTGCGGGCGCGCTGGGCCGTGCTGATCCCGGGGCCGCCGACCATGAGCTCGGTCAGCAGCTCGCCGCTCAGCCGCTCGCCGGCGTCGGCGACGGCCCGCTCCTTGAGGATGAGCAGCCCGAGGATGTGGGTGGCCCGCTCGAGGGTGCGCAGGTCCATCGCGTCCGGGACCTCGTTGTCACCGGCGGGTTTCCGGCTCCACGCGAGGGCGCCGAGGTAGCTGTCGCCCGCCTGGATCGCGGCGACGCTGTGGGCCGTCCCGCCGGCGCCGGCCGAGAACGCGCACCGGCCCGAGCGTCGTGCCTCCTCGACGGCGCCGGCCAGCTCGGCGTCCACCGGATCCGGGCACGGACTCGACGCCGAGTCCCGCCGGACGACGGCGGTACCGGTGTGGCCGACGAGCGTCACGCTGCCGCCGAGCTGGTCGGCGAGCAGCTGCGCGACCTCGCCCGGCGTCCCGCCGCCCAGGACCGCACCGGTCAGCGCTTCGTGGATCTCTTGCGCCCGTTCGCTCTTCCGGTACGCCACCCGCAGCTCCCGCAGCGCGGTCCGGCTCGCCTCGTAGAGCCGGGCGTTGTCGATGGCCACCGCGGCGTGGTCGGCGAACGCGTTCAGCAGCGCGATCTCGTCGGCCTGGAAGGACCGCTCGGAGCGGTCCGCGGCGAACAGGGCGCCCACCGCCTCGCCCCGGATGACCAGGGGAACACCGAGCAGTGCCACGAGTTTCTCGGTGGTGACCAGGCGGTCGAAGTCCCGGTCGTGCTCGATCGCGGTCGCGGCGGCGTAGTCGCGCACCCAGTGCGGGCGCCGGGAGGCCAGCACCTTGCCCCCGAGTCCCACCCCGGTCGGGATCGCCGCCGCGAGGAAGGTGGGGGAGACCGTGCCCTCCGCCGCCTTGGCCGACAACCGGCCGTCCGCGCCGACGAGGGAAAGGTAGGTGAAGTCCGTGCCGATCAGGTCGTGGGCGTGGTGGACGATCGACTGCAGCACCTCGTCGAGCTCACCCAGCGCGGTGAGCGACTTGACGGTCGCGTACAACGACGCCAGCTCCCGCTGCCGCCGTGTCTCCGCCGTACCGGATCCACTGGCCACGGTGCCTTCCTTCCTCGGCGGTGAGTGGACGAAAGCGCCACCGTTGGGGCGGCAGGAGTGGGTGGTCCACACCTCAACCCCAGCGTAACGGCGTCCTAACATGACCGCCATCACCGGGCTGCGCTCAAAGACGAAGGCGGCATCCATGGCAATTCCCCTCACCCAACCCGAAGGACAGTCCGGCCACGCCGACGCCGGGTCGTCCCCGACCCGGCGGCGGGCCTTCCGCAAGCTGCTGGCCGCCGGGCTCGTCGGCAGCTCGATCGAGTGGTACGACTTCTTCCTCTACGGCACCGCCGCAGCCTTGGTGTTCCCCAAGGTGTTCTTCCCGCACGCTTCGGCGCTGACCGGAACCCTCCTCGCGTTCAGCACGTTCTGGGCCGGTTTCGTGGCGCGGCCGATCGGCGGGGTGCTCGCCGGGCACCTCGGGGACAAGTACGGGCGCAAGCCGGTCGTCGTCGCCTGCCTGGCGGTCATGGGGGCCGCCACCTTCCTGATCGGCTGCCTGCCCACCGCGGCGAGCGTCGGCGCGCTGGCCCCGACGCTGCTGGTCGTGCTGCGGTTCGTGCAGGGGCTCGCCACCGGTGGCCAGTGGGGCGGCATCGTGCTCCTGCTCACCGAGTCCGCCGGCCCCAAGCGGCGTGGCTTCGCCGGAACGTTCGGCCAAACCAGCGTTCCCGTGGCCGTGATCCTCTCGAACCTGATCTTCGTCGGCGCCAGCGCGCTGATGCCGGACGCCGCGTTCCTCAGCTGGGGCTGGCGCATCCCGTTCCTGCTCAGCGTCGTGATGTTCTCGGTGGTCCTCTACATCCAGGCCAAGGTGGAGGACACGCCGGAGTTCCGCGAGCTGCAGAAGGAAACGGCCAAGCCCGGCGAAGCGGTGGTCCGGGCCCCGCTGGCCCAGGTCCTGCGCAGCAAGGGGGGCACCATCCTGCTCGGCTGCGGGCTCCTGTCCGCCACCAACAGCCTGTTCTACGTCAGCATCTCCGGGCTGTTGAGCTACGGCACCGGTTCTCTGGGGCTCAAGCGCAATTCCCTGCTCGCGGTCGTGCTGCTCGCGTCCGTGGCGATGCTCGTGGTCATCCCGTGGTCCGGCCACCTCTCGGACAAGGTGGGCCGCCGGCCGCTGATCCTGATCGGCGGTCTGGGCGTCGCGGTGTGGGCCTTCCCGTACTTCGGGCTCGTCGGCACCGCCTCGCTGCCGCTGATCTTCGTCGCGGTGACGGTGGGTTTCATCTTCCAGACCCTCACCTACGGCCCGATCGCGAGCTTCCTCGGCGAGCTCTTCGCGCCGGGCGTCCGCTACTCGGGCGCGTCGCTGGCCTACCAGCTGTCCGCGATCATCGTCAGCGGCGGCACGCCGTTCCTGATGACCGCCCTCATCGCGGGGACCGGGAACACCCTGGCGGTCGCCGGCTACATCACGCTGATGGGGCTGATCACCTTCGCCAGCGCGTGGTTCCTGCCGGAGACGAACCCCGCCGAAGTCCGGGACGACCCGCACGCCATCCCCGGCGCGCACCTCTACGCCGGGAAATGAGGTCCGAGTGAAGCGAACGACCCGCCGGCTCGCAGTGCCGGTGCTGACGCTCCTGGTGGCGACCGCCCTGGCCGGACCCGCTGCCGCGACGCCGACCTCGACCCCGCCGGCGCCGGGGTGCGCCGCGCTGAACCAGCTGAAGATCCCGGCGTCGGTCATGAGCCTGCCGACGACCGGCGGCCGCGTCACGGCGGCCGCGGTCACGACCGCCGTCGTCAGCGGCAAGACGATCCGGTTCTGCCAGGTCGACGCCGACCTCTTCCCCGTCGACCCGGCCGCGCCCGCCATCAAGCTGCGCGTCGACCTGCCCGACGACTGGAACCGCAAGGCGCTGATGTTCGGCGGTGGCGGCTACAACGGCACCATCCCCGATCCGGCGTCGAACGTGCCGTTCGGCCCGGCGGACCAGCCGGCGCCGCTGGCCCGCGGGTACGCGACGTTCGCGAGCGACTCCGGTCACCAGCAGAACCCGGCGTCCCCGCCGTCCCTCGACGGGTCGTTCGGGGCGAACGACGAGGCCCTGACGAACTTCGCCGCCGGTGACGCCCTCAAGAAGACCCTCGACGCGAGCCTGTTCCTGATCCGGCACGGCTACGGGGCGAAGCCCGCCGAAGTCTTCTTCTCCGGCGGATCGACCGGCGGCCGCGAAGCGCTCAACGTCGCCCAGCGCTGGCCGACCGCGTTCGACGGCGTGATCGCGGCCTACCCGGCCTGGAACAACCTCGCCGAGATCCTCGACCTGGGGTACCTGGCACAGGTCCTGTCCCGCCCCGGCGCGTTCCTCGGCGTCGACAAGCAAACGCTCGTCTACACCAGCGTCGTCAACGCTTGTGACCGCCTGGACGGCTTGGCGGACAAGGTGATTTCGAACCCCGGAGCTTGCCACTTCGACCCTCGCGCGCTCCGCTGCCCGGGCGGCACCGACGCCGGTCCGGCGTGCCTGTCGGACGCGCAGATCGGGGCGGTGACGGCGATGTCGTCGCCGTTCCGGTGGCCGTACCGCGTCGCCAGCGGCGAAACGCAGTACCCGGGCTTCCCGTTCCTCTCAGGGGCGGACATGCGGACCCCGTTCCTCGGGTTCGGCACCACCGCCCCGGCGAACCCGATGCCGGTCACCAGTGGCTACGGGATGCAGTACTGGGACCAGTGGGTCAAGTACTTCCTGACCCGGGACCCGCTGCAGAACTCGCTCGACATCGATCCCCGGCACCCCGGGAAGTGGCTCGGCCGGATCAGCGCGTTGTCCACAGTGGAGGATCGCAACAACGCGGACCTGCGCCCGTTCGCCCGGGCCGGCGGCAAGCTGATCCTGCTCCACGGCGCGGCGGACGAGCTGGTTTCGCCCTACTCGACCAGCGACTACTACGAGCGGGTGCGCGCGGTGTCGGGTCCGCGGGCGACCGACGCGTTCCTGCGCTACTACGTCGTGCCCGGAGCGAACCACGCCAACTTCGGCACTCCGGCGGTCACCGCGAGCTGGGATTCGTTGTCGGCGCTGGAACGCTGGGTCGACCGGGGACAGCCGCCGGTGAACCCGGTCCTGACCGACACGACCCATGCCCGCACGCGGCCGCTCTGCGCGTACCCGGAGTGGCCGCAGTACCGGAAGGGGGATCCGAGCCTGGCCTCGAGCTTCGCCTGCACGCGCTGAAACCGGTGCGCGCCCGGGTCAGGCGTCGGCCTGCTCGTCGGTGATCGAGTCGAGGATGTCGGCCGCGATGGTGCGGGCCGCCGGCCGCAACTGCTCGCTGAGCGCGAAGAACAGCTCCTGGGCCGGCTCGGCGGGCCAGTCCGCCGGCAGGTGCTCCCGGGGCAGCCGGGGGTCGGTGCGGATGGTCTGCAGCCAGTCGGACTCCAGGAGCAGGTCGCGGGCGAGGCTGTCGGGCACCTGGGCCGCGGGGTCCCGCCAGCGGGCCAGGAACGCCCGGTAGCGCCCGGCCAGCCCGTCGGTGTCCCAGGCCTCCCGGACGATCCCGGCGACCTCCGTCGGCGGCAGCGCCCGGGCCTGGAACACCTTGACGTGACCGTCGGCGCCGAGGCCGTCGAGCAGCGGGACCGGGTCGACCTCGCCCGGTGCGATCCAGAGGCCGCCCTGCAGGCTGCCGAACCCGGCCCACAGCAGCCGGGACCGCAGGGCGTGCCGCTGGCGCTGCCACGACTCGGGCATCGAGAACCCGAGCAGCGTCCACGTGCCGTCCCACTGCCGGTTGACCGCGCCGGCCCGCCAGATGCGGCGCTCGCCGTCGTGCAGGATCGCCCGCGACCGTTCGGTGAGGCCGACGTAGACGTGCCGGCCGCGGCGCACCCGGTGCAGCAGGCCGCGTCGCGCCATGCGGCTCAGAGTGGACCGGGTGGCGTGCTCGGAGACGCCGACGCGGTCCAGCACGTCGAGCACGCTCGCCGTGGCGACGTGGATCCCGCGGTCGAGGACGTGGCAGGCGAAGAACGTGAGCAGCAGCGTCTGCGGACGCGGGGTGTCGGCGCCGATGCCCTCGGCGGCGGAGACGGCCAGATCGCTCACGCCCGCGAGCATAAGCCCCCTCCTGATGTTGGGCAGTGTCTTGACGGTGGTCACCAAAGTGCTTAACGTTCGTCGCGACGTGACGCGGGTCACGTGGGGACGGCGACGAGGCAGGAGCGATGGCAGAAAACCTCCGCTCGCGGGCGCAGCTGCGCCGCGCGGTGCTCTCCAGCTACTTCGGCAGCGTGATCGAGTACTACGACTTCCTCCTCTACGCCACGGCGTCGGCGGTGGTGTTCAACAAGGTCTTCTTCTCGAACCTGGACCCGGTGCTCGGCACGATCGCCAGCCTCGGCACCTTCACCACCGGCTACCTGGCGCGGCCGATCGGCGGGATCGTCTTCGGGCACTTCGGTGACCTGCTGGGGCGCAAGCGGATGCTCGTGATCACGATGTCGATGATGGGCGTCGCGAGCACGCTGATCGGCGTCCTGCCGACCTACGCGCAGATCGGGGTGTGGGCGCCGGTCCTGCTGATCGTGCTGCGCGTGCTGCAGGGCATCGCCGTCGGCGGCGAGTGGGGCGGCGCGGTGCTGATGTCGGCCGAGCACGCGACCAGCCGCCGCGGGCTCTGGGCGAGCTTCACCAACGCCGGGGCACCCAGCGGGATGGTGGTGTCCACGCTGCTGCTCACGCTGATGGGCGCGGTGACCACCGACGCGCAGTTCCTCTCGTGGGGCTGGCGCGTGCCGTTCCTGCTCAGCGTCGTGCTGCTCGCCATCGGCCTGTTCGTCCGGCTGAAGGTCGACGAGACGCCGGTGTTCGCCACGGCCGAACGGTCCGCCGGGGCGCCGCTGCTGGAGGTGCTGCGCCACCACCCGAAGAACCTGCTGCTGGCGATCGGCGTGGGGTTCGGTGCCTTCGTCGCGCAGGGCACGCTCACCACCTACCTCCTGTCCTACGCCGTCCACGCGGGGTTCGCGCGCCAGACCGTGCTGAACGCGATCACCGTGTCCTCGGTCGGTGCGGTGATCGGCATCATCGGCTACTCGGCGCTGTCCGACCGCGTCGGGAGACGTCCGGTGGTCATCGCCGGGGCGCTGGCCATGGGCGTGGTCGGGTTCGTGCTGTTCCCGCTGATCGACAGCGGTTCGGCGGCGCTGCTGACGCTGGCGGTCGTGCTGGGGCAGTCGGTCGCGCACCCGGCGATGTACGGCCCGCTGGCCGCGCTGTACACGGAGCTGTTCGCCACCCGCAGCCGCTACACCGGCGCGTCGCTCGGCTACCAGATCGCCGGCCTCGGCGCGGGCATCGGCCCGGTGGTGTTCGCGGCCGTCGCCGGCGCGGGGACGGGCCTGATCTCCGCGGTGATCGCGGGCTGCTGCCTCGTCACGGTGCTGTGCGTGCTCGTCCTGCGCGAAAGCCGCGACGTCGACTTGGCGGATCCGGCCGGGGTGGTCGCCGGGAGCGCGTGATGACGGTTCGCATTACAGTCGGACTCGTTCCGCGGCACCGCCCGCCGCCTCCGAGCGAAGGAGTTCGCATGCAAGGCGTAGATCCCTCCGTGCCACCCAGCGGCACGGGCTGCGCGGACTGCGACACCGCCGATCCGCAGGGCTGGTGGTTCCACCTCCGGCGCTGTGCCGAATGCGGGCACATCGGGTGCTGCGACTCCTCGCCCGGTCAGCACGCGAGTGCCCACGCCGCGGCCTCGGGACACCGGTTCGTGCGCAGCTTCGAGCCCGGCGAAGAGTGGTTCTGGGACTACGGCGAGCAGGCGATGTACGAGTCCGGTCCGGAGCTCGCCGCTCCCGGGCACCGGCCGCTGACCCAGAGCGCGCCGGGGCCGGCCGACCGCGTGCCCGAGGACTGGAACCAGCGCCTGCACCAGTGAGCGGCGCTTTTCCTGTCCTGTAGACAACCTGGGACGTGCGTCCTTCCGGTGCTACCCTCGCTTGAATCGTTTCAAGTCGGGTGGGTGGAGCGGTCATGGCCGGTTGTCGCGCACGAGTCCTGCTCGCTTTCCTGGCCGCGTCGCTGGTGACGTCGTTCGCGACGCCGGCCGCGAGCGGGTCCGAAGGGCAGCTCCAAGCCTTCGACCTGCGGACCGACAACGTCGTCGACCCGCTGGCCGCGAGCGCCACCCCGTCCCTGAGCTGGAAGCTCCGGTCCGGACAGCCCGGCGCGCGGCAGACGGCGTACCGGATCCTCGTCGCGAGCAGTCCCCGGCTGCTCGCCGAGAACCGGGCCGACGTCTGGGACAGCGGCCGGGTCGCGAGCGCAGAGTCCGTCGCGGTGCCCTACCGCGGGCCCGCCGCCGGCGTCGGGAAGCGGAACTACTGGACCGTCGAAGTGTGGGGCGCCCGCGGGGGATCGCCGGCCAAGGCCGCCCCGGCGTGGTGGGAGACCGGGCCCGCGCGGCCGGCCGAGTGGGCGGGCGCCGAGTGGATCACGCCGGACACCGGCGGTGCCTACGCCTGGCAGGACTTCGTCCTGGACACCGACTTCACGATCAAGTCCGCGGCCGCGAGCGTGGTCTTCCGGGCCGCCGGGCCCGACGACTTCCTGATGTGGCAGGTGAACGCCGCCACCACCCCGGGCAAGGTGCTGCTGCGGCCGCACGCCAAGACCCACGGATCCTTCGCGCTCCTCGGGGAGACCGACCTGGGCGCGGTCATCACCCCGCAGACCGTCGGCGCCCCGCACCACCTGCGGATCGAAGCGCGGGGGAGCACCGTCGTCACGGCCATCGACGGCACCGAGGTGGACTCCCGGACGGTCGACGCGGTGCGCGTAGGCACCATCGGGTTCCGGACCTCGGTCAGCCAGGGCACGCCCGAAGCCGCCGCCTACGACAACCTGGCCGTGCACGGTCTCGACGGCGCGCCGCTGTTCTCCGACGACTTTTCGGCCACCCCGGACGCCCGGTTCCCCGGCGCCACGATCACCGGCGGGATGCTCGAACCCCAGGGTGATCCGCTCCTGCTCGCCCAGTCGCCGGACGCGCCGTTGCTGCGCCACGAGTTCACCCTGGACAAGCCGGTCGCGAGCGCCCGCGCCTACGTCTACGGGCTGGGCTTCTACGAACTGAGCCTGAACGGCGGCAAGGTCGGCGACCAGGTGCTGTCGCCGGGGAGCACGCCGTACGACAAGCGGAACCTGTACGACTCCTTCGACGTGACGGATCAGGTCCACATCGGACGGAACGCCGCGGGCCTGTGGCTGGGCAACGGGTACGGGTCGCGCTTCAGCCAGTACGGGTTCCGCTGGACCGGGCCGAAGCAGGGGATCGTGGCGCTGGTCGTCACCTTCGCGGACGGGACCCGCCGGACGGTCACGACCGACGGCTCCTGGCGGTGGTCGGACGGCCCGGTGACGGCCAACGACCTCTACGCGGGCGAAAGCTACGACGCCCGGCTGCGGCAGAACGGCTGGGACCGGCCCGGCTTCGACGACTCGGCCTGGCACCCGGTGAAGGCCGCGACCGCGCCTTCGCCGTCCCTCACCGGCTCGACCGCACCGCCGATCCGCGTGGTCCGCACCCTCCGGCCCGTCGCGGTGAAGCAGCCGCGTCCCGGTGTGTACGTCTACGACTTCGGGGAGAACTTCGCCGGCTGGGCGCGGCTGCGCGTCGCCGGGCCGGCCGGCACGACCGTGCGCATGCGGACCGCGGAAGAGCTGACCTCGGACGGAATGCTCGACACGACGACCAACCGCAACGCCGCGTCGACCGACTCCTACACGCTCGGCCCCGCACCCGGGGTCCAGGTCTACGAGCCTCGGTTCACCTACCACGGCTTCCGCTACCTCGAGCTCACCGGCTTCCCGGGGAAACCGGACCTCGGCAGTGTCGCCGGCCGGGTCGCGCACGCCGACGTCGCCGCCACCGGGCGCGTCGAGACGTCCGACCCGCTGCTGAACGCGATCTGGGCGAACAACCGGCGCGCGGTCCTGAACAACTCGATGAGCCTGCCGACGGACAACCCCGTCCGCGACGAGCGGACGCCGCCGGGCATGGACGTGCAGGCCTACCACGACGCGTCCGTCCTCGACTTCGGCATGGACACCTTCTACGGCAAGTACCTGCTCGACCTGCCGCCCGGCACGGCGCTGCCCAGCGACGACGGCAACGCGCAGCTGCCGGACATGGGCGGCGGCTCGGTCGACCTGGCCTGGTCGCTCTACGAGCAGTACGGCGACCTCGGCCGGCTCGCCGCCGCCTACCCGGCGATGAAGGCGTTCGTGGACACCAACGCCGCCACCTACCCGGGTCTCGTCTGGCCGGAGGACCGCGGGTTCGGCGACTGGTGCCCGCCCGACCCGAACGCCGGTGGGGGACAGGGAAACCCGTCCGCCGGCGCGTGCTTCAGCGAGCGCTCGCTGGTCAACACCGCGCTGTCCTACCGGCAGGCCGACGACGTCGCGAAAGCCGCGCGGGCACTCGGGAACTCCGGCGACGCGGCGCACTTCGCGGACCTGGCGAAGGAGATCGCCGCCGCGTTCAACGCCCACTTCCTCGACGGCGCCACCTACGGCGACGGCCGGCAGACGACCGGCATCCTGCCGCTCGCCTTCGGCATGGTGCCGCCGGACAAGGTGACCGCCGTCGGCGCGAAGCTGGCCGACACGATCCTGACCAAGGACGGCGGGCACCTCGACACCGGCATCTTCGGCACCCGCTACCTGCCCGAAGCGCTCGCGGCGGCGGGGCGGATCGACGTCGCCTTGACTGTGCTCCGCCAGAAGACGTACCCGGGTTTCGGGTACGAGATCGGCCGCGGCGCGACGACGCCGTGGGAACAGTGGACGTACGAGTCCGGCATGGAAACCCACGACCACGCGATGTTCGCCGGGATCAACGCCGCCTTCTACACGCAGTTCGCCGGCATCACGCCCGCGGCGCCGGGGTACGCGTCGATCGCCATCGCCCCGCGGGTGCCCGCCGGGCTCAGGCACGTCGCCGCGTCGATCGACACGGTCCGCGGGGTGGTCGCTTCGGAGTGGACGCAGACCGGTTGCCGCTTCGACCTCACCGTGACCGTGCCGGCCAACACGACCGCCACGGTCACCCTGCCGACCGGGCAGCGGATGCCGGTCGCTTCGGGAACGTCGAAGTTCACCGTGCGCCACTGCGCCTGAGGTCAGCCGGTGTTGTCGGCGTAGTTCACCGTGACGTTCTTGAAGCCCAGCGACTGCAGCAGGCCGACCAGCATCGCCTTGGTGTTGCGCTCGGCGTCGGCGACCAGCGTGCTCTTCGCGGCCGCGCCCTCGATCTGCTTCTGCGCGAGCTGGTACAGCGCCTGCTGCGAGTTCGGGTTGCCGCTGAGGAAGTCGTTGATCCGGGTGAACAGTCCCTGCTGCTGCGCGTAGACGTAGGACTCCTTGGTGTCCAGGGTCGCCGGCTCGAGCCGGGCGTGCGCCAAGGTGAGCGTGGCGGACAGGCGGTCGTCGGAAACCTTGACCGCGTCGCCCTTCAGGCCCGAGAAGTCGACGTAGGCGTTGTCCGTGCCGACGCCGATGAACAGCGTGTCGCTGCCGGAGAGGAAGCTGGGCAGGATCGAGCTGGTCTTGATGTCGACGACGACCTGGAACGACCCGCTGGCCGCCTCGTAGCGCGACAGCTCGACGATCGACTGCAGCAGCACCGGACCCGAGCGCTCCTCGGTCTTCTCGGCGAACGGGTTGCGCAGCTGGGGTAACAGGTGCACCGCCGACGCGACGAGTACTGCCACGGCCAAAAGCACCACTGCCGCCGCGATCGCGACGAGTCGCTTGCCCCATGCGCCCATGGCGGGAAGGTTACCCACTCCGCTGCGCGGTCAAGCGCGGGCGGCGGTACCGTGATCCGCCTACGTGGTCGGATCTCCGCAGAGGGGAAGCTTCGTGCGCAAGTCCGTGTGGCTGTGGGTCCTGCTGGTCGTCCTCGCCATCCTGGTGCTCGGATTGATCTTCGGCGGCTATCGCAAGGGCGAGAAGATCGGCGCGCCCCTGGGCGATCAGTCGACGTCCATCGCGTTCGGGTCCTTCTTCGCCGCCCAGTAGTCGGCGATGTCCTTGTCCGTGATGTTCTTGAGCGACGGCGGGTCGAGGTCGCCGCGGTCGAGGGCGGCCCACTCGTCGGCCGTCGGGTTCTTGTAGAAACCGCCGTAGCCCGGCCATTCGCCGGTGCGCGCCGCGTCGCGCGCGCCGTGCATCTCGGCCGCGTCCCACTTGTCGATCGGCTTCGTGGTCACGTGCCCGGTGCCGTCGACCGTGTGCCCGCCCGCCGGGACGGCCTGGCCCGTCTGCGGGTTGTACCGCATGCCCTCGCCGCTGGAGTGCATGTCGTCGACCATCTTGTGGTACGAGTCGTCGGCGATGTCCATCCGCTTCCGCTCGTCGTCGTAGGTCTTCCGGCTCGGGTCGTTCGGGGCGGCGTCGGCGGCGGCGTCGCGCCGGTCCTGCTCGGCCTTCGCCGCGTCCGCTTTCTTCTCGTCGTACAGCGGGTGGTCCTTGTTGTGGACGTGGTTGGGATCGTCCCCGTGGTAGACCTTGTCGGAGAAGCTGTGCGGGTCGGGGTGACCCGCCTTCATGGTCTCCGGCGTCTGGAACCCCTGCTGGTGCCCGTAACCGAGCTGGTTGAGCTGGACCGCGGTGCTCGGGTCGTTGGCCTCGATGGCGTTGCGCTGCGCGTTCCGGTACGAACCGAGGCGGTCGTTGTACCCGAGCTTGTCGTCCTTGGTGACGTTGGGCTCGTCGCGGACGTCACCCTTGGTGAACCCGGATTCGTGGCTGCCGCTGCCCTTGCCCGTGCCCGGGTGGTACCGGTGGTTGGGGAAGTCCTCGTAGTACGCGTTGGCGTTGTTCTCCAGCGGCCCCTGCTCCTTGCGAGGCAGCTTCGTGCCGCCGTTGTCGCTGAGGATGTCGAAGCCGCCGGCGTGCTCGGACTGGTGCGTCTTCTTGCCGTTGATCGTGTAGTCGTGCTTGTCGTCGAGCCGCTTGCGCTCGGCGTCCTTGTCGCCGTAGGTGCTTTCGGGGTACTTGCGCTTGCTCGTCGACGGCCCGGAGTTCCCCCGGGCGTAGGGGTGCGCCTGGGCCTTGGCGGCCGCGGCCGCGCACGGCGTGGTCCGCGTCGGGCCGAGGCCGAGCGGGTCGGTCATGGCGGTCGGGTTGCCGACGTAGGCCAGCGAGTCCGGCGCCGGGGTCAGGCCCAGCGGGTCGTGGGACAGGAACCGCCCGGTCTCGGGGTCGTAGTAGCGGTACCGGTTGTAGTGCAGCCCGGTCTCCGGGTCGTGGTACTGGCCGGGGAACCGCAGCGGGGTGCTCGCCGTTCCGCCGGCCGAGACCCCCGGGCCCCACAACGCCGTGTGCAGGTGCCCGGCCAGCGCCCCGGTGTCGTCGACCAGCTCCGCGGGCGCCCCGACCAGGTCGGGGACGAGCGCGTGGAACCGGTCTCCGCCACTCGCGCCGAGGACGCGTTCGGTCTGGGTGAGGGGGAGCGGCGAGCCGGGCGCGTACTCCCACACCGTGGCGACCGGCGGCCGGCCCGGTCCACTGTGGACCTGTTCGGCCGGCACCTGCCCGTCCCACGCGAACTCGACCTGCTCGGCGACCGCGCCGCTCGCGTCCAGGCGCTGCTTGGCGATCCGGCGGCCGAACGGGTCGTAGCGGTAGCGCCACGTCGTGCCGTCCGGCGTGCGCACGCCGAGCAGCCGGTTTTCCGCGCTCCACTCGTAGGTCCAGCGCTGCCCGCCGCGCTCGCGGGTGACGACGCGGCCTTCCCCGTCGTGGCCGTAGGCGGTGGGGCCCGCGGCGGTGAGCAGGGTGCCGGTGTAGGCGCGAGGCCCGCTGGCCTGGGGCGCGCCGAGCCAGCCGGCTCCGGTGACCGCGCCGGTCACGTCGTAGTCGTAGGTCTCCTGCCACCGCGGGCCGCGCACGGACCGGACCCGGCCGACGGCGTCGACGTCGAGGGTGCGCTGCCCGGAGATCAGGTCGTTTACCCCGGCGAGGTAGCCGTCGGGCAGGTAGCCGTATTCGCGCCGCTGCAGGGTTTCCGGGCCCCGGAGGACCGTCTGCGCCGCCAGCTGCCCGGTGGGCGTCCAGTCCTGGCGCAGCTCCGCGACCGGTCCGGCGCCGCCGTACAGGCCGCGCACGGTTTCCCGGCCCGCGGCGTCGTAGCCGAACCGCAGCGTGCGCCCGGCGGTGGCCAGCACGGTCGGGCGGGCGGCGGGGTCGTACCCGACCACCGACTCGGCGCCCGAGGGCGTCCGGCGGCCGACGCGGCGGCCGAGTGCGTCGAACCGCGAGTGCACGACCCGGCCGTTGATCGACTCGGACAGCACGCGGCCGAGCTTGTCGTAGGTGAAGCGGACCTCGCTGTGCGCGTTGGCCGCCGACAGCATCCGGTCGGCCTCGTCGTAGGTGAACACGGCGACCTCGTCGGCGCTGCTGCGCCGCACGACCCGGCCCACGCTGTCGCGCTCGAGGGTGATGGTCTGCCCGGCGCCGTTGGTGCGGAGCACGAGCCGTCCCACGGGGTCGTAGCCGTAGCGCAGGACGCGTCCGTTGTAGTCGGTCTCGCCGACCTTCCGGCCGGCGGCGTCGTACTCGTAGCGCCACACCAGGCCGCGCTCGTTGGTGACCGAGGTGAGCCGCAGTTCGGTGTCGTAGCCGTACTTCAGCGTGCCGCCG
The DNA here is from genome assembly GCF_055633615.1 of Amycolatopsis sp. NPDC114505. NCBI lineage: Bacteria > Bacillati > Actinomycetota > Actinomycetes > Pseudonocardiales > Pseudonocardiaceae > Amycolatopsis > Amycolatopsis sp. NPDC114505. Next base: position 1,699,983 of record NZ_JBVKDV010000003.1, on the reverse strand, counting down.
TCCGGGGCCCGCTCGCTGACCGCGACGTCGAACTGCGCGTATTCGATGCGGCTGACGCCCCCGCGCGCGTCCGTGCGCTCCTCGAAGTTGCCACGCGCCGTCGAAGCGAACCGTTCGATCGCGCCGTCGGCGTCGCGCGCTTGCACGACGCTGCCGGCGGCGTCGCGGACCACGGTGCTGGTGTTGCCCGCCGGGTCGGTCTCGCTGGTGATGTTGCCGAGCGCGTCGTAGCCGTAGCGCCACACGGCGCCGTCCGGCTCGGTGACGAGCAGCGGGAGCCCGGCGGCGTTGGCCTGGATCCGGGTGACCCCGCCGAGGGCGTCGGTCACCGAGTCCACGGTGCCGGTGAAGGGGTCGTAGGTGTAGGCGGTGACTGCGCCGGCCGGGTCGACGGTGCGGGCGAGGCTGCCGCGCCGGTCGTATTCGTAGCGCCACACGCCGCCGTCCGGGCCGGTCACCGCGACGGGCCGGTGCCGCTCGTCGTAGCCGTAGACCACGCGGCCGCCGTCGGGCCGCGTGACCGCGACGAGGTTGCCGATCTCGTCGTAGTCCCAGCGCGTGACGTGGCCGAGCTCGTCGGTCTCGGCGACCACGCGCCCGAAGCGGTCCCGCTCGGCACTGGTGGTGTGCCCGAGCGGATCGGTCTGCCCGACCACGCGCAGCTGCTCGTCGAGCCGGTAGCGGGTGACGGCGCCGAGCGAGTTCGTGACGGTCGTGACGCCGGGCTCGTAGGCCAGCTCGGTGTTGAGGTAGTTCTCGGTGCCCTGGGCGCGCACGCAGCGGCCCTCGGCGTCGTAGCCGTAGCGGTACCAGCGGCCGTTGACGTCTTCCCAGCGCGAGAGCCGGCCGTCGGCGTCGTAGGTGAACTTCTGCGGGGTGCCGACCGCGTCGACGACCTCGGTCAGCCGGCGCGCGGAGTCGTAGGTGTACTCCGCCAGCGGCACCGGGGACCCCGCGGTGCGCAACGCCGTGACCAGGCCGTCGGCGCTGTCGATCTCGACGCGGTAGCCGCCGGAGTGCTCGATCGCGACCGGCACGCCGTCGCGGTGGCGCAGCACGATCCGGTTCCCCGCGCCGTCCACGACCGCGCGCAGCGGCAGGGTGGTGTCGCCGCGGCGGCCCGCGAAGTAGCGCATGCGGTCGGACTGCGGGTCGCCGACGATGAAGCCGTGCCGGACCCGGCGCAGCGCCAGGTACGGGCCGCTCTCCGGGACCACGGCCTCCACGCCCCGCGGGACCGGGAAGCGCAGCAGCGTGCCGTCGGCCAGCGCCAGGTGCAGCCCGTCCGGCTCCACCTCGAGCCGTTCGTCCAGCGTCGAGGCCCAGGTGGGGCCGAACAGCCGGCCGGCGCGGTAGGTCGACAGGTGCGTGCGCTCGACCACGAGCGGCAGCGCGCCGGGGAGCGAGACGTCCTCTTGCACGAGGATCACGGCGCCGGTCGCGACGTCGATCGGGTCGCCGCAGTCGGTCTTGTCCTTCGTCTGCGTGGTGTGCTCGTCCGGCTTGGAGTTGTTGTCCTTGATCCGCGACCCGTCGCCCTTGGGGTCGCCCTTCGGCGTGCCGGAGGGCGTGGTGTTCCCGTCCGGGCCCTTCGAAGCCGGCGGCGGCGTCGGGTCCGGGCTCTTCGGCGTGTCGTCGGGACCCTTCGAGGCGGGCGGCGGGTCGGTCTTCGGGGGAGCGTGGTCCCCGGACGGCGTGGTGTTGTCGCCCTTCGCGCCCGACGCGCTGGTGTTGTCGTCGCCCTTGGGCGTCGGCGGCGGGTCGGTCTTCGGCGGCGGCGCGTCCGGCCCGCCCTTGCCCTTGGGCCCGTCGAGACCCTTCGGGTTGCCCTTGATGTCGATGCTCTTCGGAGGCGGCGCGGCCTTGCCCGGCTTGATGTTTTTGAGCGCCTTGGCGGCGTCGGCGAACAGGTCGCCGGCCCGCTTGAGCAGCGGGATCAGCGCCTGCAGCGCCTTGACGAGGCGCTTGGTGATGTCGGCGATCTTCGACGCGGTCTTCGCGACGGCGCCGATGACCTGCGGGACGACCCAGGTGAGGCCGATGCCGAGGGTGAAGACGACCTGCAGGGCCCAGCTGATGAGGTGGCCGACGAGCTCGGCGATGATGTCGCGGACGAGCGCGCGGACCGCGGCGACGACCTCGCCGGCGGTCTTGACGCCGCTGGAGGCGCCTTCGCAGCCCTTCTGGGCGGTTTCCAGCAGGGTGACGGTGTCCTGCGCGCGTTGGCGGTAGGTGTCGCCGGCGTTCCCGGTCCACGACGCGGTGTCGGTCTTGACCATCCCGGTCAGGTCCTGGCCGATGCTGCCGAGCTCGGTGGCGACGTTCTTCCAGGTCTCCGACTGCGCGGCGATTTCGTCGGCGTTGCCGGTGAGTCCGTTGAGGGCTTCCTTGAGCGGGCCGACGTGTTCGATGAGCCAGCCGACGCCGGCGGCGAGGATCGCCCCGAAGGGGTCCATGGCCATCGAGAGCGCGTCCAGGGCGGTGCCGACGGCCCCCATCGCCACGGACGCCCAGTCGCCGCTTTCGATCGCGGACTTCAGGTCGTTCGCCGACTCCAGCAGGGAGATCCCCGAATACGCCGTCGTCGAATCCTTGGTTTCCGCGACCAACGGATTGCTCACGTGCTGACCTTCCCCTTCACCTGCCGAGCGACCACCACCGAAGTTAACAAGCGGTGTACGCATGATGGTCGCCAACCCCGCGGGATGCCTTTTCGACCAGCCGATCGTGCCCTCGGGCCGGTGACGTCACACCCGGGTCGCGTCAGCGGCCGAGCAGGCGGGCGCTCTCCTCCGCGCGGTGCAGCGCGGCCAGCAGCGCGGCCCGGCCCCGGTGGTCGATGTCCTCGGTGAGGGCGTCGGCCGCGGCCTCCCCGCCCCGCTGCAGCTGCTCCACCAGGTCGCGGTGGACCGCGGCCAGGCGCGCGGCGTCGAAGTCCGGCCGGACGAAGGTGAGCAGCAGCCGGACCTCGTCCTCGCACCGCTCGTAGCCCGCCAGCAGGTGCCGGTTGCCGGCGGCCGCGACGATCGAGCGGTGGATCGCGCTGTGCGCCCGCGTCAGCTCACGCCACGGCGGGTCCGGAGTCTGTCCGGCCAGCGCTTCGAGCCGGTCCACGGCGGCCAGCACCGGGCCGAGGTCGGCACCCGCCGCCAGCGCCATCCGCAGGGCACCGAGCTCCAGGACCTTGCGGAAGTCGAAGACCTCGTCGATGCGCCGCCGGCTCAAGGGCGCGACGACGGCGCCCCGGTTCCGCTCGTGGACCACCAGCCCGCGTTCGACGAGCAGCCGCAGCGCCGCGCGGATCGTGTGCCGGCCGACGTCGAAGCGCTCCGCCAGGTCCTCCTCGCGGAACCGGGTGCCGACGGGGTGCGCTCCGTCCAGCAACTCGTCTCGCAGCGCACTCGCGACCCGCTCCGGCGCGGTCTCCCCTGGATTCACGAACGTACGATACAGCGGAATATTGTGCTACAAAACGACCGGCTCCCGCGCTCCGGTGCGCTCCGCGCCGACACCGGCCGCCACGACGAACAGCACTCCCGCCGCCGCGGGGAGGTCCGGGACCTGGTGGAGCACGACCAGCCCGATCGTCAGGGCGATGGCCGGTTCCAGGCTCATCAGCGTCCCGAACGCCGAGGTGTTCAGCCGCCGCAGGGCGAGCATCTCCAGGCTGAACGGGACGACCGGCAGCAGGATCGCGAGCCCGAGGCCGATGAGCAGCAGCTCCGCCGTCACGTGCCCGAACACCTCCGGCCCGTAGGCGAGCGTCGCGACGATCCCCGCCACCGGCATCGACACCGCGAGCCCGCGCACGCCCGCCACCTCGTCGCCGACCCGTTGCGTCAGCAGGATGTAGGCCGCCCAGCAGACCGCGGACGCCAGTGCGTAGCCGACGCCGAGCAGGTCGGCGCCGCCTCGCCACGGTTCGGTCAGCAGCACGACGCCGAGTGCGGCGAGCACCGGCCACAGCTTCTTGCCGCCGTGGCCGCGCGTGACGGCCACCGTGAGCGGGCCGAGGAACTCCAGCGCGCTCGCCGTGCCGAGCGGCAGGCGGGCAACGGCCTCCATGAACAGCATGGTCATCCCCGCCGTGACCACGCCCAGCCCGCAGCAGGCCAGGAAGGTGGCCCGCCGGAACGACGACGGCCGCGGCCGGACGACGACCAGCAGCAGCACGCCGGCCCACGCCAGCCGCAGCCACGCCGCGCCCTCCGGGCCGATGCGGTCGAACAGGCCGACGGACACGGCGAGGCCGAGCTGGACGCAGAGCATGGCGGCGACCGCGAAGGCCGCACCGGTTCGGGTGGAGGACAGCACGAACCCAGCAAAACCGATCCGGACCGTTCGTGTCCACGTGTCGATCGTGGATGTACTGTTCAGGAATCATGGACACTCGACGGCTCCAGTTCCTCCTCGAGCTGTCCCGCCACGGCTCGATGCGCGCGGTGGCGGACGTGCTCGGCACCACGACGTCGACGGTCTCGCAGCAGATCGCGGTGCTGGCGAAGGAAACCGGCGCCCCGCTGCTGGAACCGGACGGCCGGCGCGTGCGGCTCACCCCCGCGGGACGCCGCCTGGCCGAGCACGCCGTGACGATCCTCGCCGCCGTCGAGGCCGCCCGGGCCGACCTCGACCCCCAGGCCGAACCGGCCGGCACCGTGCGCGTCGCCGGGTTCGCCACGGCCGTGCGGCGCTCGGTGCTGCCGGCCGCCGCCGCGCTCGCCGCCGACCACCCGCAGGTGGAGCTGCGGATCAGCGAGTACGAACCGCACGAGGCTTTCGCCGCGCTGCTGGCCGACGACATCGACCTCGCGCTGACCTACGACTACGACCTCGCCCCGGTCGTCACGGACCCCGCGATCACCGTGAGTCCACTGTGGACGGCACGGTGGGGCCTGGCCGTCCCGGCGGCCGACGCGGCCCGGGCGCGGGGCGAGAGCACCGTGGCCGTCTTCGAGGCGTTCCGCGACCACGACTGGATCGTCAACTCCCGCAACAGCGCCGACGAAGACGTGATCCGCCGGCTGGCGTCGACGGCCCGGTTCACCCCGCGCGTCACGCACCGCGCGGACAGCCTGGAACTGGTCGAGGACCTCATCGCGACCGGCCCGGCGCCCGCCGTCGGCCTGCTGCCGGCCGGCCGCGCCACGAGACCCGGGGTCACGCTGCTCCCGCTGGCGTCACCGGACGTGCGGCAGCGCGCGTTCGCCTGCACCCGGCGCGGGCGCGAGGCGTGGCCGCCGCTCGCGCTGGTGCTCGGGCTGCTGGCCCGCTGAGGCACAGGCCGCTCCCGCCGGCGCCGACGGCTGGTGGCTGAAGTACTCCGACCGGAGCACGAACCTGTGCGTCGACGGGCCGACGTCGTGTTCCGGAACGCGACCAGCCGGAAGTGCGTCACCGGCACCGGTAGCACCCGATGCCTTGCGGCGCTTCCGGAACGTCAGTTCTGACGCCGTAGCGCGGACGCCTCACCGCGGCCCAGCGCCGCGACGTGCTCGGCGAGAGCGAACGTCTCGCTGAGCGTGGCGCCCGCGTCGAGCCGGTCGATGACAGCGGTTTCGGCTCGCTTGATCGCGAGCGCGCCGTCGAGGAGGTCGCCGATCCGGTCGGGCGCCACGACGATGAGGCCTTCGCCGTCGGCCAGCACCAGGTCGCCGGGGTTCACCGTGACCCCGCCGCACGTCACCGGCACCTGCAGCTCGCCGAGCTTCGACGACGTCCCGGACAACGGGGTGACGAAGCGGCTGTACAACGGGAGTTCGCAGCCGCTGACGTAGGCCATGTCCCGGTAGCCGCCGTCCACGACGATGCCGCCGAGCTCACGGACGAGGGCGCCGCGGGCGAACAGCTCGCCGCCGAGGGCGATCTCGCGCGCGCCGCCGTCGACCACGATCACGTCGCCGGGCGCCGCCGCTTCGATGGCTTGGAGCACGCCGAGGAAGTCGTCGCGGCAGCGGACCGTGAAGGCGGGCCCGAAGATGCGCTGCCGGGCCGATCGGGGGCGGAGCGCGCTGTGCACCACCCGGGTCGTCTTGTCGACATCGCAGAGGGCGGTGGTGTCCACCGCGAGGAACTTCTGGGCGAGCTCGTCGTTCACCGGCATCGCGCGATGCTACCGGCGGCTACACCGCGAGATCCGAACGCAGCGGGTCGCCGCGCATCGCTCGCCACACCGCCGCCGGGGTCAGCGGCATGTCCGCGTGGCGGACTCCGTACGGCGCCAGCGCGTCCACCACCGCGTTGACCACCGCCGCCGGCGAGCCGACCGTCGCCGACTCGCCGATGCCCTTCGCGCCGATCGGGTGGTGGGGGGACGGCGTCACCGTCTCGCCCAGCTCCCACGACGGGCACTCCAGCGCCGTCGGCAGCAGGTAGTCCATGAACGAGCCGCCCAGGTGGTTGCCGTCCTCGTCGAACGCCACCAGCTCCATCAACGCCATCCCGATGCCGTCCGCCAGTCCTCTGTGGACCTGGCCGGCCACGATCGCCGGGTTGATGCGCACCCCGCAGTCGTCGACCGCGACGAACCGGCGGACCCGCACCTGACCCGTGTCCGCGTCGACGTCGACCACGCAAACGTAAGCGCCGAAAGGAAAAGTCAGGTTCGGCGGGCTGTACACCGTGGTCGCGTCGAGGTGCCCTTCCACGCCCTCGGGCAGCGCGAGGTCCGAATGCGCCGCCAGCGCGATCTCCCGGATCGTGTGGCCGCGGTCGGGCACCCCGCGGACGAACCAGCGCCCGCGCTCCCACTCCAGGTCGCCGGGATCGACCTCCAGCATCGCCGACGCCACCTGCCGCGCGCGCTCGCGCACCTTGCGGGCCACCGTCACCGCGGCCGCGCCGGACACCGGGGTCGAGCGGGAGCCGTACGTGCCCAGCCCGAACGGGGTCTGGTCGGTGTCGCCCTGGACGATCTCGACCTCGTCCTCGGGGATCCCCAGCTCGTGCGAGACCAGCTGGGCGAACGTCGTCTCATGGCCTTGGCCCTGGGACATGCACGACAGCCGCAGCACCGCCGAACCGGTCGGGTGCACGCGCAGCTCGGCGCCGTCGGCCATGCCGAAGCCGAGGATGTCCATGTGCTCGCGCGGGCCCGCGCCGACCGCCTCGGTGAAGAAGCTGATCCCGATGCCCATCAGCTCGCCGCGCTCCCGCCGCTCGGCCTGTTCGCGACGCAGCTCGGCGTACCCGGCCATCTCGAGCGCCAGCGACAGCGCCCGCGGGTAGTCGCCGGAGTCGTAGTTCCAGCCGGTCGCGCACGTGTACGGGAACTGCTCGGGCCGCAGCAGGTTCCGCTTCCGCAACGCGGCCGGGTCGACGTCGAGCTCGCGGGCGAGCACGTCCATCATCCGCTCGACGACGTAGACCGCTTCGGTGATCCGGAACGAGCACGCGTACGCGACCCCGCCGGGAGCCTTGTTCGTGTAGACACCGGTGACGGAACAGTGCGCCGCCGGCAGGTCGTAGGAACCGGTGAAGACGTGGAAGAACCCGGCCGGGAACTTCGACGGCTGGGCGGTGCCGTTGAACGCGCCGTGGTCGGCGAGCACCCGCACCCGCAGGCCGAGCAGCTTGCCGTCGCGGGTGGCGGCGATCTCGCCGTGCATGTGGTAGTCGCGGGCGAACGACGTGCTCATCAGGTTTTCCGACCGGTCTTCGACCCACTTCACCGGCCGCCCGGTGACCATCGCGGCGACCGCCGCGCACAGGTAGCCCGGGTAGACGACGACCTTGTTGCCGAACCCGCCGCCGATGTCCGGGGCCACGACCCGGATCCGGTGCTCGGGCAGACCGGTGATCTTCGCGTACATCAGCCGGTGCGCGTGCGGGGCCTGCGCGGTCGACCACACCGTGAGCTTCCCGCTGATGACGTCGACCTCGGCGACCGAGCCGCAGGTCTCCAGCGGGGCCGGGTGCACCCGCGGGTAGAGCATGTCCTGCCCGACGACGACGTCCGCGCGCGCGAACGCGGCGTCGGTCGCCTCGGCGTCGCCGGCGGTCCAGTCGAAGACCTGGTTGTCGGTGTGGCCCAGGTCGTCGCGGATCACCGGGGCGCCGGGGGACAGCGCGGTGCGCGCGTCGACGACCGCGGGCAGCGGCTCGTACTCCACGTCGATCAGCTCCAGCGCGTCGCGTGCGGAGTACCGGTCCTCGGCGACGACGAACGCGACCTCCTGGCCCTGGAACCGCACCTTGTCCGTGGCCAGCACGGCCTGGACGTCGTGGGAGAGCGTGGGCATCCACGCCATCCCGCGCTCGGCGAGCATCGCGCCGGTCAGCACCAGCCGGACCTTCGGGTGCGCCTCGGCCGCGCTGGTGTCGACCGACACGATCCGCGCGTGCGCGTGCGGGCTGCGCAGGACGGCGCCGTGCAGCATGCCGGGCCGGACGAGGTCGTCGACGAAGGTGCCGCGGCCGCGGACGAACCGGGCGTCCTCCTTGCGCGTCCGCGAGCCGAACCCGCCGGTCATCGCCGTCCCTCCGGGTTCTCGGCGGCCCAGCGGATGGACCGGACGATGTTCTCGTACCCGGTGCAGCGGCACAGCTGCCCCGAAATGGCTTCGCGGATGACGTCGTCGGCGGGGTCCGGGTCCCGGTCGAGCAGCCAGCGCGCGGTCATCAGCATCCCGGGGGTGCAGAACCCGCACTGGATGCCGTGGCAGGCGACGAAACCCTGCTGCACCGGGTCGAGCGCGGCGCCGTCGGCGAGGTCTTCGACGGTGCGGACCCGCTTGCCGTCGGCCATCGCGGCCAGCACCGTGCACGACTTGACCGGCACGTCGTCGAGCCACACCACGCAGACCCCGCAGTTCGAGGTGTCGCAGCCCCAGTGCGTGCCGGTGAGGCCCAGCTCGTCGCGGAGGAAGTGGACCAGCAGCAGCCGGGGCTCCACCGAACGGCGGTGCCGCTCGTCGTTGACGGTCACGGTGATCTCCACGTCAGGCCTCCGCGCGGGTCTTGGCGAGCGCGAGCGCGCGCGTGGTGAGGGTGGCGACCAGGTGGCGCTTGTAGTCCACCGGGCCGCGCTGGTCGGCGGTGGGCCGGCAGTGCTCGGCGGCGATGGCGCCCGCCTCGGCGAACCGCGCGGCGGTGGCCGGCCCGCCGCGGAGGAAGTCCTCCGCCTCGGCGGCGACGAACCGGGCCGCCCCCACGGCGGTGAGCCCGATCCCGGCTTCGGCGACCGTGCCGCCGTCCAGCGTGAGCGCCGCGGCGGCCGCGGCGACCGCCCAGTCGCCCGCCCGCCTGCCGACCTTCGCGTAGGCGCTGCTGCCCGGGCCCGGCCGGATCGGGACGCGGATCTCGATCAGCAGCTCCGCCTCGCCGACGGCGGTTTCGTAAGGCCCGTCGAAGAAGTCCCGCACCGGCACGACGCGCTCACCGGCCGGGCCTCGGATCACCGCTTCGGCCCGGACGGCGGTGAACGCCGCGGAGAGGTCTTCGGACGGGTCGGCCTGGCACAGCGAGCCGCCGACCGTGCCGCGGTTGCGCACGATCGGGTCCGCGACGACGCGCTCGGCGTCGTGCAGCACCGGGAACAGCGCCCCGGCCCCGGGCGAGGCGAGCAGGTCGGCGTGCCGGGCGAGCGCGCCGATCCGCAGCGTCTCCGGCGTCGCGTCGATCCCGCCCAGCTCGGTCAGTTCGTTGATGTCGACGAGCACCTCGGGCGCCGCCAGCCGCAGCTTCATCATCGGGATCAGGCTGTGCCCGCCCGCGATGACCCGCCCGGCCGGGCCGTACTTCTCCAGCAGCGTCAACGCGTGCTCGACGCTGGTGGCGCGCTCGTACTCGAAGGGGGCGGGCACCTGCATAGCGGTCGATCGTTCTCCGCGCGGACCGGCACCGCAACCGCCTTAAGCAAAGGGTTAATCGCGCGTTGTCGCACCTGGAGTGCGGGTGAAAGATCGATTCACACCAGGACCGACGGCGAAGCGGGGGCGCGGGATGCGGATCGAGTCCGACGGGCACAGCCGGGACAACCCGCGCATGTTCGAGCTGGTCGAAGACGCGCCGAAGGAGGGCGGCAGCCCCACGGTGTGGGCGTACCCGGAGCTCGTCGACTTCCTCAAGGTCGCCGGCCGCCCGGTCGCGGGGCCGTGGCCGCCGCACCAGCGGCCCCGCCCCGATCCCACGGACGAGTCGCTGCCCGTCGCCGTGCCCGACCCGGCCGCCCCCGATCGAGCTGTGCCCGATCGAGAAGGCTGAGGGAGCACCGTGTACCCGACCCGGTTCCGCTACGAGGCGCCCCGCTCGCTGGACGAGGCGATCCGCACCCTGCACGACGGCGGCGAGGACGCGAAACTGCTCGCCGGCGGGCAGAGTCTCGTGCCGCTGCTGAAGCTCCGGTTCGCCTCGCCGACGCTGCTCGTGGACCTCAACACCGTGCCCGGCCTCGACCACCACGAGCTGGACGAGAACGGGAACCTGCACGTCGGCGCGTTGTGCCGGCACGGCGACCTCGAGCGTTCGGACCTGCTGAAGAGCACCCAGCCGGTGATGGCGGCCGCCGCGCGGCTGGTCGCCGACCCGCTCGTGCGCAGCCGCGGCACGCTCGTCGGCTCCCTGTGCCACGCCGACCCGCAGGGCGACTGGGCCTCGGTGGTGCTCGCCCTCGGCGGCTCGGTCGTGGCCGCCGGACCCCGCGGGCGGCGGACCATCCCGGTGCGGGACTTCGTGCACGGCCCGTTCCAGAACGCCCTCGAGCACGGCGAGATCGCGGTCGAGGCGGTGATCCCCGCGCCGGGCGGGACCCCGGACGGCGGGTACCTCAAGCTCGAACGGCGGGTCGGGGACTTCGCGACCGTGGGCGTCGCGGTCGCGATCGAACGCGACGGGGACACGGTCACCCGCGCCGGGATCGCGCTGACCGGCGTCGGCGCCGCGACGATCGAAGCCGCCGACGCCGCCCAGGCGCTCGTCGGCGGACCGCTCACCGGCGACGTCATCGACCACGCGGCGGGCCTGGCCGCGCAGGCCGCGCGGCCGAAGAGCGACCACCGCGGCTCGGCGGACTTCAAACGGCACATGGTGCGCGTGTTCGTGCGGCGCATCCTCGAGCGAAGGGTGGCGTGAGATGACCAGCGTGCGCGTGATCCAGGACGGCCAGGACTCGGACGACGTCCCGACACGGCGGATCGCCGTCACCGTGAACGGGCGCCGCAGCGTCGTCGAGTGCGAGCCCCGGCTCCTGCTCTCGCACCTGCTGCGCCAGGGACTCCAGCTCACCGGCACCCACATGGGCTGCGACACCACCAACTGCGGCGCCTGCACCGTCCTCGTCGACGACCGCCCGATCAAGTCGTGCACGATGCTCGCCGTCCAGGCCGACGGCCGCGCGGTGACGACCGTCGAAGGCCTCGCGACGCCGAGCGGGCTGCACCCGCTGCAGGAGGGCTTCAAGGAGGAACACGGGCTGCAGTGCGGGTTCTGCACGTCCGGGATGCTGATGGCCGCGAAGGCGCTGCTCGCGGAGAACCCCGACCCGACCGAGGACGAGGTGCGCTGGGCGCTGTCGGGCAACCTCTGCCGCTGCACCGGGTACCAGAACATCGTGAAGTCGGTGCTGTGGGCCGCGGCCCGGCTGCGCTCCGACGAGCCCGAAGAGGAGGCCTGACGTGTCGCGGGCGCTGGACGAGAACAAGATCGGCGGGCTCGGGGCCAGCCGCCGCCGGGTGGAGGACAACCGCTTCCTGCGCGGCAAGGGCAACTACACCGACGACATCGTGCTGCCCGGCATGCTGCACATGGAGATCCTGCGCAGCCCGCTGGCGCACGCGCGGATCAAGTCGATCGACACCAGCCGCGCCTGGGAGATCCCGGGCGTGCGGCTGGTGCTGACCGGCGAGATGGCCGCGACCCGCAACCTCGCCTGGATGCCGACGCTGTCCTACGACACGCAAGCCGTGCTGGCCACGGACAAGGTGCGCTTCCAGGGCCAGGAGGTCGCCTGCGTGGTGGCCGACGACCCGTACATCGCCAAGGACGCGTGCGACGCGATCGACGTCGAGTACGAGCCGCTCCCGCCGGTCGTCAACCCCGAGCAGGCGATGGCCGCGGACGCGCCCGTCATCCGCGACGACAAGGCCGGGCAGCGCGACAACGTCATCTACGACTGGGAGGTCGGCGACCGCGAAGGTACCGACCGGGCGTTCGAGCGGGCCGACCACGTCTCCAAGCTGCGCCTGCACTACCCGCGCTCGCACCCGTCGCCGATCGAATGCTGCGGCTCGGTGGCGGACTTCGACCGGGCGACGTCGAAGCTGACCGTCTACCTGACGTCCCAGGCACCGCACATCGTCCGCGCCGCCGTCGCGATGATCGCCGAGCTGCCGGAGCACATGATCCGGATCATCTCCCCGGACGTCGGCGGCGGCTTCGGCAACAAGGTGCCCGTCTACCCCGGGTACGTGTGCTCGATCCTCTGCTCGATCCTGCTGGAAAAGCCGGTGAAGTGGATCGAGGACAAGACCGGCAACCTGATCTCGACCGGGTTCGCCCGGGACATGTACCTCGACAGCGAAATGGCGCTGACGAACGACGGCCGCATCCTGGGGGTGCGGATGAACGCGGTGGCCGACCACGGCGCGTTCTTCGCCGACGCCCAGCCCAGCAAGTTCAAGATCGGCCTGCTGCACTCCGCGTTCGCCTGCTACAACGTGCCGCACGCTTACTTGGCCGCTCGCGGCACCTACACCAACAAAGCGCCCGGCGGCGTCGCCTACCGGTGCTCGTTCCGGGTCACCGAGGCGATGTTCTTCCAGGAACGCATGGTGCACCAGGCCGCGCTGGACCTCGGCATCGACCAGGCCGAGTTCCGCCGGCGCAACTTCGTGCGCGACGACCAGTTCCCGCACCGGACGCCGTACGGCTTCCTGGTCGACTCCGGCCAGTACGAGAAGTGCCTGGACGTCGGTTTGAAGGCCGTCGGGTACGAGGACTTCCTGCGGCAGAAGGAAGAAGCCCGCGCCCGGGGCCGCAGACTCGGCATCGGCATCTCGACCATGACCGAGCCGCTCGGCGCCGGCAACAGCCGCGAGTACGACATCCTCGGCATCAAGATGTTCGACTCGGCCGAGCTGCGGGTGCACCTCACCGGCAAGGCCCTGCTGCGGATCGGCGCGCAGACCCAGGGCCAGGGCCACGAGACGACGTTCGCCCAGATCGTCTCGCACGAGCTGGGCATCCCGGCCGACGACATCGTCGTCGAGCACGGCGACACCGACACCGCGCCGTTCGGCATGGGCACCTACGCCTCCCGCAGCACGCCGGTCGCCGGCGCGGCCACCGCGATGGTGGCGCGCAAGATCCGGGCCAAGGCCAGGAAACTGGCCGGGCACCTGCTCGAAGTGTCCGAAGAGGACGTCGAGTGGGAGCTGGGCCGGTTCTACGTCCGCAGCGCCCCCGACCGGGGCGTCACGATCCAGGAGTGCGCGATGGCCGCGTACGGCAACATGCCCGACGGCATGGAACCCGGCCTGGAGAACGTCGCCTACTACGACCCGCCCAACCTGACCTGGCCGTTCGCGGTCTACATCGTCACCGTCGAGGTGGACCCGCAGACCGGCGTGTGGGACGTGCTGAACCTGGTCGCCGTCGACGACTGCGGCGTCCGGATCAACCCGATGATCGTCGAAGGCCAGATCATGGGCGGGCTCACCGAGGCCTACGCGATGGCGAACATGCAGTTCATCACCTACGACGCCGAAGGCAACTGCATCGGCTCGAACTACATGGACTACCTGCTGCCGACCGCGTGGGAGACCCCGGGGTTCGAGCTGCACAGCGAGGTCGTCACGCCGTCGCCGCACCACCCGATCGGCGCCAAGGGCGTGGGGGAGTGCGCGGCGGTGGGCGGCCCGGCGGCCTTCGTCAACGCGGTGATGGACGCGATCGACGACACCGGGGTGCGCAACATCGACATGCCGGTGCTGCCCGACCGCGTCTGGGAAGCGTTGCGGGACCGCCGCGACGTGTCCGGGATGCCGCCGCTGCGGACGTCGGACGGCTGAGGAGAACGTGATGCACGACTGGACGTTGTTCGAGCGGGCCCGGGAACTCTCCGACCGCGGTGAGAGTTTCGCCTGGGCCACGGTGGTCTGGCGCCAGGGCCCGTCGTCGAGCAAGGAAGGCTGTCGGGCGATCGTCACCGCCGACGGCGTCCTCGACGGCTGGATCGGCGGGGCCTGCGCCGAGCCGGTCGTGGTCCGGGAAGCGCGGCAGGCGATCGCCGACGGCGAACCGCGGCTGTTGCTGCTCGGGACGTCCGGCCAGTTCGGCGAGGCGGTGCCGGACGGCATGACGGTCGTGCCGATCGCCTGCCAGAGCGAAGGCGCGCTGGAGATCTACATCGAGCCGGTCGAGCCGGCGCCGCACCTGCTGGTCGTCGGCCGGTCGCCGATGGCACGCACGCTCGTCGACCTCGCCACCGCCCTCGGCTGGTGCGCCGAGCTCATCCCGCGGGCGGAGTTCGACGACGTCGGCCCGCGCACCATGGTCGTCGTGGCCACGCAAGGACACTTCGACGAGGACGCGGTCGAAGGCGCGCTGCGGGCGAGGCCCGCGTACGTCGGGCTGGTCGGGTCGCGCCGGCGCGGTGAGGCCGTCCTCGGGTATCTGGCCGATCGCGGGTTGCCGCGCGCAGACCTGGACCGGGTGCGCGTCCCGGCCGGGCTCGACCTCGGGCCGGTGCCGCACCGGGAGATCGCCGTCGCGATCCTGGCCGAGCTGGTCGCCTTCCGCGCCGCGCCGCGGGCGTCCGCGCTGTCGGTCGAGGACCTGGTCGACCCCGTGTGCGGGATGACCGTCGAGCCGGTCGGCGACCCGGTCGAACACGACGGGAAGGCCTACTACTTCTGCTGCGCCGGCTGCCGCGACGCGTTCCGCGGGGACCCCTCGAACTACGCGAAGAAGGACGTCCGATGCTGATCCGGAACCGGTTCGACGTCGCCCAGCCGGTCGAGAAGGTCTGGCGGTTCTTCGACGACGTCCCGCGCGTCGCCGTCTGCCTGCCCGGCGCGGAGCTGACCGAGGACCTCGGCGACGACCACTACCGCGGCCGCGTCAGCGTCCGGATGGGCCCGGTGTCGCTGAAGTTCCGCGGCACGGCGGAGATCAGCGAACGCGACGACGCGGCCAAGCGGATCGTCGTCGTCGCCGAAGGATCCGAGGAGAAGGGGCGCGGGACGGCGGGCATGACGCTCACCGCGACCCTCGTGCGCGCCGGGGCGGGCACCCGCGTCGACGTCGACCAGGACCTGCAGGTCTCCGGCGCCGCCGCGCAGTACGGCCGCGGCATGATCGCCGACGTCTCGTCGGTGCTGATGCGGGACTTCGCGGTGAACCTGCAGGACGGCATCGACCGCGTCGACCGCGGTGAGGAGCTCGTCGCCGGAGCGGCGCCCGCCCGCGGGTTCCGGATCGGCGTGCAGGCCGCGCTGCTGGCGCTGCGGCGCGTGTTCCGCCGGTTCTTCCTGCCCTACCGGAGCGCTTGAGGAGGACGTCGTGGCCTTGTGGTGGATCGGCAACGCCGTGCTGCTGTTCGTCGTGCTGCCGGTGGTGATCGCCCTGCTGAACCGGGTGCTCGCCGCCGTGGAGCGCATCCGCGGCGCGGCCGACGAAATCCTGGCCGGCGGCGGCCGGCTCGCCGGGCAGCTGGAGCCGGTGCCGGCCGCGCTGGCGCGGACGGCGACGACCATCGAAGAAATGTCCGCCGGCGCGACCCGGTACGCCGGCAGCGTCGCGAAACTGCTCGGCTGAAAGGAAAACGGTCATGCTCGCAGCCGCCTGGGTCACGCTCGTGATCGCCGGCCTGATCATCCTGTTCGCGGCCGTCGGCCTGCTGCGCGTCATCCTGCACCTGGCGCACGTGCGGAAGACGCTCGGCGGGGTACTGGGCGGCGTCCGGCTGGTCGCCGAACGCACCGCGCCGGTGCCGGGGGCGCTGGAGAGCGTGAACGCGGACCTGAAACCGGTGCGCGACTTCTGCGAGACGGTGTGAGGAGGCGGGCATGACGACGGGCTGGATCGTCGGGTACGTGATCGGGGTGGTGGTCGTGCTGGTCGTCGTCGCGCTGGTGGTGCCGATCCTGGTGCTGGCGCGGTCGATCGGCCGCGCGGCGCCGCTGATCGACGACGAGCTGCAGGCGGCGGTACGGCACACGGCGGCGTTGCGCGGGCTGCGCACGACGATCGACCACGCCGAGGTCATCACGGCCGGCCTGCGCCGCGGCCGGGAACGCCTGGGAGGCTGACGTGTCCGACGAGACGCTGTGGTGGGTCGCGATCGTGGCCGGGTTCGTGGTGGTGCTCGCGGTCGCCGGGCTGCTGAGCCTGCTCATCCGGTACGTGCGCGTCATCGACGAGCGCGTCGCCGGGATCCGCGGCACCCTGCGGGAAGCGGCTTCGAACACGGCTGACACCGCCCTGATCCCGGAGACCGCCGGGCGCGTCGACGGGGTGCTCGCCGAAGGGCTGCGGCACCACCTGTTCCTCGGCCGGGTGCTCGGAAAGGTGAAGTCATGACGTCGCTGCTGGTGGTGCTGACCGTCGTCGACATCGTGCTGCTGACCGCGGTGCTGGCGGTCTACCTGTTCTGGGTGGGCTCCCTGCTCGGCCGCATCGCCGCGAACCTCGAGGACTGCGCGGAAAAGGTGCGGGAGATCAACACTCACGCGGAGGCGATCGTGCCCGGCGTCGAGCACATCAACCGCACGGGCGGCGTGGTGGCGGGCGCGTTGCCGCTGTTGTACGGAATGGCGGAGGACATCGTCACCGGCGCGACGTACCAGCCGCCGACCGAAGAACGGCCGCCCGCGCGGCCGGCGTCGGGAACGCGGCGCTCGCGGCTGCATGAAATGGTCGGGTTCGTCCCGCGCTAGCGGCTGTGGCCGATCCAGTGCTCGGGCCAGTTGTGTTCGAACTGCTCGGCGTTGCACCGGGGCCGGTACACCGTGAGAAGTTCCCGCACGATCTGCTCCCGGTGCGCTCGGCCCGCGCCGGGAGCTTCGTACGTGCAGATGTGGACCTTCCACTTCGAGCCGGCGCGCTTGATCCAGCAGGCCGCCCGCGGGTGCTGGAACGGGAAGCGCTCGCGCGAGAGGTCGTCGCTGTGCCCGACGTACACCACCGCGTACCGGTCGGGGCGTTCGTCCGGGTCGGGTTTGTACAGCACCGCGTACACCGCCGCCGACGCCGGCGGGGTCCAGCCGCCCAGCAGCCGGGGGCCTTCGAACGGGTAGCCCGCCGCCGAGCCGAGGCGGATCATTCGTCGTCCTCGCCCAGGACTTCCGTGCGCACCACCGGGTACGCCGGGAGCCCGGCGGTCGCCACGGCGCGGCCGAAGTCCTCGGTGGCCAGGGTGATCGCGGTGTCCCGGTCGGGTGCCTCGACCAGCAGTTGCGCGCCGTAGCGCGGGGAGCCGATGCCGCTCGCGATGCCGCCGCTCGGCGCGACCGCGTCGGCCAGCTCGACGATCTCCTCCCGCGTCAGCACCCGGTCCCCGGCCGCCTCGATCGCCACGCTCCAGCGCATCCGCGTCTCCTATCCCAGCCGTGGCAGCAGCGCCGCCAGCTCTTCCAGACTGCGCAGGTCGTGCCCCGGCACGACCACGTCGACGTGCGGCGCGACGACCAGCATCCCGGTGGCCGAACGGCGCCCGTGCGGGTTCGTCCACACCAGCCGGTGGCACAGCCGCGACAGCCGCTCGGCGGCGTTCGCCAGCACCTCCGGATCACCGCGGTCGAGTCCGTCCGAGCAGACCACCACGACCGCGCCGCGGCAGATCCCGCGCCGGCCCCACCGGCGGACGAACTCGGCCAGCGAGTCGCCGATGCGGGTCCCGCCCTCCCAGTCGACGACGGTCCGCGCCGCCTCGGCGAGCGCGACGTCGGCGTCGCGGCTGCCCAGCTCGTCGGTGATCCGGGTGAGCCGCGTGCCGAAGCAGAACACCTCGACCCGCGCCGCCGCCCGCCGCGCGGAATAGGCGAACTGCAGCAGGTGCCGCGAATAGTCCGCCATCGAGCCCGAGACGTCCAGCACCAGCACGAGCGGCCGCAGCTTGACGCGACGGCGTCGCCGGCGCAGCTCGTCGATTTCCCCGTACCGGCGCAGGGTTCCGCGGACCGTCCGGCGCAGGTCGGGGATCGGGCCCCGGCGCGCGGGCCGCGTCCGGCGGGTGCGGCGGCGCGGCGGGGTGAGCCGCAGCCGGGCCATCATCCGCCGGATCGCCGCCAGCTCCTCGGGCGTGCACGCGCCGAACGCCTTGTCCTTCACCGATTCGGCGTCGGACGCGGTGAGCCCCAGCACCGCCTCGGCTTCGCGCTCGGGGCCGTCGCCTTCGGCCTCGGGCAGCGCGAGGACCGCCTCGCGGGCGACTTCCGCGACGAGCGTCTCCGGGAGGGGAGCACCGCCGAGGAAGTAGCGCTCGAAGACCTCGTCGTACCGCGGGATGTCCTCGTGCCGCCCCAGGAGCGTGACCCGGCCACCCCAGTACACATCGGACAGATCGGCCGGGTCGAGCACCGCGGCGGCCCGGCAGAACGTCAGGACGTCACCCGGGCCGGCCGCGATCCCGGCGGACCGCAGCGCGCGGGCGAAGCCGACGAACAGGGGGACGAACGCCTCAGCCACCGGAGGTGATCTCCGCCAGGTTCGCGCGGACGACGTCGAGGTCGTCGCGGTCCTTGACCACCGCGCCGAGCGTGTCGGCGTCCAGTTCGTCGAGACCGAGGAAGCGCAGCATCCGCGCCCAGTCGATCGTCTCCGCGACCCCCGGCGGCTTCGCCAGGTCCAGCTCGCGCAGCCGGTGCACGGCCGCGACCACCTTGCGCGCCAGCAGTTCGGGGAGCTCCGGCTCCCGGGTCAGCACGATCTCGACCTCGCGCTCGGCGGTGGGGTAGCCGATCCAGTGGTAGAGGCAGCGCCGCTTGAGGGCGTCGTGCAGCTCCCGGGTGCGGTTGGAGGTCAGCACGACCAGGGGCGGGCTCGGCGCCCGGATCGTGCCGATCTCGGGCACGGTCACCTGGAAGTCGGCCAGCAGCTCCAGGAGGAAGGCTTCGAACTCGTCGTCCGCGCGGTCGATTTCGTCGATGAGCAGCACGGCTCGCGCGCCCTGCCGGACGGCGGTGAGCAGCGGCCGTTCCACCAGGAACTCGGGGCCGAACAGGTCGGCCACGGCGCGTTCGCCCGTTTCCGCCGCGGAGAGGGCCCGGATGTGCAGGAGCTGGCGGGCGTAGTCCCATTCGTAGAGCGCCTGCGCGGTGTCGATGCCCTCGTAGCACTGGAGGCGGACGAGCTGCCGGTCGAAGACCTCGGCGACCGTCTTGGCCAGCTCGGTCTTCCCGACGCCGACCTCGCCTTCCAGCAGGATCGGCCGGTGCAGGCGGGTGGCCACGAGCAGGGCCGTGGCGAGGCCGCGGTCGGCGAGGTAGCCGGCGCCGCGCAGCCGCTCGGTCAGGCCGGCGACGGTGTCCGGGTACTCCCGCGTCACGGTTGCCGGTCGCGGCCGAGAACGAGGTCGCCGACGGTGGTCGCGCCCGCCTCGAGCTTGCCGTCGGCGGCGAGCTGGTCGCGCCAGCTCGAGGTGAGCCCGTCGAAGCCGACCGCGCGCGTGCTCTTGCACGCCTTCTGCGGACCGCACGCTTCTTCGACGTCTTCGCTGCTCTGCCCGGTGGCGTCCCAGATCTCGCGCAGCACCCGGAGGGTCTCGTCGGAATCGGCCATCAGCCGAGGCTAGTGGCGGACCGTGGCCGTGCCGGCGGTCGATTAATGCTTCCCTTAAGCTGTAGTGTCTCGTGATCGGCTCGACGGAGAACCTGGGACCATGACTCTGGGCCAGCTCAACGCGTTCGTCCTGGTGGCCCGGCTCGGCTCGGTCACGGACGCCGCCAAGGCGCTGGGCGTGAGCGAGCCCGCGGTGTCCCAGGCGCTGGCCGCGCTGCGCCTGCACCACGGCGACAAGCTGCTCATCAAGCGCGCGGGCGGGATGACGCTGACCGCGGGCGGCAGCCGGCTGCTGCCGATCGCCTCGCAGATGGTGGCGCTCGGCGCCGAGGCGGACGCGGCGGTCCGGCAGGCCAACGGCGTGGCGGCGCGGTTGCAGCTGGCGGTGACCAGCGAGATCGCCGAGTTCGTGGCGAACCCGTTGCTGGAGGCGTTCACCCGGCGTTCGGGCAACTCGATCGACGCGTCGGCCGGGCTGGCCCGCACCACGGAGCTGGCGGTCCTGGTCGCCAACCGGCTCGCCGACGTGGCGCTGGGCCCGGAGCTGACCGGCGACGCGGCGAAGGGCCTCGACTGCGTCCCGGTCTTCCGCGGTTCGCTCGTCGTGGTGGGCTCGCCGAACAGCCGCCACCAGGGCGGTCCGGCGCACTGGCGCTGGCTGCTCGACCCGGCCGGCGCCGACCCCGGCAGCGACACGCTCCGCCTGCTGCGCCGGCTGGGCGTACCGGACGACGGCATCCAGATCTTCCCCAACCAGACCGCCGCCTGGTCGGCCGCGGCGAGTGGCGCGGGGGTGTCGGTGGCGCTGGAGCACCTGGTGGCTCCTCAGCTGCGCCGTCACGAACTGGCGGTGGTCCCGGCGCGGGGGACGCCGATGTCGCTGTGCTGGCACGTGACGACGCTGCCGACGGATCGCCGTTCGGGTGCGGCGAACTCCCTGCGGCACTTCCTCGGGACGCCGGCGGCGATGCAGGTGATGCGCTCGCCGGGGAGCGGGGTGCCGCCGTCGCGCTTCCGGCCGCCGGTCTACGTGACGATCTGGAGCTGACGCCTACGAGATCTTCCGGCGATACGCGGCCGTCGCGAAGACGTAGGCCACCACCAGGATTCCCGCGCACCACGCCAGCGCGACCCCGATGTCCGTGCCGATCGGCTGCCCGGTGAACAAGGCCCGGATCGTGTTGACGATCGACGTCACCGGCTGGTGCTCGGCGAACCAGCGCACCGGCCCTGGCATCGTCGCGGTGGGCACGAACGCCGAGCTGAGGAACGGCAGGAAGATCAGCGGGTAGGAGAACGCGCTGCCGCCTTCGGCCGTCTTCGCGGTGAGGCCGGCGAGCACCGCGATCCACGTCAGCGCCAGGGTGAACAGGACCAGGATGCCGGCGACCGCGAGCCACGACGTCACTCCCGCGCTCGTGCGGAAGCCCATGAGCAGGGCGACCCCCACGACGATCACGAGCGAGATCACGTTGGCGACCAGCGACGTCAGCACGTGCGCCCACAGCGCGGCCGAGCGGGCGATCGGCATGGAGTGGAACCGCTCGAAGATCCCGCTCTTCAGGTCGGTGAAGAGCCGGAGCGCGGTGTAGGCGACGCCGGAGGCGATCGTGATCAGCAGGATGCCGGGCAGCAGGTAGTTCACGTACGAGCCCGGCCCGGTGTCGATCGCGCCGCCGAACACGTAGACGAACATCAGCATCATGGCGATCGGCATCACCGCGGTCGTGATGACGGTGTCCGGGCTGCGGGTGACGTGGCGCAGTGACCGTCCCAACAGGACAGTGGTGTCGCCGGCGACGTGCGTGGTCATGGTTGTCCGTCCCCTTCCGTGCGGGAGCCGACGACCGCGAAGTAGACGTCCTCGAGCGTCGGCTGCTTCTCGACGTATTCGACCTCGGCGGGCGGGAGCAGCGCCTTGAGCTCGGCGAGCGTGCCGTTCACGATGATCCGGCCCTCGTGCAGGATCGCGATCCGGTCGGCGAGCTGCTCGGCCTCGTCGAGGTACTGGGTGGTGAGCAGCACCGTCGTGCCGCGCGCGGCGAGGCCCTTCACCGCGTCCCACACTTCGAGGCGCGCTTCGGGGTCGAGCCCGGTGGTGGGCTCGTCCAGGAAGATCACCGGCGGATCGCCGATGAGGCTCATGGCGATGTCCAGGCGGCGGCGCATGCCACCCGAGTACGTCGACACCTTCCGCGCGCCCGCGTCGGTCAGCGAGAAGCGCTCCAGCAGGTCGTCGGCGATCTTGCCGGGTTGCTTCCGGTGGCGCAGCCGGGCGATGAGCACGAGGTTCTCGCGCCCGCTGAGGATCTCGTCGACGGCGGCGAACTGCCCGGTGAGGCTGATGGCCGCGCGGACGTCGTCGGCCTGCGTGACGACGTCGAACCCGTGGACGCTGGCCGCGCCGGCGTCGGCCTTGAGGAGGGTGGACAGGATCTTCACGGCGGTGGTCTTGCCCGCGCCGTTGGAGCCGAGCAGGGCGAAGATGCTGCCCCGCTCGACGTCGAAGTCCACTCCGCGCAGCACTTTCAGTGTCTTGTAGGACTTTTCCAGCCCGCGCACCCGGATCGCGGTCATCTCGAGGTCCCGTCTTCGCCGGCGGCCTGGTCGATGGCGCTGGTCAGCCGTTGCCGCTCGCGGGCGACGTACCCGCCCTTGGCGTAGTTCCGGATCAGCTCGTCCACGAACTCGACGGGGTCGTCGCCGACGATCTCGCGGATCGGCGTCCCGTCCGCCGCGGCCCGCTCGAACAGATCGGCGACGTCCTCGAAGAGGGAGGCGGCGTTGTCGCTGTCCAGCGACCCGAAGTGCATCAGGTACCGCTCGATCGCCTCGACCGCGGTCCGGTAGTTCGGCGGGAGCCGCTTCACGCGGGCCTTGTACTGCCGCCACCGCCGTTTGTCGCCGATCACGAGCGTGATGAACTTGGCGATGAAGCCGCCGTCTTCGGTCTCGGACATGGTCAGTTCCCTCCTTCGTGGAGTTGCGCGAGCCGTTCCGAGAGAAAGCCCCAGGTCTTCCAGAACTCGTCGAGGTACTGCCGCCCTTGAGCGTTGACGGCGTACACCTTCCGCGGCGGTCCCTTCTCGGACGGGACCTTTTCGACATCGACGAGCCCGCGGCGCTCGATCCTGATCAGCAGCGCGTAGACGGTGCCCTCGGCGATGTCGGAGAAGCCCTGCTCCCGCAACCACGCGGTGATCTCGTAGCCGTACGCGGACCGCCCGGCCAGGACCGCCAGGACGATGCCCTCCAGCACGCCCTTGAGCATTTCCGTCATCTGCTTGCCCATGTACCGCCTCCCGGTGCTACTCAGTCTTGCTGAGTACCGGTAGATAGTAACACTGACTAGTGGAGGCGGGGCAAGCACGCAAAAGAGGCCACCGCGGAGTGCTTCCGCGATGGCCTCACCGAGTGACCGGGTTTTCCGGCGCCGGGCCGGCGGTCCCGGTGGTGGGCGCGACCCCCAACGACGCGCCCGCCACCGGGTCGCCCCGGCATTCCCCCTCTTTCGCCGTGCCCCTAGGGTTCCCGAAGCCGTCCTCGTTTCGTCCTCGCGCCGGCATCGACGGCTCCACCAGCGCGTTCCGGAGCCGGGCGCCGGCCGCTAGCCTGGGACACGAGGGGGGATGCGATGAGGTTCCGGATTCTCGGGACGCTGGAAGTGCTTGCGTACGGGGATCGGGTGACCCTGGCGAGCCCGCGCCAGCAACGCGCGCTGGCCGCTTTGCTGCTCAACCCCAACTCGGTCGTCCCGGTGGAGCGCATGATCGACGCGCTCTGGGAGGACGAGCCGCCGGCGACGGCCGTGAAGCAGGTGCGCAACTGCGTGTCCGCGCTGCGAAGCCGGCTCGGCGAGACCGGCGGCATGATCGTCACCGACGGACCCGGGTACCGCCTGCAGACCGATATCGACGACCTCGACTCGCTCCGGTTCCGCCGCCACGTCACGGCGGCGCGGGCACTCGCCGGGCAGGCGAAGCTCGTCGACGCCGTCGAGGAGATCCGCAACGCCCTCGCCCTCTGGCGCGGCCCGGCGCTCGACGGGCTGCGGACGACCACGCTCGCCGGCCGGGCCGCGGTGCTCGACGAACAACGCGCCGACGCCGTGGAGCTCTGTGCCGAATGGCGGCTGCGGCTGGGCGAAACGGGTGAGGTCGTCCGCGAGCTGACCGAGTTCTGCGGCGAGCACCCGATGCGCGAGCTGTCCCACCTGCTCCTCATGCGCGCCCTCGCGAAGGAGGGCCGCTACGCCGAAGCCTCGACGCTGTTCCACGGCCTGCGCCGGCGGCTGGCCGACGAGCTCGGCGTCGACCCGAACCCCGACCTCCGGCGGCTGCACGACCAGATCCTCGCCGAGGCCACCGCGAGCGACCCCGAACCCGAGCCTGAGCCGGACGCGCCGCCGGTGCACCACCCTTTCGACCGCGCGGTCACCGAGCTGGCCGAAGCCGTCACGTGGCAGTGGCGCGCCGAAGCCGAGCTGCGGTCGCTGCACCGGCCGCAGCCGATCGTCCTGCGCTGGTCGGCGCTCGCGCGGGCGGGCAAACCGGCGCGCCGCGGCGACCTCGACGACATCGCGGAGACGTTCACCGCGCTGCCCGTGCGGCAGCTGGTCGTGCTCGGCGATCCCGGCTCCGGCAAGTCGGTGCTCGCCCTGATGCTGACGCTGGAGCTGCTGCGCACCCGCGTCCCGGGCGCCCCGGTCCCGGTCCTGCTGTCGCTGGCCTCGTGGGACCCGCGGCGCCAGCACCTCGACCGGTGGCTGGCGGGCCGGCTCGCCGAGAACCACCCGGCCCTGCTCAACGCCAAGGAGTACGGGCCCGGCGCGCCGACGCGGCTCGTCCTCGGCGGGCACGTCGTCCCGGTCCTCGACGGCCTCGACGAGATGCCGACGGACCTGCGCGCCGCGGCGCTCGACGCGCTCGACCAGACCATGGCCGTGGGCCGCTCGCTGGTGCTGACGTGCCGCTCGGCCGAGTACGAGCAGGTGACGCGCGAGTCGGGCGCGGCGTTGAGCGTCGCCACCGTCGTGCGGCTCGAACCGGTCGCCCGGCAGGAGGCGATCACCTACCTGTCCGCGCGGGAGGGCACCGGCCACGACCGCTGGCGCCCGGTGGCCGAGCGGCTGCGGCGGGACCCGGACGCGGCGCTGGGCCGGGTGCTGCGGACGCCGTTGATGGTCGACCTCGCGCGGATCGAATACGGCCGTCCCGGTGCCGATCCCGCCGAGCTGCTCGGCGCCGGAGACGCCGAAGCCGTCGAAGGGCAGTTGCTCGATTCGTTCGTCCCCAACGCCTACGCCGACGTGCCGCAGCCGCCGGGGCGGAACCCGAAGACCAGCCCGTCCGGGCGGTACACGGCCGAGCAGGCGACCCGCTGGCTGGGGTTCCTGGCCCGGCACCTCGAGCAGGCGCGCAGCCGCGACCTGGCCTGGTGGCAGCTGTACCGGGCGGTGCCCGCGGGCACCCGGGCGGCCCTGGTCGGCGGGCTGATCGCGCTGCTCTTCGTCGTCACCGGCCTACTGGACGACGGACCGGCGCTGGCCGCGATCTACGCCCTTTCCTTCGGGGGCGCCGGATACCTGACGCACCGCTTCGGGCGGGCGCCGGAGCCGCTGCGCACCGAACTGCGCTTCGCCGGGGCCGCCCGGAAGTTCGCCGGCCGGTTCGCGATCGGCGCCGTCGTGGGCACCCTGCTCGGCCTGGGCTGGTCGCTGGCCGCCGGCCTGGTCGTCTTCCTGGCACTGGTGTTCGGCCTGGTCTTCGCGGTGCACGTGTGGCTCGCGAAACCGGTCGACGCCAGCCGCGTGTCGAGCCCGCGGACGATCCTGCGCAACGAACGGACCGGCGCGGTCGCGCTGTCCGTCTCGTTCCTGGTGTCGCTGGGGCTGTTCGACGGGATGGCGTTCGCGTTCACCGCGAACACGCGGTTCCTGCCGGTGCTGGGCGGCCGGTACGACCTGGCGCTGGCCATCGCCGGCGGGCTCGCGGGCACGGCCTTCGGCTGGTTCATGGCCCGCGGCGTCGCCGCCGTCTGCTACGGCCTCGCGGGCGCGATCGCGGGCGGCCAGGTGTTCCCGCCGGCGACGAACCCGGTCCTGCCGGTCGTGGTCGGCCTCTTCTTCGGCGGCGGCATCGGCCTGTCGGTGCTCGTGACGCGCGCGTGGGGCAACTACTTCGTCCACCACGTCTGGCTCGCCGCGACCGGCCGGCTTCCCTGGCGCCTCATGCACTTCCTCGACGACGCCCACCGCCGCGGCGTGCTGCGGCAGGCCGGCGGCGTCTACCAGTTCCGCCACGCCCGCGTCCAGGAACGGCTGGCCGGAATCCGTCACGACGAGCAGGAGGTGCCATGACCGGCGAAGAGATCGTGCTGGGCCCGTTGCCGAAGGGGATGACGCCGGCCGGGGAGGGGAAGGTGTGGAACGTGCTCGGCCACACCTACTCCCTGAAGGCCGCGAGCGAGTCGAGCTTCGCGTTCGAGACGCTCGACCCGCCCGGCACCGGGGTGCCGCCGCACGTCCACCCGACCCAGGACGAGCACATCTACATCCTGGAAGGCGTGTTCACCCTCTACCTCGACGGCGAGTGGACGACGGCGGGCCCCGGCGACACCGTGCGGATGCCGAAGGGCCTCCCGCACGCGTACTACAACCGCAGCGAAGGCCTCACCCGCGGACTGTTCTGGGTGAGCCCGGCCGGGCGGCTGGCGCAGCTCTTCGACCGCCTGCACGACTTGACCGACCCGGCGGAGGTCGTCCGGCTGTCGGCACTGCACGACGTGGACTTCCTGCCGCCGGGTTCGGTCGAAGGCGCCTGATCAGGCGGGGGACAGGACCGCCGCCACCCCGCGGACCGTGCGGGTCCGGTAGAGGTCGGCCACCGCCAGGTCGCCGAGGCCGGCCTTGCGGATGCCGTCGACGATCGTGAACGCCAGCAGGGAGTTGCCGCCCGTCAAGAACAGGTCGTCGTCCAAGGCGATCGGACGGCCGAGGGCGCCCGCCCACAGTTCGCCGACCCGGAGCTGCAACTCGGTCGCTTCGAGGGCGTCGACCAGACCGAGCTCCTCGGTGGCCGCCCGGGGTTCGGGCAGCCGGGCCGGGTCGAGCTTCCCGTTGGCGTTGACCGGTAGGCCGTCCAGCTCGGTGAGCGTCTCCGGCACCATGTACTCGGGCAGCTGGTCCTGAAGCCTTTTGTCCACAACGGACAGATCGAGCCCGGCACCGGCGACGTAGGCGTCCAGCCGCTCCGAACCCGCGCCCGTGCCCCGCCGGCGCACGACGACGGCCGCCGCGCGGACACCCGGTTCGGCCAGCAGTACCGCGCGGATCTCGCCGAGCTCGACGCGGTGGCCGCGGATCTTGACCTGGTCGTCGAGCCGGCCCAGGTACTCCAGCTCGCCGTCGGGCAGCACGCGGCCGCGGTCGCCGGTGCGGTACCAGCGCGCACCCCGTTCGCCGAGGAACTTGGCCGCGGTCAGCTCGGGGCGCCGGTGGTAGCCGTCGACGATCCCGGCGCCGCCGAGCAGGATCTCGCCCGGCACGCCCGGGGGCACGCGCCGGCCCCGCTCGTCGACGACGTCGACCCGCCAGCCCGGCACGGCCCGCCCGACCGAGCGGCTGCCCGCCGCGGCGGCCTCGCGGGTGACCGGATGCCAGGTACAGGCGACCGTCGTCTCGGTGATCCCGTACATGTTGATCACCTGGCACCGCCGCTCCGGGTACCGCTCGAACCACCGGAGCATCAGCGCCATGTCCAGGGGCTCGCCGCTGAACATGAGCAGCCGCACGGAAAGCCGTTCGGCGCGGTCGGCGTCGACCGCCGCCAGCTGCGTGAACACCGACGGGGTCTGGTTGAGCACGGTGACGCCTTGGGCGGACAGCAGGTCGTGCAGGGCGTGCGCGTCGCGGGCGGTCTCCTCGGGCACGATGACCAGCCGTCCGCCGGTGGTCAGGCAGCCGAAGATCTCCCACACCGAGAAGTCCCAGGAGTAGGTGTGGAACAGCGCCCAGCTGTCGGCGGAACCGAAGCCGAACCCGAACACCCGGGCCGCGTCGAGCAGGCTGCAGATCTGCCGGTGCGCCACCACGACGCCCTTGGGCTGGCCGGTGGATCCGGAGGTGTAGATGAGGTAGGCGCCGTCGTCCGCGGTGCCGGTCATCAGGAACGGCTCGGCCCGGTCCGTCCACACGCCGTCGTCGACGACCAGCGTGGGCAGGCCCAGCTCGGCGGGGGAGTCCGCGAGGACGAGCGACACCTCCGCGTCCTCGGCGATCTGCTTAAGCCGGGCGATCGGGTTGCCCGGCGCGAGCGGGACGTAGGCGGCGCCCGTCTTCAGTACGGCGAACATCGCGGCGATCAGCTCCGGCGACCGGGCGAAGGTCAGGCCGACGCGGCTGCCCGGGCCGCAGCCGCGCTCGGCGAGCCGGGCCGCGAGGACGTCCGCCGCCTGGCCGAGCTCCCGGTAGGACACCGCCCGGTCCCCGGCCGTCACGGCGATCGCGTCCGGATGGGCCAGCACCCGCCGCTGGATCAGCTCGTGCAGCGTGTGCTCGCCGTCGAGCCAGTCCGGGGCGGCTTCGCCGGGCAGCACCGGCGCCGGGTGCTCGCCGGCGGTCAGGTCGGCCGAGCCGATCACGGCGCCGGGCTCGCGGGCGAACAGGTCCAGCACGACACGGACGCCGTGCAGCAGCCAGCGCGCGGCCGTCTCGTGGACGAGTTCGCGGCGGAACCGGCAGCGCAGCTGTCCTGGGGTGAGGTCGAGCACCAAGGGGAAGTCGCCGTCCGGCACGCCGATCGCGACCGGCGCCGGCCCGGTGTCGGCCGCGGCGCCGACGAACACCTCGGCGAGGTAACGGGAAGCGGGCAGGTCCTCGGCCACCGGGAGGATCCAGGTCCGCGACCCGCGAGCGTCCGGCAGCGCGATCCGCGGGGTCTCGCCGGAGAACCGCGCCAGCACGACGGCGGTCGCGGCCGCGAGCGTCCGCACGTCCGTGGCGCTGTCCGCGGAAAGGGCGGCACTCACTTCGGCCGGCCCGGTTCCGGCTGGGCCGAAGGACATCCAGTGGTCGCTCATCGGGCTCCTTCCCTTGCCGGGACGGCGAACCGTGCGGCGAGCAGGTCCAGCAGCGCGGCCGGGTCGGGCAGGAAGTACATGTGCTCGCCCGGAAGCTCCGCGACGTCGAAGCCCGCGCCGGCGACCCGTTCCCAGCCGGCCAGGTCGGCCCGGGACACGAGGGGGTCGTCCGCGCCGCGGACCGCGAGCACCGGCACCGGCAGGCGGGTGCCGGCGGGGGCCAGGTACGCCTCGCGCGCCAGGAGGTCCGCGCGCAGCGGTGGCAGCAGGATGTCGCGCAGCTCCGGCTGGGAAAGCGCGGGGTGGGCG
The DNA here is from genome assembly GCF_055633615.1 of Amycolatopsis sp. NPDC114505. Taxonomy (NCBI): domain Bacteria; kingdom Bacillati; phylum Actinomycetota; class Actinomycetes; order Pseudonocardiales; family Pseudonocardiaceae; genus Amycolatopsis; species Amycolatopsis sp. NPDC114505. The sequence continues at coordinate 1,670,883 of NZ_JBVKDV010000003.1, read as the reverse complement.
TAGCCGATCAGCCGCTCGACGGCGGCGACGAACTCCTCGCCCTCGAGCCCGCGCAGGCCGAGGTCCAAGGGCGTCACCGGATCCGGTGCGCCGCTGACGACCAGCCCGGCCAGCCGGAACTCGCCCGACGCCGCGATCGCGCGGGCCGTCTCGAACGCGACCGCGGCGCCCGAGCTGTGGCCGAACAGGACGATCTCCTCGCCGGCCACGGCGGTGCGCCGGATCTGCCCGAGTGCGTGCGCGGCCGCGCCGGCGACGTCTTCGTGCGGCGGGAGGCCGAACTGCTCCTCACGGCCGGCCAGCTGCACCGGCCGGATCTCGATTTCCGCGGCCGCGGGCGGCGTCCAGGAACGGTAGACGCTCGCGCCGGCGCCGGCGAAGGGACAGCAGTAGAACTTCATGCTCACCAGACCATCCTCGTACGGGGCAGCGATGCGTTTTCCGACGTTAGTGCCCGCCCCGGTGGCGCCGTGCCAGTGTCGTTCCCGGTTTTCGCGGGACGAGCATTCTGCCAGGACGCCGACTTCTAACCTGGCCGCAGGAAACAGAAATGCCCGTGAAATGGATTCCGCTGTTTTTCGCTGCCGTGGCCGTTTCGAAGGAAAGGGAATTGTCGACGTGAAGCTGCTGGAACAGCCGGCCCCGGTGGGCACCAGGTTCGAAGCGTACGGACCGAGCAAGCTCGACGAAATCCTGAAGAGGTTCCCCGTCCCGGAAGGGCTCGCCGAAACCATCCGGCTCTTCTCCCTCGTCCTTCCGTTCCGGGTGAACGAGTACGTGCTGACCGAGCTCATCGACTGGGCGAACGTGCCGGCGGACCCGATCTTCCAGCTGGTCTTCCCGCAGGACGGGATGCTGTCGAAGGAAGACGAGCGCGACCTGGCCCGCGCGGCCACCGGGCCGGGGCGGCGCGCCGACCTGCCCGCCGTCGTGCGGCGGATCCGCCAGAGCCTCAACCCGCACCCCTCGGGCCAGCTGGAGCTCAACGTGCCCACCCTGGGCGGTGACGAGCTGGGCGGGTTGCAGCACAAGTACCGCCACACCGTCCTGTACTTCCCCCAGCAGGGCCAGACCTGCCACACCTACTGCACGTACTGCTTCCGCTGGGCGCAGTTCGTCGGCGAGAAGGACCTGCGGTTCGCGGTGAAGGAGGCCGACCGGCTCGTCGAGTACCTGCGGGAGCACCCGGAGGTCACCGACGTGCTGGTCACCGGCGGCGACCCGATGGTGATGTCCGCCGAGCGGCTGCGGGTGCACCTCGAGCCGCTGCTGGCGATCCCCACCGTGCGCACGATCCGGATCGGCACCAAGTCCGTCGCCTACTGGCCGCAGCGCTTCGTGACCGACGCGGACGCGGACGCGGTGCTGCGCCTCTACGAGGACGTCGTCGCCTCCGGGCGCACGCTCTCGGTGATGGCGCACTACAGCCACGAACGGGAGCTGGCTACGGACGTCGCGGGCCAGGCGGTCAAGCGGATCCTGGCCACCGGCGCCCGGGTGTACTGCCAGTCGCCGCTGATCGCGCACGTCAACGACGACGCGGACGCGCTGGCCGGCCTGTGGAGCACCGAGCTGGCCCTGGGTGCCGTGCCGTACTACATGTTCGTCGCCCGGGACACCGGTCCGCACGACTACTTCAAGGTGCCGCTCGGGCGCGCCCAGGAGCTGTTCGCCGGGGCTTACGGCCGGCTGCCGGGGCTCGCGCGCACGATCCGCGGGCCGGTCATGTCGGCGACGCCGGGCAAGGTCGTCGTCGACGGCACGGTCGAGCTCGGCGGGGACCGGCTGTTCCAGCTGAGGTTCCTGCAGGCCCGGCGCCCGGGGCTGACCGGCAGGCCGTTCTTCGCGCGGTACACGCCGGACGCCGCCTGGCTCGACGAACTGGAGCTGCTCCCGGACACCCCGCCGGACATCGCGGAGGCGGTCCGGTCGCAGCACGTCGTGGGGCGCGGAGGTCCGGTGAGCGGCACGCGTGGCGTCCCGGTGGACCTCGGCCTGGTCGCGGACACGCGGGGAGGGATCCGATGACCGCCGCGCACGTCGTCTCGCCGAACCTCGCGCTCGACGAGGCCGTGAGCCGCCGGCACGCGGCCGGCCAGCCGCTGATCCACCTCGGGTTCGGCGAGTCCCGGCTGCCCCTGCCGGACTTCCTCGCCGACCGGCTGCTCGCCGGCGCCCGGCGCACCGCCTACGGGCCGGTCGCCGGGGCCGAGGACAGCCGCGCGGCCGCGGCCGGCTACTTCACCCGCCGGGGCCTGCTGACCGAAGCGGAGCAGATCGTGCTGGCGCCGGGGAGCAAGCCGCTGCTGCTCGCGCTGATGGCGGCGATCGACGGCGCGGTGGTCCTGTCGCAACCCTGCTGGGTCACCTACGCCCCGCAGGCGCGGCTGTTCGGCCGTCCGGTGCTCGAGGTGCCCATCCCGGCCGGCTGCGGCGGCGTGCCCGACCCCGACCTGCTGCCCGGCGCGCTGCGGGCGTTCCGCGCGGCCGGCGGGCGGCCCCGGATGCTGCTGCTGACGCTGCCGGACAACCCGACTGGCACCCACGCGCCGCCGGACGTCGTGCGGCGGCTGTGCGAGATCGCCGAAGCCGAAGACCTGCTGATCGTCTCCGACGAGATCTACCGCGACATCCTGCACGACCCGGCCGATCCGTACGCGAGCCCGGCCGAGTTCGCCCCCGAGCGCACGGTGGTGACGTCCGGGCTGAGCAAGAGCCTGGCCCTCGGCGGCTGGCGGATCGGCTTCGCCCGGTTCCCGGCCACCGTCGCCGGCCGGGCGCTGCGCTCGACCGTGCTGGGCCTGGCCAGCGAGATCTGGTCCACGCTGGCGGGTCCCATGCAGGAGGTCGCGTGCCTCGCGCTGACCGAGCCGCCCGAGGTGACCGCGCACCTGCGGGCCAGCACGCGCCTGCACGGCGCCGTGGCGGACGCGGTGCACCGGATCGTCACCCAGGCCGGTGCGGTGTGCCGCCCGCCCACCGGCGGCTTCTACGTCTACCCCGACTTCGAGCCGGTGCGGGACGTGCTGGCCGCGAAGGGCATCACCGGGTCGGCGTCGCTGCAGGAGCACCTGATCGACCGGCTGGGGGTGGCCGTGCTGGGCGGTGAGCACCTCGGCGACGACCCCGGCGCGCTGCGGTTCCGCGCCGCGACCAGCATGTTGTACGGCGCCGACGACGAGGAGCGCTGGGCGGCGCTGCGGTCGCCGTCGCCGCTCATGCTGCCGCACATCGCGGAGACCCTCGACACTCTTCGCGCGGCGTTCACCGGCTTGACCAGCTGAATCGCATAACGAACCCGTCAAGGCCACCTCAGGGGCGTGCATCGCACTTGAGGTGGCCTTAACATATGTCAAAAGGATTATGTCTTCGCGGTGTTTCGGCCGCGCCCGGTCCTGTCAACCGCCGGACGGGATTCGAGGAGAACATCTAAACCGCACCGACCGAACCGTTCGGTGGGTGGGGTCACCGTACGGTCACCCGGAGTGCCACAGGATTAGGTCGCACTCACCCGTTCGTGTTGACGCTGGTGACCGCCCGTTCCTAGGGTGAGTCCTGACGGTGGCACGGCCGGCGCACCCGGCACCGAAGCCACCGGATCCCGCATCGCCCGACTACGAACCGGTGGTTTTCCATGCCCGAAATCCAGGTCCACGGCTCGGTGACCGACTCCCCTTTTTCCCTCGACCGGGAAAAAGAGATCGGGGGCGAGTACCAAAGAATGTTCTCGTCCTTCTTGGATAATTCGGACGTCTCTTCGGCGATCCTCGACGACCGGCTGCGGGTGGTCGCGGCGAACCGGGAGATGCTGGGCCTGTTCGACCGCACCGCGGCCGAGGTCTGCCGGGCGGACCTCCCCGGTTTGCTGCACCCGTTCGTGTCCGAGCGGGTGCAGCGCCGCCTGTCCCGGCTGGTGCTGGAGGGGGAGCGCGGGTTCCGCGAGCGGTTCACCCCGCTCGTGCCCGCGGCGGGCGCCCTGCCGGTGACGCTGATCGCGGCGGCCCTGCCCGGCCGCCGCCCGGCCGCGGCGGCGGCCCTCCTGCTGTTCCTGCCGGACCGCGTCCAGCGCCGCGGCATCGACCCGGCGGGCCGGAACCGCGCGATGAGCGAGATCGAGACCCAGATCCTGCAGGGCGTCGCGGCCGGAGCGAGCACGGCCGAACTGGCCCGGCGGCTGTACCTGTCCCGGCAGGGCGTGGAGTACCACATCCACCGGATGATGCGGTTCCTGAAGGTGAAGAACCGGACGGAGCTGGTTTCGCGCGCGTATGTGGCGGGGTTGCTCGCACCGGACGTGTGGCCGCCGCAGGTCCTGCCGGGGCGGCTGAGTGCCGGGCAGGCCGCGGTTTCGGTTCGGTAGGTCCTGCTGGGTTGGGTTGCTCGCTCCGGATGCGTGGCCGCCGCGGGGAGAACTGGGCTCCCGCGCCTGGGTGGCTGCGCTGCTCGCGCCGGATGGGCGGCCGCCGCAGGAGTTGCCGCCGGGTCGGAGTGCCGCGAGGCGAAGAACCGCATCAAGCGCGCCTTCCGCGCCTGCGTGGCCGGGTTGCTCGCGCCGGCCGTCGCGAGCGCTGCCGGTCAGGCGGCCGTGCCGGTCCGGTAGATCCGCGTTCCGGCGGGGATCGCCAACGCCAGGACCGCGATGAGCACCACGAGTGCGATCACCGTCGCGTTGCGCTGGGGGAAACCCGCCCCCGCCGTCACCAGGTCCGGGTTGCCCCACAAGCGGCGGCACGCGGCCACCACCGAACTGACCGGGTTCCACGCCGACACCGTCGCCAGCCAGGCCGGCAGGCCGCGCAACGGGACGAACGCGTTCGACACGAACGAGCCGACCACCATCACCAGGGCCGCGATCGCGCTGATCGCCTCCGCGCCGCGGGTGAGCAGGCCGATCAGGGCGCCGAGCCAGAGCATCGCGTACGCGAACAACAGCAGCAGCCCGAACCCCGCCAGCCCCGGCAGCAGTCCACTGTGGATCCGCCAGCCGATCGTGTACGCGATCCCGGTGGTGGCCCCGATGCCGGCCGCCGCCAGGACCAGGTCCGAGAGCGTGTGGCCGAGCAGGACCGCCGACCGCGGGATCGGCAGCGAACGGAACCGGTCGGCCAGGCCGCCGGCCAGGTCGTCGGCGATGCCGAGCCCGCTCGTGGCCACCAGCGTCAGGCCCACCTGCGCGGCGACCCCGGCGGTCAGGTAGTCCACGTACGGCGCACCGCCCGGCAGGGTGATCGAGCCGTCGAACAGGAAACCGAGCACCAGCACCAGGCTGATCGGCATGAGCAGCACGCCGACGATCTTCGCCGGCGACCGGACCGTCGCGCGCAACCGGCGGCCGGTCAGGGCCGCGACGTCGCTGAGGAGCGTGTTCATACCGCCTCCGAAGTACGGGTGAGAGCGAAGAAGACGTCGTCGAGTGACGGGCGGCGCAACGCGAACTCCTGCACGGCGATCCCGTTCGCGTGGAGTTTCCCCGCCACCGCGGCGATTCCCGCCGTTCCGTCGGGAACGGGCGCGCTCAGCCTGCCGTCGGCGACCTCGACGGATCCGGCCACCGACGCGAGGATCTCCCGGGCTTCAGCCGTGCGCGACGGATCGGTGACGGAGACCTCCAGCCACTCGCCGCCGACGTCACGCTTGAGCTGCTCCGGGCTGCCTTCGGCGACGACCTTGCCGGCGTCGATGACGACGACGCGGTCGGCCAGCTTGTCCGCCTCTTCGAGGTACTGGGTGGTGAGCAGCACGGTGGTGCCGGCCGCCGCCTGCTCGCGGACGGCCGCCCAGAGCACGACCCGGCTCGCTGGGTCCAGCCCGGTGGTCGGCTCGTCGAGGAAGACGACCGGGGGGTGGGAGATCAGGCAGCTGGCGAGGTCGAGCCGGCGCCGCATGCCGCCGGAATAGGTCCGGACCTGCCGGTCGGCGGCGTCGGTGAGGTCGAACTGGGCCAGGAGCTCGCGGGCGCGGGACTTCGCGGCCGGGCGTCCGATGTGGAGCAACGTGCCCAGCAGCACCAGGTTCTCGCGGCCGGTCAGCCGGTCGTCGACGGCGGCGTACTGCCCGGTCAGCCCGATCCGGGTGCGCACTTCGGCCTGCTGCCGCACGACGTCGAGGCCGGCGACGAACGCGCGGCCGGAGTCGGGGACGAGCAGGGTGGACAGGATCCGCACGGTCGTGGTCTTGCCCGCGCCGTTGCGTCCCAGCACCCCCAGCACCGTGCCCGCCGGCACGTGCAGGTCGACCCCGCGCAACGCCTGATGACTGCCGTACCGTTTGGTCAGACCCTCGGTTTCGATTGCTGCGGTCACTCCTCGGCCCTTCTCTTCCGGCGACGGCGCGAGCCCCATTCCAGCAGCGGGCCCCTTTGCCGCCCGCCAGCAGTGGTGGCGGATTGCCAGTGGCGGCGCGGCTAGCGTCATTTCGGCAAGCCACCCCAGTGCCCGGGAAGACGGGCGGGAATCGGAGGGAAGAAATGCCGGAGCGGAACGAAATTCCTCCTTTCGCGGTCATTTCCGGCCGGCAGGTCTCGAACGTACTGGCCGGGAACGAAAAAAAGGTGGTCGACCTCGTCGAGGCGGCCTACCGGCTGCACGGCGCCGGGAACACGGTCAACCCGCCCTCCTACTTCCTGCGGTTCCCGGACCGCCCGGACTCGCGGATCATCGCGCTGCCGGCCTCGCTCGGCGGGGATGACGGGGTGGACGGTCTCAAGTGGATTTCCAGCTTCCCCGGCAACGTCCGGCACGGGATCCCGCGGGCGTCCGCGGTGCTGATCCTCAACGACCCGGCCACCGGCTACCCCTTGGCCTGCCTGGAAAGCTCCATCATCAGCGCCGCCCGCACGGCCGCCTCGGCCGCGCTCGCCGCGTCGGTGCTGAGCACGGTCCGCGGCCGCCCGCGCCGCGTCGGGTTCGTCGGGACCGGCCTGATCGCCCGCTTCATCCACACCTACCTGCAGGCGACCGGCTGGGAGTTCGACGAGATCGGCGTCCACGACCTGCACGCCGAGTCGGCCGACGGGTTCCGCGACTACCTCGAAGGCACCGGCACCACCGCGCGGGTCACCGGCCACCGCGACGCCGAGAGCCTGATCCGCGCCAGTGACCTGGTCGTGTTCGCCACCGTCGCCGCCGAGCCGTACGTCACCGACGTCGACTGGTTCGCCCACGACCCGCTGGTGCTCAACGTCTCGCTGCGCGACATCGCCCCGGAGATCGTGCTGGTCTCCACCAACGTCGTCGACGACGTCGACCACTGCCTCAAGGCGAACACGTCGCCGCACCTGGCCGAGCAGCTGACCGGGGACCGGGGTTTCCTGTCCGGCACGCTGTTCGACGTGCTGACCGGCCGCCTCGAACCGCGGGCCGGCCGTCCGCTGATCTTCTCGCCGTTCGGCCTCGGGGTCCTCGACCTCGCCGTGGCGAAGTACGTCTACGACGAGACCGCGGCGGCGGGGGAGCTCCCGGTGGTCGACGGCTTCTTCCACGAGCTGGACCGGCACCGGCCCCCGGCCCGCTAGCCCGGACCGCGGCGATCCCGCCCGGCCGGTTCTCTCCCGCACGAATAGGGGTTGTGCGTGCCCATCATCTCGGCTCCGCAGGAATACAACGAAGACAACCTGTACGTGGATCTGCGGCCGGTCTTCGGCCCCGCCCTGTACCTCAAGTGCGAGGCGTTCAACTTCGCCGGCTCGGTGAAGCTGAAGGCGGCGCTGGAGATGATCACGAGCGCCGAACGGCGAGGGCTGCTCACGCCCGGCTCGACGCTGGTGGAATCCTCCTCGGGCAACCTCGGCGTCGCGTTGAGCATGATCGCCGCCGACCGCGGCTACGGCTTCGTCTGCGTGACCGACGCGCGCTGCAACGAGGCGACGCGGCGGATGATGGAGGCGTTCGGCGCCCGGGTGCACGTCGTCACCGAGCCGGCCGCCGAGGGCGGGTTCCTCGGCGCGCGCATCGCCCACGTGCGGATGCTGTGCGCGCAGAGCGGGTTCGTCTGGCTGAACCAGTACGCGAACCGGGACAACTGGATGGCGCACTACCTCACCACCGCGCCCGCCATCGCACGGCAGTTCCCCGGCATCGACGTGCTGTTCGTCGGCGCGGGGACCACCGGGACGCTGATGGGGTGCGCCCGGTACTTCCGCAACGCCCGGCGGGCGCCGCGGATCGTGGCGGTGGACGTCGAAGGGTCGGTGACCTTCGGCCGGGCGCCCGCGCGCCGGCTGATCCCGGGGCTGGGCACCAGCGTCCGCCCCGGCATCCTGAACGAGTCCTTTGTGGACGAAGTGGTGCACGTGACCGAGCCGGACGCCGTGCGCCGGTGCCGCGAGCTGGCCGGGCGGGGCTTCCTGTTCGGCGGCTCCACCGGCACGGTGGTCGCGGGCGCGCTGGCCTGGCTGGACGCCAACGCGGCGGGCCTGCCCGTCACCGCGGTCGCCATCGCGCCGGACTTCGGGGAGCGCTACCTCGCCACCGTCTACGACGACGCCTGGGTGCGCGAGTCCTACTGGCCCGAATACGAGCCCGCCTACGAAGACGGCCGCCTGTCCGAACTGAACGCCGCGCACTGACCGGGAGAACGTCAGCATGTCGCAGAATCCATCCGGGGCCGCCCTGCCGCTGTCGGCCGCGCAGCTCGAAGTCTGGTACGCCCAGCAGCTCGACCCGGGCAACCCGATCTGGAACATCGCGGAGTACTACGAGATCGACGGCCCGCTGCGCGAGGACGTCTTCGCCGACGCGGTGCGCCGCGCGGTGACCGAGGCGGAGTGCCTGCGGGTGCGGTTCGAGGCCGAGGGCGACACCGTGCGCCAGGTCGTCGAGCCGCTGACCGGGTCGCCGCTGACGGTGCTCGGCTTCGCCGCGGAGCGGGACGCGCTGGAGTGGATGCGGGCCGACGTGCGCCGCGCGGTGGACCCGGCGGATCCCGCCGCGGCGTTGTACGAGATGGCTCTGCTCCGGCTGGATGCCGAAAAGCACTACTTCTACACGCGGGCGCACCACGTCCTGTGGGACGGCTTCAGCGAGGCGGTGTTCGCCCGGCGCGTCGCCGTGATCTACACCGCGCTCGTGGACGGCGGCGACCCGGCCGAAGGCGCGTTCGAGCCGCTGTCGGTGCTCCTCGACGACGAACAGTCCTATCTGGACTCCAAGCAAGCCGAGCGCGACCGTGAGTTCTGGGCCGGCCGGTTCCCGGAGACCCCGGAGCTGACGACCGTGTCGAGCCGTCCGGTGGTGCCCGCCGACGGCTTCCTCCGGCGTGGCGCGACCCTCGACGCCACCGCCGCCGCGGCCCTGCGCGCGCTGGCGTGGGAGGACCGGGCGGCGTGGCCGACGTTCGTGATCGCCGCGATGGGCGCGTACCTGCAGCGGCTGACCGGCGGCCCGGAGGTCGTCCTCTCGCTGCCGGTGACCGCCCGCACCACCGACGCGACCCGCGCGATCCCCGGCATGCGCGCCAACGTGCTGCCGCTGCCCCTGTCCATCCGCCCGGCGATGACCCGCGGCGAGCTGCTCGGCCACGTCGGCAAGGAGGTCCGCCGGACGCTGAAGCACCAGCGCCACCGCGGCCGCGAGGTGCGCGGGCTGATCGGCCTGCCACCGACCGACACCCGGCCGTTCGGGCCGGAGCTGAACGTCGCGTCCTTCGTGGAGCAGCTGCGGTTCGGCCCGTGCCCGGGCCGCACGCACAACCTGTCCACCGCGCCGAACGACGACCTCTCCATCACCGTCTACGACACCGAAGACGGCGAGCTCGGCGTCCTCTTCGACGGCAACCCGCTGCTGTACACCGAAGCCGACCTCGACCGGCTGGCCCACCGGTTCCTCGGCTACCTGCGCGACCTGGGGGACTGGCCGGCCGACCGGCCGCTGGGCGGGATCGACGTGCTCGACCCCGTCGAGCGCGAGCTGCTGGCCCGGTGGACCGGCACCAGCGGCGCCCCGGAATTCACCGGCGTCGTCGAGCGGGTCGACGCGATCGCCGCCGCCCGGCCCGACGCGGTCGCGGTGGTCGACGACGCCGGTGAGACCACCTACGCCGACCTGTGCGGCCGCGCGGCCGCCATCGCCGGACAGCTGGGGGAGCGCGGGCTGGCGAAGGGCGACCGCGTCGGCATCCTCGACGGGCCCGGCGCCGGGTTCATCGCGGCGATGCTCGGGGTCTGGGCGGCGGGCGGTGCCTACGTCCCCCTGGACACGCGCGCCCCGGCCGCCCGCACGGCGCAGCTGATCACCGAAAGTGGCGCCACGGCGGTGATCGCGGCGCCCGAGTACCGGGACGCCGCCGTCGCGCTCGGCGTGGACCCGCTCGTGCCCGAAGGCGCCGTCGCCGGCCGGCTGCTCGACGCGGCGGTGCCGACCGCGGCCGACGACCTCGCGTATGTCCTGTTCACCTCCGGCTCCACCGGCACGCCCAAGGGCGCGATGGTCACCCACGGCGGGCTGGTCAACCACCTCCAGGCGAAGATCGACGACCTGGACCTGCACGGCGAGGACGTCGTGGTGCAGAACGCGCCGCTGTCGTTCGACATCTCGATCTGGCAGATGGTCTGCGCCGTGGTGCTCGGCGGCCGCGTGCGCGTGGTCGGCCGGGAGGTCGCCGGCGACCCGGCCGCGCTGTTCGGCCTCACCGCCCGCGAGAGCGTCACGATCCTCGAAGTCGTGCCCTCACTGCTGCGGGCCGCCCTCGACTCCTGGGACGACGGCGCCGCGGTGCCGGCCCTGCCGGAGCTGCGCGAGCTGGTCGTGACCGGCGAGCCGCTGCCCCCGGACCTGTGCCGCCGGTGGTTCGCCCGGTTCGGCGGGATCCCGATGGTCAACGCCTACGGGCCGACCGAGTGCGCCGACGACGTCACGCACGCGGTGCTCACCTCCGGCAGCCCGCTAGACGGGCCGCTGGTGCCGATCGGGCACGCCGTCCGCAACACCCGGCTCTACGTGCTCGGCGACGGCCTGCGCCCGGTCCCGCCCGGCGTTCCCGGCGAGCTGTACGTCGCCGGGCACGGCGTCGGCCGCGGTTACCTGGCCGACCCCGGCCGCACCGCCACGACGTTCCTGCCCGACCCGTTCCAGCCCGGCTCGGGCGCGCGGATGTACCGCACCGGCGACCTCGTGCGCCACCGGGAAGACGGGCAGCTGGAGTTCCTCCGGCGCCGCGACCGCCAGGTCAAGATCCGCGGGCACCGCATCGAGATCGGCGAGGTCGAGGTCGCGCTGCGCGCGCTGCCCGGCGTCACCGACGCCGTCGTGGTCGTGGGCACCGACCCGGCCGGGCAGAAGCGGCTCGTCGGCTACGTCGTCGGCGACGGCGACCCCGAGCGGTGGCGGGCCGCGACGGCCGAGCGGCTGCCGGGGCACCTGGTGCCGTCGGTGTTCGAAGCGCTGCCGGCACTGCCGCTCACCCCGAACGGCAAGGTCGACCTCAAGGCCCTGCCGGAGCCCCGCGTGGACACCGGCGCCGACGTCCGCGCCCCGCGCACGGCGAACGAGGAGCTCGTCACCACGGCGTTCGCCGACGTCCTCGACGTCGCGCGGGTCGGCGTCGACGACAACTTCTTCGACCTCGGCGGGCACTCCCTGCTCGGCACGCGGCTGATCGGGCAGCTGCGCCGCGCCACCGGGATCGAGCTCTCGCTCAAGGACCTGTTCGGCGCCCCGAAGGCCGCCGACCTGGCCGCGCTGCTCGACGGCCCGCTCCGGCCCCGGCCCCCGCTGACGCGCGCGGAGCGGCCGGCGCGCATCCCGCTTTCGCCAGCCCAGCAACGGTTGTGGTTCCTCGACCGGCTGGAGGGTCCGAGCGGCACCTACAACGTCCCCGCGGTGACGCGGCTGTCCGGCGAGCTGGACCGCGACGCCCTCGAGCAGGCCGTCTGGGACCTCATCGCCCGGCACGAGACCCTGCGCACGGTCTTCCCCGACGACGGTGGCGAACCGCGTCAGCTGGTGCTCGCCCCCGAGGCCGCCCGGCCGCGGCTGGACGTCGTCGAGACCACCGAGGACGACCTCGCCGAAGACCTGGCCGACGCGGGTGCGCACGTCTTCGACCTCGCCACCGAGATCCCGGTGTGCCCCACGCTGTTCGAGCTGGGCGAGCGGGAGCACGTCCTGCTGGTCGTGGTGCACCACATCGCCGCCGACGGCTGGTCGGCCGCCCCGCTGGCCCGCGACCTGAGCGCCGCCTACAACGCCCGGACGCGCGGGCGGGCCCCGGACTGGACGCCGCTGGAAGTCCAGTACGCCGACTACACGGTCTGGCAGGAGGAGCTGCTCGGCGCCGACGACGACCCGGGCAGCCTCGCGAACGAGCAGATCGAGTACTGGCGGGCCGAGCTCGTCGGGCTGAGCACCGACCTCAACCTCCCGCTCGACCGGCCCCGGCCGGAGAACCGGACGCCGCAGGGCGACACGCTCCACTTCCCGATCGGCGCCGGGCTGCACGCGGGTCTCACCGAGCTGGCCAGGGCGTGCGGCGCGACGCCGTTCATGGTGGTGCAGGCCGCGCTGGCGACGCTGCTGTCCCGGATCGGCGGCAGCACGGACATCGCGCTCGTCAGCCCGGTCGCCGGGCGCACCGAGCCGGTGCTCGACCCGCTGGTCGGGCTGTTCCTCAACACCGTGCTCCTGCGGACCGACCTGTCCGGCGACCCGAGCTTCCGCGCCCTGCTCGCCCGGGTCCGCGAAACCGACCTCGCCGCCTACGCGCACCAGGACGTGCCGTTCGAGCGGCTGATGGAGACCATCCGCCCGGCGCGGTCCGGCGGTGCGAAGACGATGTTCGAGGTCATCCTCACCTTCCAGAACAACGAGCGGCCCGAAGTCGCGATGGACGGGCTGAACGGGGACTTCGCGCTGGCCACCAACGGCACCGCGAAGTTCGACCTGTCGTTCGACTTCGTCGAGGACTTCGCCGGCGGCGCCCCGGCCGGGATGACCCTCGGCCTGGAGTACAGCACCGACCTCTTCTTCGAAGACACCGTCCGCCTGCTCGGCGAGCGCTTCCTGGCCGTGCTCGCCTCGGCCGTCGCCGATCCCGGCCGGCCGCTGTCCACTGTGGACCTGCTCGCGGCGGGGGAGCGCGAGACGCTGCTCGGGGACTGGAGCAAGCGCGCGGCCGGGGTGCCGGAGCTGCTGGCCGGCCTGCCGGTCGCCGCACCCGCACGACCGCGCGTCTACCTGCTGGACGAGCACCTGCGCCTCGTCCCGCCCGGCGTCCCCGGGTGGTGGTATGTCGCGTCGAGCCGGCCGCTGACGACCACCGGCACCGGCCCGCTCGCCACGACCCTGGTGCCCAGCCCGTTCGGCAGGGCCGGCACGCGGATGGTCTCGACCGGCCGCCGCGGCCGCTGGAGCCGCTACGGCGAGCCGGAAGTGCTCGAACCGGCCCAGCCGGCGACGCCCGAACCCGAGGTCGTCGGCCCGCGCTCCCAGGAGCCGCGCACCCCGGGCGAAGAGACGCTGTGCCGGCTGTTCGCCGAGGTGCTCGGCCGCGAGAGCGTCGGCATCGACGACAACTTCTTCGAGTGCGGCGGGCATTCGCTGCTCGTCACCAAGCTGGTCGGCCGGATCGAGGCCGTCCTGCACGCCGGGCTGACCATCCGCGAGGTCTTCGAGAACCAGACGCCGGCCCGGCTCGCGACACGCCTCGGCGGCACGGGCACCCGCCCCGAGCTGACCGCGGGCCCGCGTCCCGGCCGGGTGCCGCTGTCGTTCTCGCAGCAGCGGCTGTGGTTCCTCAACCAGTTCGAGGGACCGGGCGCCACCTACAACATCCCGATCGCCTTGCGGCTGAGCGGAACCCTCGACGTCGGCGCGATGCGGACGGCGCTGCGGGACCTCGTCGACCGGCACGAGGTGCTGCGCACGGTCTACCCGCAGGTGGACGGCGAAGGCGTGCAGCTCGTGCTCGCCGCGGCCGAGGCGGAACCGGAGCTCCCGGTCGTCACGACCACCCCGGACGAGCTCGACGGGGTGCTGCGCGAGGCCGCGCGCACCGCGTTCGACGTGACGCGGGACGTGCCGCTGCGGCCGACGCTGTTCGCCGTCGGCCCGGACGAGCACGTGCTCCTGCTGGTGCTGCACCACATCGCCGGCGACGGGTGGTCCGCCGCCCCGCTGGCACGCGACCTCGCGCGGGCCTACGCCCGCCGTCTCGACGGCGTCGCCCCGGACTGGGCGCCGCTGCCGGTGCAGTACGCGGACTACGCGCTGTGGCAGCGTGACCTGCTGGGCGACGCCGGCGACCCCAAAAGCCTGCAGGCGCGCCAGCTCGCGTACTGGAGCGAAGCGCTCGACGGCCTGCCCGGCGAGCTGCCGCTGCCGGTCGACCGGCAGCGCCCGGCCACCTCGACCTACCACGGGGACATCGTCCCCTTCACCCTCGACGCGGACCTGCACGCCCGGCTCGACCGGCTGGCCGCCGAGACGGGCTCGACGGTGTTCATGGTGCTGCAGGCCGCCGTCGCCGCGGTGCTCGGCAAGTACGGCGCCGGCGACGACATCCCGCTCGGCACCCTGGTCGCGGGCCGCACCGACGCCGCGCTGGCCGACCTGGCCGGGTTCTTCGTCAACACGCTCGTGCTGCGCGTCGACCTGGCCGGCGACCCGGCGTTCCGGGAGCTGCTGGGCCGGGTCCGGGAGACCGACCTCGCCGGGTACGGCAACCAGGACGTCCCGTTCGAACGGCTCGTCGAGGTCCTCAACCCGCCGCGCGTGCGGGCCCGGCACCCGCTGTTCCAGGTCGCGATCACGTTGCACAGCAACGAAACCCCGCGCGTGGAGCTGCCCGGCCTGACGCTGGGCGGCGAGCTGGTCCCGACCGGCACCGCGGACCTGGACCTGCACTTCGAGTTCGCCGAAGAGCGGACCGGCGAGAACGCGTGCGCCGGCGTCGTCTCGCTGATCAAGTACAGCACCGACCTGTTCGACCGCGAGACGGTCGAACGGCTGGCCGCCGGGCTGGCGCGGTTCCTCGACCAGGCGCTCGCCGGGCCGGAGCTGCCGCTCAGCCGGCTCGGGGTGCTCAGCCCCGCGGAGGAACACCGGCTGCTGGTCGAGTGGAACGACACCGCGCGCCCGCTCGACTGGACCGACGTCGTGGCCCGGGTGCGCGAGTTCGCCGGGCGCTGCCCGGAACGGATCGCGGTCGGTGATGAGCACGGCGAGACGACGTACGCGGATCTCGTCCGCCGCGCGAACGCGGTGACCACCCGGCTGCGTGACGCCGGAGCCGCGACCGGCTCGCTGGTCGCGCTGCTGGCCGAACCGGGCGCCGGTTACGTCGCCGCGGTGCTGGGGGTCCTCGGCGCCGGCTGTGCCTACCTGCCGCTGGACGCCGCCGCGCCGGTCGTCCGGAACGCCGGTCTCCTGAACGAAAGCGCTCCGGTCGTCCTCCTGGCCGACCCCGCTCACGGGACGCTCGCCGCCGAACTGGCGGGCGGCGTCCCCGTCCTGGCCCTCGACGGTGCGACCGCCGAGGACGCGCCGCCGCTGTCCGGCGAGGAGCTGGACCTGGCGTACGTGCTGTACACGTCCGGGTCGACCGGCCGGCCCAAGGGCGCCATGGTGGCGCGCCGCGGCATGGCCAACCACCTGCTCGCGAAAGTCGAGGACCTCGGGCTCGGCGAGCGGGACGTCGTCGTGCACAACGCGCCCGTCACCTTCGACATCTCGGTCTGGCAGATGCTGGCGCCGCTCGTCGCCGGCGGACGCGTCCAGGTGACCGGCCGTGAGTCCGCGCGGGACCCCCGCGCCCTGTTCGCGACGGTGGCCGGGCACGGCGTCACCGTCCTGGAGATCGTGCCGTCCCTGCTGGCCGCCACCCTCGATGCCTGGGAGATCGAGGGTGGCGCGCCGGCCCTGCCCGCGCTGCGCCTGCTCGTCGTGACCGGGGAGGCGCTGCCGCCGCGGTCCTGCGAACGCTGGCTCGCCCGGTTCCCGGACGTCCCGCTGGTCAACGCCTACGGGCCGACGGAGTGCTCGGACGACGTCACGCACGCCGTGCTGACCACAGCGCCCGCCGGGATGCGGACGCCGATCGGCTCGCCGCTGCGCAACACCGCGCTCTACGTCCTCGACGACCACCTGCGGCCGGTCCCGGCCGGCGTGCCGGGCGAGCTGTACGTCGGCGGGACCGGCGTCGGCCGCGGCTACCTGGCCGACCCCGGCCGCACCGCCGCGACGTTCGTGCCGGACCCGTTCCGGCCGGTCGCGGGGGAGCGGATGTACCGCACCGGCGACCTCGTCGTGCTGCGTGCCGACGACCGGCTGGAGTTCCTGCACCGCCGCGACGACCAGGTCAAGATCCGCGGCAACCGCATCGAGCTCGGCGAGATCGAGGCCGCGCTGCGGGCCCAGCCCGAGGTCCGCGACGTGGTCGTGCAGCCCCACGGCGACGAGCTGGCCGCCTACGTCGTGCTCCACAGCGCGCTCCCCGACGACGAGCTGCGCGTCCGGCTCGCCCGCGCCGTGCCCGGCTACATGGTGCCGGGCGCCTACGTCCGGCTGGAGACGCTGCCGCTGACCCCGAACGGCAAGGTCGACCGCAAGGCGCTGGTGCCGCCGAGCACCGGCGCGGCGGAACCCGGCCGCGCCCCGGAAACCGAGCGCGAACGGCGGCTGCAGGCCCTCTTCGTCGAGGTCCTGCGCCGGGAAGTCGGCGTGACGGACGACTTCTTCGCCCACGGCGGGCATTCGCTGCTGGCCACCCGGCTGGCCAGCCGGATCCGGACCGAGCTGGACGCCGAGGTGTCCGTCCAGGACCTCTTCGACCACCCGACGGTCGCCGGGCTCGCCGGCCGGCTGGACCGGGCGCGGACCCGGGCCGCGCTGGTGGCCCGGCCGCGCCCCGGCGTGCTCCCGCTGTCGTTCGCGCAGCAGCGGCTGTGGTTCCTCAGCCGGTTCGAGGAGCAGAGCGCGGCCTACACGCTGTCCGTCGCGGTGAAGCTCACCGGCCCGGTCGACACCGGTGCCCTCGCGGCCGCCTTCGACGACGTCGTCGCGCGGCACGAGAGCCTGCGGACGGTCTTCCCCGAGCACGACGGGGTCCCGTACCAGCGGATCATCGAGGTCACGGGGTTGTTCACCGCCGCCGACGTCACCGATGGGGAACTGGCCGACGCCGTGCGCGCCGCCACCCGGCGGGGCTTCGACCTCGCGGTGGAGCCGCCGCTGCGGGCCACCCTGCTCAGCACCGGCGAGCGGGACCACGTGCTGGTCGTCGTCGTGCACCACATCGCCGCCGACGGCTGGTCGTTCGGGCCGCTGACCCGCGACCTCTCCCACGCCTACGCCGCGAGGCGGGCCGGGCGGGCGCCGGAGTGGGCGCCGCTGCCCGTGCAGTACGCGGACTTCGCCCTGTGGCAACGGGATCTGCTCGGCACCGAGGACGACCCGGACAGCCTCGCCACGCGGCAGCTGGCGCACTGGCGCACCGCACTGGCCGGGATTCCCGACCAGCTCGAGCTGCCCACCGACCACCCCCGGCCCGCCGTGGCCGACGGGCGCGGCGACCGCGTCTACTTCGAGCTGGACCGCGAGCTGCGGGCCGGCCTCGAACGGCTCGCCGCCGACGCCGGGGTCAGCGTGTTCATGGTGCTGCAGGCCGGGCTCGCCACGCTGCTGGCGAAGCTGGGCGCGGGGGAGGACATCCCGCTGGGCACCCCGGTCGCCGGGCGCACCGACGACGCGCTGGACGAGCTGGTCGGCGTCTTCCTCAACACCCTCGTCCTGCGCACCGACCTGTCGGGCGACCCGACCGTCGCCGAGCTGCTCGCCCGGATCCGTGCGACCGACCTGGCCGCCCACGCCCACCAGGACCTGCCGTTCGAGCGGCTGGTGGACGTGCTCAACCCGGCCCGCTCGCAGGCGCGGACGCCGCTGTTCGGCGTGCTGCTGGTGCTGCACAACAACGCCGGGGCGAGCCTCGAACTGTCCGAAGTGGACGCCGAGGTGCTGCCCGAGGGCACCGGGACCGCGCGATACGACCTGTCGTTCGAGTTCACCGAGCACGACGGCGGGTTCGGCGGCTTCGTCGAGTACCGCACCGAGCTGTTCGAAGCCGCGACCGTGACGCGGATGGCGGAGCGCCTGGGCACCGTGCTGCGGGCGATGGCCACCGGCCCGGCGAAGCGGCTGGGCGCGATCGACGTCCTCGGCGCCGGTGAGCGCGAGCGGATCCTCGTGGCCCGCAACGACACCGAGCGGGACCCGGCCGCGACGGCCCTGTCCGACCGGCTGCGGCAGACCGCCCAGCGGGCCTGGGACACGGTCGCGCTGGTCGCCGGCGACACCGAGCTGACCTACCGCGAGCTGGACGCCAGGGCGAACCGGCTGGCCCACCTGCTGATCCGGCACGGCGCCGGGCCGGAGTCCGTGGTCGCGCTGGTCCTGCCGCGCTCGGCGGACCTGGTCGTCGCGCTGCTCGCGGTGCTGCGGACCGGGGCCGCGTACCTGCCGATCGACCCCGGGTACCCGGCCGAGCGGGTCGCCTTCATGCTCGACGACGCGGCTCCGGCGGTGGTCGTCACCACCCCGGGCACCGAGACGGGCACCGCACCGCGGGTGGTGCTCGACGACGCCGTCCTGGCGGAGTTCCACCCCACTCCGCCGGACGGCGCCGTCACCCGGCCGGACAACGCCGCGTACATCCTGTACACCTCGGGTTCGACCGGCCGCCCCAAGGGCGTCGTCGTCCCCCTCGGCGCGCTGGCGAACCTGCTGGACGACATGGTGTCCCGCACCCGGATCACCCCGGACGACCGCTTCCTGGCGGTCACCACGCCCGGGTTCGACATCGCCAACCTGGAGATCCTGGTGCCCCTGCTCGCCGGGGCACGGCTGGTGGTCGCGGCCCGCGACGAGGTGCGCGACCCGGCGGTGCTCGGCGACCTGATCGTCCACAGTGGAGCGACGATCATGCAGGCCACGCCGACGCTGTGGCAGGAGCTGGCCGACACGGCGCCCGAGACCTTGGGCGGCCTGCGGGCGCTGATCGGCGGCGAGGCGGTCAGCCGCGCGCTGGCCGACCGGCTCGGCGAGGTCACCGGCGGCGTCACCAACGTCTACGGCCCCACCGAGACGACGATCTGGTCGACCGCGGCGGACCTGACCGCCATGCCCGGCCGGCCCGGCGCGCCGACCATCGGCGTGCCGCTGGCCAACACCCGGGTCTACGTGCTCGACGCCGCGCTGCGGCCGGTGCCGGACGGCGTCGCCGGCGAGCTGTACATCGCCGGCGCCGGCCTGGCGCGGGGCTACCTGAACCGCCCGGGCCTCACCGCGCAGCGGTTCGTCGCCGACCCGTTCGGCGCGCCGGGCACGCGGATGTACCGCACCGGCGACCTCGTGCGGTGGGGTGCCGACGGGCAGCTCGACTACGTCGGCCGGACCGACCACCAGGTGAAGCTGCGCGGGTTCCGGATCGAGCTCGGCGAGATCGAAACCGCGCTCCTGGCCGTGCCGGGCATCGGCCGCGCCACGGTGCTCGTCCGCGAGGACGTCCCGGGCGACCGGCGGCTCGCGGCCTACGTCGTCGGCGAAGGGGTCGAACCGGCGGAGGTGCGGGCCCGGCTGGGCCGGACGCTGCCGGACTACATGGTCCCGGCCGCGGTGGTCGTGCTGGAGCGCTTCCCCTTGACCGCCAACGGGAAGCTCGACCGGTCGGCCCTGCCCGCACCGGCCGTCCAGGCCACGGCGGGCCACGACCGGCTGCGGACCCCGGCCGAAGACCTGCTGTGCGCGGCGTTCGCCGACGTGCTCGGCGTACCCGCGGTCGGCCTGCACGACGACTTCTTCGCCCTCGGCGGCCATTCGCTGCTGGCGACCCGGCTGCTGAGCCGGGTCCGGGACCGGGTGGCCGGCGGGCTCGGCATTCGGGACTTGTTCGACCACCCGACGCCCGCGCGGCTGGCCCGGCGGATCGAGAGCGCCGCCGGGGGGACGTCGTTCGACGTCCTGCTGCCGCTGCGCCGAGAAGGCACCCGGGAGCCGCTGTTCTGCGTCCACCCGGCGGGCTGCGTCAGCTGGTCCTACCACGGGCTCGCCGCGCACCTGGCCGACCGGCCGCTGCACGGCCTGCAGGCCCGCGGGATCGTCGACGACGCCGTGCTGCCCGCCGACGTCGCAGCGATGGCGGCGGACTACCTGGCGGAGATCCGCCGGGTCCAGCCGCACGGGCCCTACCACCTGCTGGGCTGGTCGTTCGGCGGTGTCGTCGCGCACGAGATCGCCTGCCGGCTGCAGGACGACGGCGAGCGGGTAGCCCTTCTGGTGAGCCTCGACAGCGCCCCGGGCAGCGACGACGCGCTGCCGGACGAGGAGGAGCTGGCGGCGATCGTGCTGCGGTTCTTCGGCTACCGCGGCGACGAGGAACCCGTGCGCGGCCCCGACTTCGCCGGCCTGCGCGAGCTGTTCGCCCGCGAAGCCAACCCCCTGGGCGAGCTGACCGCGGAGCAGCTGAAGCGGTGCTTCGCCGCCTGGCGCAACAACCTGAAGCTGCAGGCGGAGTTCGTGCCCCGCACCTTCCGCGGCACGCTGCTGCACTTCGCCGCGGCCGCCGACCCGGACAACCGCACGGCCGCGGCCTGGACGTCCCATGTGGACGGTGCGATCGCCGTGACCGAACTGCCGGCCGGGCACGACGCCATGACCGGAGCCGAGCCGCTGCGGCGGATCGGCGAGGCGATCGAACAGTACCTCGCGAACGAAAGGAGCGATCGGTGACCAACCCCTTCGACGACGAGACGGGCACCTTCCACGTGGTCGTCAACGCCGAAGACCAGCACGCACTTTGGCCCGTCTTCGCCGACCTGCCCGACGGGTGGGACCGCGTGCACGGCCCCGAGACCCGCGCCGCCTGCCTGACCTACGTCGAGGAGAACTGGCGGGACCTGCGCCCGCGCAGCCTCGCCGCCGAGCACGCCGAATAGCCCCCGCGACCCCGGCAACCCCGAACCGAAGGAAGAACGAAGATGACCAGTACCGAAACCTCCACGCGCACCGCTCGGATCAAGGAGATCGTCTGCGACGTCCTGGAGATCGACGAGGACGAGATGACCCCGACCAGCCTCTTCATCGACGACCACGGCGCCGACTCGCTGCTCGCGATCGAGATCCTCGCGCTGCTCGAGAAGGAGTTCAAGGTGACCATCGAGCAGGCCGAGCTGCCGCGGATGGTGAACCTGACCGCCGTGCACGAAGTGGTCGCAGAGAGCGCGGGCTGGTGACCGGCCACCGGGTGGTGCTCACCGGGCTCGGCGCGCTGTCGAGCATCGGCCTCGGCGCCACCGAGTTCGCGGCCGGCCTGCGGGCCGGGCGCAGCGGCGCCCGGGACATCACCGGCTTCGACACCACCGGGTTCGAGCACTCCCGCGGCTGCGAGGTGCGCGGGTTCGAGCCCGGCGACTGGATCCGGAACATGCCGGTCGAGTCGCTGGGCCGGGCCACCCGGTTCGCGGTGGCCGCGGCCCGGATGGCCCTGGACGACGCCGGCCTGACGCCCGAGGACCTCCGGTCCCGGCGCGGGATGGTCGCGGTCGGCACCACCGACGGCGAGTCGAACGAGCTCGACGAGCTCGCCGCGGCGGGGATCGCCGGCGGGCCGGAGTCGCTGACGCCGCGGCAGGTCCGGCGGGTGCCGCCGAGCCGGCTCTCGACGGCGATCGCCCGGGAGCTGGAGCTCGGCGACGTCGAGGCGACCACCATCGCCACGGCGTGCTCGGCGGGCAACTACGCGCTCGGCTACGGCTTCGACGCGGTCAAGGCGGGCGAGGCCGAGTTCGCGCTGTGCGGCGGCGCGGACGCCATCTGCCGCAAGACCTTCGCCGGGTTCTACCGGCTGGGCACGATCGCGCCGGACAACTGCCGCCCGTTCGACATCGGCCGCAAGGGCATCCTCACCGGCGAGGGGGCCGGGGTGCTCCTGCTGGAGACGCTGGACTCCGCGCTCGCCCGCGACGCCCGGATCCACGCCGAGGTGCTCGGGTACGGCCTGAACTGCGACGCCTACCACCAGGTGGCGCCCAACCAGGACGGCGTCGCGCAGTGCATGCGGCTGGCCCTCGACGACGCCGGGCTCGACCCGGCCCAGGTCGACCTCGTCTCCGCGCACGGGACGGGCACGAAGGCCAACGACGTCACCGAATGCGGGGCCATCCACGACGTCTTCGGTGCCGACGCCCCGCGCACGGTCTCGCTGAAGTCCATGCTCGGCCACACCATGGGGGCGGCCAGCGCGCTCGCCGCGATCGCCGGCGCGCTCGCGATCCGCGAGGGCTTCGTGTTCCCGACCATCAACCACGTCGAGACCGACCCGGAGTGCGCGGTCGACTGCGTCCCCAACCACGCCGTCGACGCCGAGATCGACGTCGTGCAGAACAACGGGATGGCGTTCGGCGGTAACAACGCGAGCGTCGTCCTCGGCCGCTACCCGGCACTGGCCGGGTCCGGCCGCGCAGCCTAGTGAGGGAGTGAGCAGATGAGCGCAACGGCGACCGGCGCGGTGATCACCGCGTGGTCCGCGGTATCGCCCTTCGGGATCGACCACAAGCATTTCCTGGACGGGCTGCGCACCGGCGAGCCCGCCCGGAACACCGCGCGGGCCGAAGGCGGGGTGCCCGGCGAAAGCGGCCACGCCGTCCCGGACTTCGACATCCGGGAGGTGCTGGGCCGCAAGGGAACCCGCGCGATGGACCGGGTGACGGCGCTGGCGGTCACCGCGGTGGGGCAGGTCTTCGACGCCGGGGCCGCGCCCGGCGGCACGGGGCTGGTGCTCGCCACCAGCGGGAGCACCCAGAGCATGATGGACTTCACGCGGTCGTCGCTGCTCGGCGACAAGCCCTACCACGTCGACCCGGCCCGGATGCCCAACACGGTGATGAACTGCGCCGCCGGCCGCTGCGCGATCTGGTACGGGCTGAACGGGCCCAACGTCACGCTGGCCAGCGGCCGGGTTTCGGGCCTCTCGGCGTTCCGCTACGCGACCCGGCTGCTCGCCCGCGGGCGAGCCGACACGGTGCTGGTGGGCGGGGCCGAGGAGTACTCCGCCGACCGGGCATGGCTCGACTTCCACAGCCGCGAGGACGGGCCGGCACCCCGGCCGCTCGGCGAGGGCGCCTGCATGATGCTGCTCGAACGAGCCGAGACCGCGGTCGCAGGCCGGCCGCAGGCTCTCGCGATCACCTCGCGGGTCTTCACGGCCGACGACCTGCGCGCGGCGTTGCGCGACTGCGTGGTCGCGGCGCTGGTCGAGGCCGGCGTCGCCCCGGCGGCGGTGGACGTCGTCGTGCCCTCCGGGGCGGGCGGGCGGACCGGCGCGCAGGAGAACGAGGTCCTCGACGAGGTGTTCGGCGCGGACCACCGGCTCGACGTCGGGGCCCTGATCGGGGACACCGGCGCCGCGTCGGCGTGCTTCGGGGTGGTGGCCGCGCTCGGTGAGGCCGAGACGGGCGCGCGGGTCGCCGTGGTGACGTCGGCCGACGCCGACGGGTCCGTGGCGTGCGGCGTCTTCCGGCTGGCGGGGGACGAGCGTTGACCGGGACGGCGAGCCCGGTCCGGGGCGCGGTGGAGGTGCTGGAGGCCGGCGTCCGGGCGGACGGCGGCTGGCACTCGAAAGCCCGCTTCGGCGTCCGCGAGATCGAACCGGTCTTCGCGGGCCACTACCCGGGACTGCCGCTGTTCCCGGGCGTCTGCCTGGTCGAGTGCGTGCACCGCGGCGCGGTCGCGGCCCGGCCGCCCGGCACCGGGGAGCTGCGGCTGGCCGAGCTGGGCTCCGCCCGGTTCGTCTCGGCGGTGGTCCCGGGCGACGTGCTCGAGCTGGCCCTGGACTGGCGGCGCGAGGACGGCGGCTGGCGGGTCTCGGCCAAGATCGGCACCGCGCGCGGCCGGGCGGCGAGCGTCCGGCTGCACTACGCGGAGGACCCGGCGTGATCGGCGGCGCGGGGGTGCGGGAGCTGCTGCCGCACCGGTACCCGATCCTGCTCGTGGACCGGGTGGTGGAGCTGGAACCGGGCGTCCGGGCGGTCACCGTCAAGGCGGTGACGGCGAACGAGCCGTGGTACGCGACGCTCGGCGAGAACGTGGCCGAGGAGCAGCTCGCCTACCCGGACGTGCTGCTCGTCGAGTCCTTCGCGCAGTCGGCCGGGGTGCTCGGTGTCACCGGCGGCGCTTCCGGCGCCGGGCGGGTGACGCTGATCGGCGCGGTCTCCGGGGTCCGGTTCCACGGCAAGGTCTTCCCGGGCGACCTGCTGGAGCACCGGCTGCACGTGGTCCGCGTGTTCGACGACAGCGCGATCGTCGCCGGGGAGAGCACGGCCGGCGGGCGCCGGGTGCTCAGCGTGGAGCGCATGACGCTGGCGTTCCGGCCCGAGGCGGACCTGGACACGATCGAGGAAAACGGGACGGGAGAGGGATGAGCGAGGAGAGAGACGCGCCGCGGGTGGCCCTGGTCAGCGGCGGGTCGCGCGGGATCGGCGCGGCCGTGGTCCGGCGGCTGGCCGAGGACGGCTGGGACGTCGGGTTCTGCTACCGCTCCGACGAGCGGGCGGCGACCGAGGTGGAGAAGCTGGCCGGGGAGTCCGGCGTGCGCGCCCTGGGGGTGCGCGTCGACGTCGGTAATGCGGCCGAGGTGCGGGACTGGGTGGACCGCGTCGAAGGGGAGCTGGGCCCGGTCGGGGTCGTGGTCACCTCGGCCGGGATCACCCGCGACCAGCCCCTCGCCCTGATGTCCGACGAGCAGTGGAACGACGTCGTCCACACCAACCTCGACGGCGTCTACCACGTCTGCCGCCCGGCGGTCTTCGCGATGATGAAACGGCGCGCGGGCTGCGTCGTGAACCTGTCGTCGGTTTCCGGGGTCTACGGGAACGCGACGCAGACGAACTATTCGGCCAGCAAGGCCGGGATCATCGGGTTCACCAAGGCACTGGCCAAGGAGGTCGGCCGGTACGGCGTCCGGGCGAATGCCGTCGCACCGGGGATCATCGACACCGAGATGACGCGCGTGATGACGGAGTCCGCGCGCGAGAAGATGCTGAAGGCAATTCCGCTGCGGCGGTTCGGCACGGCGGACGAGGTGGCCGATCTGGTTTCCTTCCTCGCCTCGCCGCGCGCGGCCTACGTCACCGGTTCCGTTTTCCAGATCGACGGCGGAATCACCGTCTGAGTGCGAAGGAGTCCGTTCATGGCGCGCAGGAACGCGCAACCGCGGTGGTACTTCTCCCTGCGGAGCCCGTATTCGTGGTTCTGTTACCGGGAGCTGCTGGAAACCGAGCCGGCGGTGCTGCACGCCGCGGAATGGATCCCGGTCTGGGAACCGGACCCGCTCTCGGAGCGGATGCTCGCCGAACGCGGCGTCGAGCTGCCGGTGGTGCCGATGTCGCGGGCGAAGAACTTCTACATCCTCCAGGACACCCGGCGGCTCGCGAAGGAGCGGGGCCTGCCGATGATCTGGCCGGTCGACCGGGCGCCGGTGTGGGAGGTCGCGCACCTGGCCTACCTCGCGGCGACCGACGAGGGCATGGGCCGCCCGTTCCTCGACCGCGTCTGCGCGGCGCGCTGGGAGCGCGGGGAGGACATCTCCGACCCCGCGGTGATCGGCGCGGTCGCGGCGGGGCTCGGGCTCGACCCGGCCCGCTACGCCGGGGCGGTGGACGACGAAGGGTTGCGCGAACGGGGGATCGACGTCCTCGAACGGGTGGCCGACGAAGGCGTCTTCGGCGTCCCGATGTTCGTGCTGGGCCGGGAGAAGTTCTGGGGCACCGACCGGCTCGGCCGGTTCCTCGAAGCCTGGCGGGCCCGCACCGCCACCGCACCCGCGGAATCGGGCTCGGATGAGCGGCGGGAATTCCCCGAGCTGGCCAAGGCCGTCTCGGACGGTGGACACGCGGGCGGCTGCGGTTAGCCGAAAGTTGACGCACGAGCCAATCGAAAGTTGACAAACGGACAAAGGCCGCGTGCCCCGTTCAGTGGATTACGCGCGAGTAGGGGAGGATTTCCGGTCAGGTGACCGGAAAGTGAAAGGCGAAAGAATTTCAAATACATTTCCTGCCCGTCCGGGACAGGGTTCTTGCCCGCGGTTACCCGGCTTCCCCTGATTCGCCCGTGTTGGCCCTTGTCCGCCTGACGGCCTTGTGATTTCTTGGACTTCGATCACGGACTGTCGCAGCGGGCGCACCCAGTGGAGCGGTCTTCGTTCGCCCCGGGGTGGGCGCCTGCCCAGCGGAAACGGTAGGTGGCACTTGGCTTCCCGGACCCCGTTCTCCCCGCCGCCGGCCAGGCTGGTGGGGCGTCGGCGAGAACTCGACCGCTTCACCGCGAGCCGGCGGCAGGCCGGGGACGGCCACGGCCACGCACTGCTCGTGCGCGGCCCGGCGGGGATCGGCAAGACCAGCCTGCTCGCCGCGGCCCTCCACGACGCGGCGGCCGACCTGCCGGAGCCGGGCCGGATCCTGACGGCCTCGGCCGCGCGGAAGGATGCGAACACCGCCTACGGCGTCGTCCGGGAGCTGTTCGCCCCCTTGGGATTGACCGGCGAATCGGGCGAGTCGCTGCTGCAGGGGAGTGCCCGGTTCGCCCGGCACGCGCTGACCACGGACGCGGTCGCGGAACCGCCCGCCGTGAGCTCCTACGCCGTGCAGCACGGGCTGTACTGGCTGGCCGCGTCGCTCGCGACCCCGGGGCCGCTGCTCCTCGTCGTGGACGACGTGCAGTGGTGCGACGAAAGTTCGCTCCGCTGGCTGGAGTACCTGGTGCGCCGCGCCCAGGACCTCCCGCTGCTCGTCGTGCTGGCGCAGCGGAGCGGGGAAGCGATCCCGGCCGATGGGACGCTCGCCGAGATCGCGGGTGCGCACGACACGCGGACCCTCGACCTCGGCCCGCTGCCGCTCGCCGCGGTGGCCGAGCTGATCCCGGAACCGCTGGCCACGCGGGACGGCCTGTTCGCCCGTACGTGCCTCGCCGAGAC
Organism: Amycolatopsis sp. NPDC114505; assembly: GCF_055633615.1. NCBI lineage: Bacteria > Bacillati > Actinomycetota > Actinomycetes > Pseudonocardiales > Pseudonocardiaceae > Amycolatopsis > Amycolatopsis sp. NPDC114505. The sequence continues at coordinate 1,643,931 of NZ_JBVKDV010000003.1, read as the reverse complement.
CGGCGGGAATCCCTTGCTGCTGCGCCGGATGCTCGGCGAGCTGACCCGGGCGCGGGCCGGCGACGAGCCGGTCTCGCTGTCCTCGCTCGCCGGCTCGGGCCGCGCCGTCCTGGCGACGTCGACGCTGGACCGGCTCTCGGCGTCCACCCGCGCCGTCGCGATGGCCGTCGCGGTGCTCGGGGACGACGAGCCGGACTTGCTCGCGAAGCTGGCGGAAGTACCCGGCACCGTCGTGTCGGCGGCCCTGGAGACGTTGCAGGCACACGAAATCCTGCTCGACGGCACCCGCGAGTTCGTGCACGAGCTGGTCCGGGCCGCGATCCTCGACGCCGGGGGCGCCGGCGAGCCGGCCCAGTGGCGCCGGCGGGCCGCCCGGCTGCTCAGCGACGCGGGCCGGCCGGCCGAGGAGGTGGCGGGGCACCTGCTCCTGCTGCCGGAGCTGGACGAGGGGTGGATGGCCGGCATCATGCGGGAGGCGGCGAAGAGCGCCACCGGCCGCGGCGCGCCCGGCACCGCGGCGCGGTACCTGAAGCGGGCGCTGGCCTGCGCGGGCTTTCGGGAGCTCCGGGGGGCCGAGGCCCCGGCCCGGGGCGAAGCTCCGGATGTCTCAGACGGGGGCTTTCGGGAGCCCCCGGCCCGGGGCGAAGTCCCGGATGTCGCAGACCCCGCCGACGTCGGCCTGCTGCTGGAGCTGGCGGCCGCGCTGGCGCCGGCGGAACCGGTCGCGGCGTTCGACCTGCTGCAGCGAGCGCGCGGGCTGGCGGTGGACGTGCGGGAGCGGGCGCGGATCGCCGTCCGGCTCGGCATGGTCGCGTTGGCCGTCCAGCGGGCGCCGGAGGCGGTGACCGTGCTGCGCGACGTGGCGGCCGAGCTGGACACCCGGCTGGGCGAACCGCGGTCCGTCGCCGACGCCGGGCTGCGCACGCTCGTCGAGTCGATGGCGCTGATCACCGGTCTGGACCAGGTGGGCACGGTGCCCGCCGCGCTGGCCCGCGTCCGCGAGCAGCCCACGCCGGCGGGCGACGACCCGGCCGAGTGCCAGCTGCTGGGGATGCGCGCGGCGGCGCGGGCGCTGGAAGGCGATTCGGCGGCGACGGCGGCCGCGGAGGCGACCCGGGCGTTGCGCGTCGACCCGGCCGGGCTGGGCGGCTGGGCGGCGCTGGGTGCGGGTCTCGCGCTCCAGCTGGCCGACGAGCTGAAGCCGGCGCAGGACGCGCTGGGCCGGTTGATCGAGCACGCGAGCGGCGCGGGCGACGCGTGGACGTACTGCCTCGCCCAGTGCACGCGGGCGATGTTCTGGCACTGGGCGGGCGACCTGACGGAGGCCGGCGCGGACGCGCAGGTCAGCTTCGACCTGGCCCAGCAGGAATCCTGGGGCGAGACGACGACGATGCCGCGGATCGCACTGGCGACGGTGCTGGCCCCGCGCGGCGACGCGGCCCGCGCGGAGGAGCTGCTCGACGGCATCACCCGTCCCCGGCTCGACCGGTTCGCACTGGAGTACCACTGGTACCTCATGGCGCGGGCACAGGCGCGGGCGGCGCTCGGCGACCCGTCCGGTGCCTTGGAGTACTTGCGCACGTGCGGCGAAAGCCTGGCGGGTGCGGGGATGGCGAACCCGGTGTTCGTCCCGTGGTGGCTGGACGGCGCGTGCCTGCTGGCCGAGTCGGGTCGTCTGTCGGAGGGCCGGGAGCTGGCCGAGCACGGCCGCGAGCTGGCCGCCCGCTGGGGCACGCCCCGCGCGGTGGGCATGGGCCTCCTCGCGGCGGGGGTGACGACCGCCGGCGCGGAGGGCGTCGAGCTGCTCACCGAGGCGGTCCGGACCCTGGAGGGCGGGCCGGGTCTCCGGGAGCACCAGCGAGCGGAGTACTTGCTGGGCCGGGCCTTGCTGGCCCGCGACGACCGCAAGGGCGCGAGAGAGCACTTGCGCCGAGCGGCGGACGGCTGCACCCGAACGGGCGACCGCCTCCTCCTCGACGCGGCGCGGACGGCCCTCCTCGCCGCCGGGGGCCGCCCGGGCCCTCAGGGAGGCTCGGCCCTCGACACCTTGACGGGTAGCGAGCGCCGAGTGGCGGAGCTGGCCGCCGCCGGCGACGGCAACCGCGCGATAGCGGAGGCACTGTTCGTGACGGTGCGCACGGTGGAGATGCACTTGACGAGCGTGTACAAGAAGCTGAACGTCGGGGGGCGAGCGGATTTGGCCGCATCGCTGTCTCGGAGGGACCCGAGGTGACGGGCGGCGGAAGAGGGTTCGGCGGCGCGGGTCTTGCCGGTTTCGAGTGGGGTGCGCCGGGGGCCGGGCCGGGCGCGGGCCGCTTGGTCGGCTGCGGAGGTGGTGCCGGGCTGAACCGGTCTGCTCGCGGCGCCGGCCTTGCGGTTCGCGTGATCGCTTGCGGCGGTTTCGAGTGGGGTGCGCCGGGGGCGGGTCGCTTGGTCGGCTGCGGAGGTGGTGCCGGGCCGAACCGGTCTGCTCGCGGTGCCCGCCTTGCGGTTCGCGCGATCGCTTGCGGCGGTTTCGAGTGGGGCGCGCCGGCCGCGGGTCGCTTGGTCGGCTGCGGAGGTGGTGCCAGGCTGAACCGGCCTGCTCGCGGCGTCCGTCTTGCGGATCGTGCGATGGCTTGCGGCGCAAGCGTTTCTGCCGCGCGACCGGCTGTCACCACCGCCGCCGGCCCCGCGCACCCCGCGCCGCAGTCGCAACCCGCCGCCGTCCGTCCACATCGGACTTCGACGGGCCGGTGTGCGGGATGACCGTGCTCACCGGGGTTCCCGGGGCCGAGCTGCTCGCCGAGCGGGTCGGCGAAACCGCGCTGCTCACCGGCCTCCTCACCGATCTCGAACACGGCAAGTCCGGCATCGCCGTCGTCACCGGGCTGCCCGGGACCGGCCGCACCAGCCTGCTCTCCCTCCTCGCCGCGCGGGGGCAGGACCGGCCCGTTCAAGTGCTCAGTGCCCGGGGCTCGCTGACCGAATCCGCGCTGCGGTTCGGGGTCGTCTCGCAGCTGGCCTCCGCGCTGCCCGATCGGGCCGTGGCGCGCGCTCTGGGTGAGCTGCTCGCCGGGGGTGCCCCCGGGGATCCCGGGTCGCCCGAACTGTGGCATCCCTTCGTCGAGGCCGCGCGGCGGCGGCCCGTGCTGCTCCTGCTCGACGACGCCCACCTGATGGACGACAGCTCCAAAGCCTGGCTCGGCGCCCTGCTGCGGCGGCTGTGGCAGGTGCCGCTGCTGGTCGTCATCACCGGGGCCGGCGTCGTCCTTCCCTTCTTCGACCAGGAAACCGCCGAACCGTGGCAGCTGTCCGGGCTCAACTGGCACGCGACCCACGTCGTCCGGCTGCGGCCGCTGAGCCGGTCCGGGGTCGCCGAGGTCGTCCGCGCGCACGGGGCCGGGCCCGGCGGCGACGACTTCGTCACCGAGCTGCACGCCGCCACCGGGGGCAACCCCGCCCTGGTCCGCGTGGTGCTCGACCACTGCCGGACCGATCCCGAGCCCGGCGCACGTCCGGAGCGGCTGGCCGCCGACGCGCGCCGTGACCAGATGCTCGGGCTGCTCGGCCGGCTGCCCGACGACCTGCGCCGGCTGCTGCGGGCCTTCGTCGTCGCGGGGCACGTGCTGTCGCCGGAACAGCTCGGGCCGCTCGCCGGCCGTCAGACGCTCTCGCCCGCGCGGGCGTGGCGGGTGCTCGTCGGCATCGGGCTCGTGCCGGGACGCGGCCGGTCCGCCGACCCCGGGATCGCGACCTGGGTCCTGGCCGGGATGACCCGCGCGGAGCGGGCCGAGCTGTACGGCGCCGCCGCGGAGCTGGCGCACCGGTGCGCCCTGCCGGAGGAGGACGTCGCCCGGCTGCTGCTCGGCGCCGGGCCGGCCGGGACGCGGTGGGCGCTCGACGCGCTCCTCACCGCGGCGAGGAACGCCGCCGGCCAGGCCGGCGAAGCGGCCCCGTACTACCGCCGCGCGCTGCGCGAACCCCTCGCCGACACCACCCGCGCGCAGCTCACGCTGGAGCTGGCCGCCGCCGACGGGGCGGCCCCGCACACCGGGGAGGTGCGGCTCGCCCGCGCGGCACTGACGGCGACCACCGACCGGCTGCTGTGCGAACGGCTGGCCGCGGCGGACCTGCTCGTCACGCGCTGCGCCCCGGAACGGGCGGCCGGCCTGCTCGCCGGGCTCGCCCCCGGGGCCTCGGCGCCCGACCGCGGCTCGCTGGCGGCGCTCCACTGGCTCGCCACCGACTCGCCGGACGGGGTGCCCGCGCTCGGCATCCCGGCGGCGGCCTACGCCGAGGACCGCCTCGACCCGGACCGCGCGGGCGTCGCCGCCTGGCTCACCGCGACCCGGGGCACGGACCCGCGACGCGCGCGGAAGCTGGCCAGGGTCGCGCTCACCCCGGGCCGCGGCGGCACCCGTCTCTACGCGCCGCGGATCGCCGCCGCGTGGACGCTCATGGCCACCGACGATCCCTTGGAAGCGGCGGAAGCCCTCGACGGCGTGCTCGCCGACGCGCGCCGCCGGGGCTCGCGGGCCGCGGCCGCGCTGGTTTTGCTCAGCCGCGGCCGGCTCAGCCTGCGGCGAGGACGGGTCGCGGCCGCCGAAGCCGACGCCGAAGCCGCGGTCGAGGGCTACCCGCTCACCCGGTGGCCGCCGCCGATGGCCCGGGCGCTGCTGGGCCTGCAGATCCTGCTCGGGCTGGCCCGCGGTGACCGGGACGCGGCGGAACGGGTGGCCGCGACCCCGGCGCGGGGGACGGCGGCGCGCCGGGGCCGCCACCACCTGGACACGCAGCTGCTGTTCGCCCGCGGCCTGCTCGACTGGACCGGGCAGCGCCCGCGGGCCGCGCTGCACCACTTCCAGGAGTGCGGCCGGATCCTGCTCAGCCGCGGCTGGGTCAACCCGGCGCTGCTGCCCTGGCGCTCGCTCGCCGGCGTCGCCCAGCGCGACCTCGGCCACCCGGAAGCCGCGGAAGAACTCGTGACGGCCGAATGGGAACTGGCCAGGGCGTGGGGAACCCGGACCGCCACCGGACTGACCCACCTGTTCGCCGGCATCGCCCTGCCGACGGGGAGCGCGTCGTTCCGGCTCACCCGCGCGGTCGACGCGCTGCGGGACTCGCCGGAACGGATCTGGTACGTCACCGCGGTGCTCCGGCTCGCCGAGGCGCAGCTGGACGCCGGTCAGCCGGCCGGGGTGTCCGGCCTGCTGCACGAGGCCGGGCGCCTGGCGAAGGCCTACCGGCTCGACGGCCAGTCCGCGCGGGTGCTCGACCTGACGGCCCGGCTGGCCGCGCAGCCCCGCCCCGCCGGCTCGGCCCAGCGCGCGGACCGCAAGCGCCAAGCCCTGTCGGAGACCTCGGCGCGGGTCGTGGACATGGTGGTGCAAGGGCTGCCGAACGCGGAGATCGCCCGGCGCCTGACGGTCGGCAAGCGGGCCGTCGAGGTGCGGCTCACCCGCATCTACCGGCACTTCGGCATCACCGGGCGTGCCGAGCTGCGGGCGTTGTTCGCGTTGGAGGACGGGGAGTTCGGGACGCCATGCTGATCGAGCGCGACGCCGAGCTGGCGGTGCTGGCCGACCTCCTGGACGCCGGCGCCGGGGGAGCCGGTTCGCTGGCGGTGGTCGGCGGGCGGCTCGGCTGCGGCCGCTCGGCGCTCCTGCACGCCGTGGCCGGGCTCGCGGCGGGGAAGGGGATGCGCGTGCTGCGCGCGTCCGCCGCCCCCACCGAGCGCCGGTTCCCGCACGGGGTGGCCCGGCAGCTGCTGGAGCCGCTGGTGGCCGAGGGCCGGGACCTGCCCGCGGAGCTGAGCCTGGTCGACCCGCCCGAGGCGGCGGCGCTCGCGATGGGCCGGCACGCCCTGCTGCACCGGCTGTGGGTGCTGGTCGCCGAAGTCGCGGCGGAGCGGCCGGTGGTGCTGCTCGTGGACGACCTGCAGTGGTCCGACGCCGAGTCGCTGGGCTGGCTGGCCCACCTCGTCAACCGGCTCCGGGCGATGCCGCTGGTCGTCGTGGCCACCGTGCTCGACGGCGACGCCGGTGCCGACCGCCCGGTGGTCGGCGACCTGGTGCGCGCGGCGGCGGTCGTCCTGCAGCCCGGGCCGCTGTCGCCGGCGGGGACGCGGGCGTTCCTGAGCCGCCACTGCGGAGAGCCGGCCGACGAGCAGCTCGCCGTCTCGTGCCGGGAAATCACCGGGGGCAGCCCGATGTTCCTCGGCGCCCTCGCCGACGCGATGCTCGCCGAAGACCTCGGCCCGGCCGACGGGCAGCTCGCCGAGGTGCTGGCGCTGCGGCCGACCGGCCCGTCCCACCACATCGCCCGCTGCCTGCGCGCCCAGCCGACCCGGGTGGCGGAGCTGGCGCGGGCGCTGACGTCGTTCGGCGAGGCCGGCGACGCCGGTGCGCTCGGGCGGCTCAGCGGGCTCGACCCGGCGGACCTCGACGAGGCCGCGGGAGCGTTGCGGCGCCTGGGTTTGCTGGCCGGCGACGGGCTCCGGTTCGCCGGTGCCCGGATCGCCGAAGCCGTCGCGGGCACCATGACCGTGTCCGAACAGGACGAGTTGCGCCTGCGCGCGGCCGAAGTGCTCTACACCGACGGCGCGCCGCTGGAGCGGATCGCCCGGGAACTGCTCGCGACGACGGCCGAACCGGCGCCGTGGGGCACCGAGGTGCTGCGGGGCGCGGCCGCGGCCGCGGCGGACCGGGGTGAGGCCGAGCAGGCGGCCCAGTACCTGCGGCACGCCTTGCTCTACACGACGTCCGAACGGGGTGTGCTGCTCGCCGACCTCGTCGCGGCCGAACGCGGGCGCGACCCCGGCGCCACGACCAGGCACCTCCAGCAAGCGCTTCCCCTGCTGCGGACCCCGGCCGAGCGGGCGGACCTGCTCTGCCGGGTGCCCGCCCTCGCGACCGCGCGCAGCCGCGAGGAAACCGAGCTGCTGCGCGGCACCCTCGTCGAACTGGCCGCGAACGGCGGCGAGGAGGACCTGCGGGCGCGGCTGGAAGCCCGGCTCTGGCTGCACGGCCAGGACAACTCGAGCACGTTCACGGCGGCGGCGGACCGGCTGCGCCGGCTCGGCCCGGACCCGGCACCGGCCGGTCCGGGGCAGCGCGAGCTGGTCGTCGCACTCTTGCACGCGGCGACGCAGGCCGAGACGGTGCCGCGGCGGGTGGCCGCCGACCTCGCCCACCGGGTGCTGGGCCGCGAACCCGGCGGTCCGGCCCAGATGTTCACGGTGCTGCCGCTGGTGACCGCGGTGCTGGTGGCGGCCGACGCCACCGAGGGCCTGGAGTCGTGGTTGCTGGCGGCCGCGGAGCCCGGCCAGGGCGAGCCGGGGCTGGCGGCGCTGCAGGCGTGGACGAACCAGGCGAAGCTGTGGGCCGCGACCGGCGCTCCGGTGCGGGCCAGGGACCGCGCGCTCGAAGCGCTCGGGCACGCCGCGCCGGACTGGTCCGCGGTGGTCACCGACTGCGTGGTCCTGCTGGCGCGCTTGGCGATCGAGCTGCGCGACGACGAGCTCGCGGTCCGGGCCCGGCAGGCCGCCGGCGACGCGCGGCTCGCGCCGTGGGAGCTGTCGATGGTCCACGGCGCGGTGGCGGTGACCACCGGGGACCTGCCCACCGCGATCGAGTACGTCGAGGACTTCGGCCGTCAGGTCAGCCGGGCCGGCCGGACCAACGTGGCGTGGTACCCGTGGCGCCTGCTGGCCGCGACCCTGCACAGCCGGGCCGGCCGGCGCGCGGCCGCGGCCGAACTGGTGGAGCAGGAGTACGAGTGCGCGCAGCGCTGGGGCGCCCCGGCGGCGCTCGGGCGGGCGTTGCGGGCCCGGGCGGCGCTGGCCGCCGGCGCACCGGGAATCCGGCTGCTGCACGAGTCGGTGGCGGCCCTGGCGACGTCGGGGGACCGGCTGGAGCTGGCGAAGTCCCTGATCGCCCTCGGCCGGCGGCCCGGCGTTCCCGACGCGGAGGACCACCTGCGCCGCGGTCGCCGGTTGCGCGTGCTGTGCGACCTGCCCGACCCGGCGCCCGGCGAACACCCGGCCGGCCGGGCCTTCCCGGTCGACCCGGCGTTGACGACGACCGAGCAGCGGATCGTGGAGCTCGTCGCCCGCGGCGGCCGCAACCGCGACATCGCCGAGGAGCTGGGCGTCACGACGAGAGCGGTCGAGAAGCATTTGACCAGTGCGTACCGGAAGCTGCGCATCAAGGGCCGGGCGGAGCTGGTGACGGGCACGGCGCCGGTCGCCGGCCACCACGACTTGGCGGACCCGCGCGCGGGATGACTGGGGGTGTCGTGGGGGGGGAAAAAGGGGGTGACACCCTTTTTCCCCCCCCACCCCCCCGGGGCGGGGAAAAATGGACCCTCTGCGAGCCAAAGAGTTTGCGGTCCCAACTCTGCGCAAGTTTCC